>CAZBBS010000113.1:0-8390 GCA_964490145.1 uncultured Enterobacteriaceae bacterium
CATCCGCGTCCGTGACATGTAATTGCCAGGCATGAATCTGATTGATGACCACAGGGTTCAACTGGCTCTGATAACTGACCCGGAAGCGGCCATTCTTGGACGAATAACTGTCACCGGCAGCGGCGGATACTGACTGGGCCGCCAACAGCAAAACCGCATATGACAGCAGGTAAAGCATGGTTCTGGCTTGGTTAAAAAGAGCAGACATCATTTCAGGGTCCTCAGGCCAACCTTTGGCTTGGTTGGCGCCGCTTGTCGCGGTTCATCCACCAGTAAATGGACTGGATAAACATGGCGAACAGAATGAAGTAAGGGACATACCCGTAGCCGATATAGCCGACCTCAAAGGGAAATACTGCCAGGTACAACTGGTCGGTTTCCGGGTGCCGGGCAGTCACGATACCCAGATAATTCCCCGCGTCCTCAAAGGAGTGGCTGATCGTGTAGACATCCGGCTGTCTGGCAGGTGGACGGTATAGGACCGTGGCCGCCTCGATCTCAGCCTGGCTGAGAGCTTCAACATCCGAGATTCGGGCAAAACGTCCCAGCTTGGTGATATCCCGGATAATCCTGAAATCCACCGGCACGCCGCCAAGATCACCATAGGTATATTCCATGACAAACACGGTTTCACCGGTATCCGGCAGATCCTCGCAATAATCCGTATGCTCCCGGGTACGAGGCTGGTAAATCTTGAAATGGGCACTGTAGAAGCCGATTTTAATGATGCAGAGATCTTCGTCAGCAGTCACAGAACCATGTCCAAAACCGGCCTGTTGAATGCCAATCAGGGCAATAAATATCAGGAGTTGAACTGTTCTGGTGGGGGTTTTCATGGGAGGCGCAAGCATATACACCCGCTCCCCCCCTGTCCATACGAAAGAGCATCCGGGTCTGGGAGAAAGGGAGGGCTTGCCCCCCCTTCAACTCGCGATCTGTCGTCTGCCTGCAGTCTGTCTACTGACTATATATAGTTGTATCACCGTAAAGGCAGGTACACATCGGTAATCATGTCAGCCTCACGGACATCCGGGCCCACATTGACGTAGTGAAAAAAGATCGGGAAGTCGCCCATTTTCTCACCACTGTCTGGCAACCAGTCGAACACCAGGTACTCCGCGGCAGCCACATGTTCACGTGAGCCCTTGTGGCGGGCAACAGCACAGCGACAGGCGGGGATGACTTTATTCACCACACCCTGCGGGTTCTCACTCACCTCGCGATCCACGGAAACACAGATGTCCAGACGGTAATCTTCCGGGAAAGTGACCCTGGGATCAGAATAATGAATCCCATAGGTGTCACCATCCCCGGGCTTGATGCCATTGGCCCTGCGCCATTCGATGAATTTCATGGTGGACTCATAGGTCCGACTCTCAGGCCCATGGTGTTCCAGGGCGGCGATGCGGGTTTCAGGGAAATTGATGATATGGACATTCATGTCAGGCTCCTCCTACCGGAAAAATAAGTGTCGCTCGTTACCGTCGTGATGCACTGACCACCGGTCTTCCTAGTCAGGCAGGCGTCTGAACTGAACCGGGTTTTGCCATTACTGTTGCCTGAACACCCTGGAAAATGACTCGGAATAATCAAAATACGCCAGTTTTATCATGTTTTTGCATTATCGATAACGGGAGTGCATCTCGGCGTAGTATTCCTGTTGCCTGAACACCACACCTGATCAAAATTGCGCAATTATCTTTAAATGCAAAAATGGCCTCTTGGTATTACAATAAGCCCCCTGCAGGGATACGACAACCTGTTTACACAACTAGCTTAGGCAACCAGAGAAAACTGTAATTCCATGAGCAAAATTATCGCCTACCTCCTGATCGGTTTTGCCTATCTGCTCTACTTGATCAGCGCAGCCACCTTCATTTCCTTTCTATATGCCCTGAGTATCAAGGACACTGTTTCAGCTATCGAATCTGCTTTTGGCACCTTCGTTATCCTGATTGCTATGCTGGTCATGGCGAAATTTTCAAGGGATGCCGGGAAGTGCCGACTTAGCCCTCAAAACACGCCGAAATCGGAAGAAATCTCACCTACTGGGGATAATCCCCCGGGTTGAGGGGAGCATTGTGCATAACATTTTTCCAAAATTGACCCATGTCAATGAAAAATCAGAAAAGAGGCTGAATTTTAACGATAATTTACCCTTGAAGCCCCAAAATACCTTGCCCTGAATAGGGTGATGGATTACCATCACGCCCTGACCAAAAGGCCGAATAAACGTGATCGGCTGCGGATGTGGAAATAACGCAAAAAGTATTCAAAACAGCCAGTAAAGTGCATGTCGAGAGGCTCCCGACATGTGTGGGTAGTTTGGCCGCCAGTTGCTATAAACTAGACAAAAAGATGTCCATTTATTATCCCAAGAACAACATGACATTCCTCGCCAAAGGCTTGTTGTCTAAAATACGCTTCGTTTCCTTCCCGAAAAACCAGAATTCCCCAAATTTCAACTGCCCTTGCATCCTTAACGTCCGGATGATGGGGCTGGTGGAGTAATTTTAGTAAAACTGAAAATTCTGTCGCTGGTCCCTAGACTTGCGTGCAGGTTGTAAATTAAGGACTGGAAATATATGGCAATCGTAGTCGCAATTCTCACTCTGATCGTCCTCACTGTGGTCTTCCACTTCTGGAGCCCATGGTGGTTGACGGAAATCGCCTCAAACTGGGGTGCAATCGATAACACCATTCTTATCACCATGTGGGTGTCCGGCTTTGTATTTCTGGCCATCAACCTGTTTCTTGCCTTCGCAGTGTGGAAATACCGCTATAGCAAGGACCGCAGGGCCAACTACGAACCTGAAAACAAGAAGGTGGAGCTGTGGCTCACCTCCCTTACTGCCGTTGGTGTCGCCTCCATGCTGGCCCCCGGCCTCTTTGTATGGGCCAGCTTTGTGCAGGTTCCGGACGATGCCCACCAGGTCGAGATCGTTGGCCAACAGTGGCAGTGGAGTTTTCGCTATCCAGGTGCAGATGGCATCCTGGGCACTGCCGATACAGCTTATATCACACATGACAACCCGCTTGGTGTAAACCCTGAAGACCCTAACGGTCGTGACGATATCATCGTTGAATCTAAGGAAATGCACCTCCCTGTGGATGAGAACGTTCATCTGCTGCTGCGTTCCAAGGACGTACTGCACGACTTCACCGTTGCTCAGTTCCGCGTAAAAATGGACATGGTTCCCGGCTCGGTGACCTATATGTGGCTCGAACCACAGAAAATCGGCCGTTATGACATTCTGTGTGAAGAGCATTGCGGCCTAGGCCATTTCGTCATGCGCGGTTCTGTGGTGGTTGAAGAGCGTGCTGACTATGATGCCTGGCTTGCGACCCAGAAGACTTTTGCCCAGACCCAGGCAGGTGCCGCCGGAAACGCCCAGCTTGGCCAGGCCAACTACGCTGTCTGTGCAGCCTGTCATGGCGCCAATGGCGAAGGTAACCAAGCACTGAATGCTCCTCGTCTGGCCGGTCAACAAGACTGGTACCTGCGTCAACAGATCGCCTATTTTAAGACTGGGGTCCGTGGTACTGCTGAAGGCGATATTTATGGCGCCCAGATGGCTCCGATGGCCGCTACATTGGCTAATGACCAGATCATCAGCAACGTCATCGCTTATATTGAAAGCCTGCCTGACACCCCTTCTCCGGAAACAGTGACAGGTAATCTGGATAACGGTGCTGATTTATACCAGGGCAAATGCTCCGTCTGTCATGGCAAGAACGGTGAAGGCGCTTGGAATGTTCATGCTCCTCGCCTGGCCGGCATGACAGACTGGTACCTGGTAAGACAATTGCAGAACTATAAAGATCGTGTTCGCGGATCTCACAGGGAAGACCAGCTTGGCTACCAGATGCAGCATATGGTCTCTGCATTGGCGGACGAGCAGGCAATCAACGACGTCGTTGCCTACATAAACACCCTGCAATAACAGAATTTGATATCAAGTAGCCGGCTCTCTACAGAGCCGGTTGGAACCAGGAGAAAGTAATGTCATATATACCGATAGCGGATCAGCCTGAAGAAGAGGAGCATCATCCGCATAGCTTTATCAGCAAATATGTCTTCAGCCAGGACCACAAGGTCATTGCCATCCAGTACGGCTCAACTGCCATTGCAGTAGGTCTCGTTGGTATGTTGCTGTCTGTGATGATGCGTTTGCAGTTGGGTTTTCCTGATAGTTTCGCCATGATTGACCCGGCGGATTATTACCAGTTCGTGACCATGCACGGCATGATCATGGTGGTATACCTGCTGACTGCCCTGTTCCTCGGGGGCTTCGGCAACTACCTCATCCCGCTCCAGTTGGGTGCAAGGGATATGGTGTTTCCTTACCTAAACATGCTCAGCTACTGGTTCTTTCTGGTTTCCTGTGTGATCCTGATGTTCAGCTTCTTTGTTCCTGGAGGCCCTACTGGTGCCGGCTGGACGCTGTATCCTCCTCAGGCCATTACTCAAGGTACGCCAGGCGCAGATGCCGGCATCATAGTTATGCTCGCATCACTCGCTGTGTTCATCGTAGCCTTCACCATGGGAGGTCTTAATTACGTCACCACTATCCTGCAGGCTCGTACCCGCGGCATGACCCTGATGCGGATGCCTCTATCCATCTGGGGTATTTTTGTTGCAACTGTTCTTGGCTTGTTTGCCTTTCCAGCACTGTTCGTAAGTTCTGTGATGATGCTGTTTGACAGACTCCTCGGCACCAGCTTCTTCTTGCCCGCGATAGTTGCGTTGGGTGAAACTGTTCCTCGTGAGGGCGGCAGTCCGATCCTGTGGCAGCATCTGTTCTGGTTCTTCGGCCACCCTGAAGTATATATCGTTGCCCTGCCAGCTTTCGGTTTGGTTTCCGATGTACTCAGCTGTCATGCCCGTAAGAACATCTTCGGTTACCGTATGATGGTATGGGCAATCATTGCTATCGGAGGGCTGAGCTTCATCGTATGGGCTCATCACATGTACGTTTCAGGCATGAACCCTTACTTCGGCTTCTTTTTCGCGTTCACCACCCTGATCATTGCAGTACCGACAGCTATCAAAGTCTACAACTGGGTACTGACCCTATGGGAAGGCAATATCCGTTTGACTGTACCAATGCTTTTTGCAATTGGCTTTATATTCACCTTTATACACGGTGGTCTGACAGGCATCTTCTTGGGTAACGTTACCGTTGACCTGCCGTTGTCTGACACCTACTTCGTGATTGGCCACTTCCACATGGTGATGGGTCTGTCTCCGGTGCTCGTATTGTATGCCGCCATCTATCACTGGTTCCCGAAAATGTCCGGCAAGATGTTCAATGTCACCTTGGGCAAGATCCACTTCTGGGGCACGTTCCTGGGTGGTTACAGCATCTTCCTGCCTATGCACTATTCCGGCCTAATGGGGCTGCCACGACGTTACTACGCCATAGGCAGCACCGAGTTCCTGCCGGATTCAGTCCAGACCCTGAACTCAAACATTACCATGGCCGCCATTTTCGTTGCCATTGTCCAGATGGTTTTCATCATCAACATGATATGGAGCGTCTGGAAAGGCAAGAAATCCGATCCAAACCCATGGGAAGCTACTACCCTTGAATGGTTCACACCAGAGCACCCCCCCGGTCACGGTAACTGGGGCCATGAGCTGCCAACCGTTTACCGCTGGGCCTATGAGTATAGCGTTCCTGGTGTGAAATCCGACTTTGTTCCGCAGAATATGCCTGCCAGCGAAGTGGAAACCGTGGATGGCAAACCTTACGTTGGGCACGAAGAATAATGAGCTTTTTCAAAAGCATTTTTGACAAGCCGTGGGATTACCAGGGCGACAACCCTGGCCTCAAGGGCATGGAAATTGCGGAGGGCATGCACCCAAAGCGCATTGCCCTGCGCATGTTCCTGTGTGTTGTATTCGTCCTGTTCCTGCTGTTCATTTCTGCCTACTTCATCCGGATGGAACTGGATGACTGGCGCCCCATTCCCGAACCTGGATTGCTCTGGGTCAATACCCTGATGTTGTTTATCTGCAGTATTGTCATGCAATGGACTCGTGGTGCCGCCCAGACAGGCGACCGTAACAAGGTCAAATGGGGAATGATCGCTGCAGGCATCTTTACCCTGGCCTTCATTTACGGCCAGCTCAGTGTCTGGGAAGAACTGAACAACGCCGGATATTACATATCCACGAATCCAGCCAACTCGTTTTTCTATATACTCACAGGCCTGCATGCCCTGCACATTTTGGGGGGCCTCTGGGTATGGACCCGGTCTACCTTCAAGGTATGGTCGGGAACTGAAATCAAAGCAGTCAAACTGAGCGTAGAACTTTGCGCCGTTTACTGGCATTTCCTGCTGCTGGTTTGGCTTATCCTTTTTGCCTTATTGTCTTATACCTGAAAATTTAGGATGTAATTATGAGTGGACAATCCCTAACCCTTTCCCAACATGCCGATACCATGGTTGAGGACTGGTCAGCCGACAAAGAAACTTTCCATGTGCCTTGGGGCAAGGTGATGATGTGGATATTCCTTGTATCCGACACATTTATCTTCAGTTGCTTCCTGGTAGGCTACATGAAGTTGCGTCGTACTGTGACAGCTCCATGGCCTTACCCTAGTGAAGTATTCTCACTGGAAATTTTTGGCAATCCGGTGCCGTTGATCCTCATTGCAATCATGACCTTCATCCTGATCACCAGCTCAGGAACAATGGCCCTCGCGGTTCGGGCAGCTCAACATCGCGACAAATCAGCTGTCTTTAAACTAATGGCTGTTACAGCCTTCTTCGGTTGCTGCTTTGTCGGGATGCAGATGTTTGAGTGGTCCAAGCTGATTGCAGAGGGTGTACGCCCCTGGGGAAACCCCTGGGGTGCCATGCAATTTGGTTCAGTATTCTTCATGGTCACAGGTTTCCATGGGCTGCACGTGAGCTGTGGTGTGATTTACCTGATGATTGTTGCGTTCAAGGTTCTCAAAGGCGACTACGACAAGAAAAACGACTATTCCATAGTTGAAATTGCTGGCCTCTACTGGCACTTCGTAGACCTGGTCTGGGTATTCATCTTCGCATTTTTCTATCTCTGGTAAGAGACCTAAGGGGTTAAACATAATGGAAAACGTAGCATCACACTCTAACACCCAGGATCAAGGCGAAGGCCAGGAGCATCCAATCGGGATCTACCTAAAAGTATGGATTCTGCTCTTCGTTTTGAGCTTCTTTTCCTACCTGGTGGATTATTTTGATTTCCAGGGAATGGTTCGCTGGTCGCTGATCATAATTTTCATGCTACTGAAAGCCGGTTTTATTATTGCCGTTTTCATGCATGTGATGTGGGAACGAATGGCGCTTATCACTGCCATTCTGCTACCACCACTGCTTCTGATAACACTGATCGGCTTCATGATTTCGGAAGGACTTTATGTATTTGGTGCTCGTGTCGAATATTTGGGTCAACCAGCAGCCGCTGAACGTAATCATGTAGAACATGGTGATTCTCATGAAGGCGCCTATCACGAAGCATCCATGGAGGGAGGACACTAAGTCCTCCTGCTCCACCAACACGAAAGAATTTGACGATATGCTTACAGAACAAGACAAAATCGAACAGTACGAAGAAGGCAGCGACAGTGATGCCGATGCCTTTGCTGTTATCATGATTCTCATCATTGTCGGCCTCACCCTGTTCCACTACCTCAACGGTTAATCCCAAATCCTGCCCCGGGTCTTCCCGGGGTAGGAATTTCCCCAACCTGGGCTTGCTGCTCCCTCTCCCCTCTCCCCTCTCCCCTCTTTCATCTTCCCCCAAACAATCTGTCCCTCACCTGCAATGCCATTGATATACATCAATGCCAGATACCCAAGTGTTTCCTATACTTCTTGCCAACATCAAACAGAAACGAGGAAAAAATCATGGTCTTCATTCTTTGCAGCACACTCGCCGTAGTCGCTATTGGCGGCATTGTTACTACACTGGTTGGAATTGCCACTCACAAGATCGCGGTTTAAAACCTGAATACGAATTTACAACTCACTCTCTCCCGGTCGACAACCTCGCATGGAATGCCTGGGCGTCGGCCGGTCTCTATCTCCTTTTTTTAATCGTTAAACCATCAGCTGATATGTGGCATAATGCCGCTCCCTGTTGTCGATCTGATTGCCTTGCATGAAAACCAGAACCTTTTCCTTTGGCGAACTGGAAATCCGGTTCAACTGGATTATTGCCATTTTTGTATTACTGGCATTCGCTGGTCTGGTGAGACTGGGTATATGGCAACTGGGTCGAGCACAAGAAAAAATTGATCTGCAGAATACCTATACCGAAATGGGAGAGGACTATGCTGTTCCTATCGAAGATGTGGGCATGTCAGGTCTTGAAAACGATGCCAAAACCATACAAA
>CAZBBS010000114.1:0-8357 GCA_964490145.1 uncultured Enterobacteriaceae bacterium
ATGCCAACCCAGATGCTGACTTCTTTCCCTTAACTGTTAATTACCAGGAAAAAACCTACGCTGCCGGTAAAATCCCCGGTGGTTTTTTCAAAAGGGAAGGACGTCCCACTGAGAAGGAAACTCTCACTTCACGTCTGATCGACAGGCCGATTCGTCCGCTGTTCCCTAAAGGTTTCATGAATGAAGTACAGGTAATCTGTACCGTTGTCTCATCTGACAAGCACGTTGATCCCGATATTCCGTCCATGATTGGCGCCTCTGCTGCCCTGGCCATTTCCGGTATTCCGTTTGCCGGACCTCTGGGTGCAGCTCGTGTCGGTTATAACGATGCCGATGGCTATCTGCTTAATCCAAGCAATGAGGTTCTGGAAAGCTCCTCTCTGGACATGGTGGTCGCTGGTACCGAGTCTGCTGTTCTGATGGTGGAGTCTGAAGCCAAAGAGCTTAACGAAGACCTGATGCTGGGTGCGGTATTGTTTGCCCATCAGGAAATGCAGGTTGTTATCCAGGCCATCAATGAATTTGCCGCTACTGCCGGCAAGCCTGCCTGGGACTGGCAGCCGCCAGTGAAAAATGAAGCCCTGATCAGTGCTGTCACCAATAACTTTGGTGAAGGTATCAAGGCCGCTTACCAGATTTCAGACAAGATGCAGCGTCAGGACAAACTGGCGGAACTGCGCGATCAGGCTGTAGCCCAGCTGGCTGTTGAAGAAGGTGAGAGTCCGGTCAAGGCTGGCGAAGTGCAGAACACGTTTGCTTCTGTTGAGAAACAGGTTGTTCGTCGCAATATCATTGCTGGCCAGCCACGTATCGATGGTCGTGATACCAAAACAGTTCGTGCCATTTCCGTTGAAACTGGCGTGCTGTCCAAGACTCACGGTTCTGCCCTGTTCACCCGCGGTGAAACCCAGGCTTTGGTTGTTGCCACACTGGGTGCCCTGCGTGATGCGCAGATCATCGAAGACCTGAGCGGCACCAAGAAAGATCATTTCATGCTGCATTACAACTTCCCTCCCTTCAGTGTGGGTGAGACAGGCTTCATGAGTGGTCCAAAGCGTCGTGAAATCGGTCATGGCCGTCTGGCACGTCGCGGTGTTGCCGCTGTACTGCCTAGCGAAGAAGAGTTTCCATATGCCATTCGCGTGGTTTCTGAAATCACTGAATCCAATGGTTCAAGCTCCATGGCCTCTGTCTGTGGTACTTCCCTGGCATTGATGGATGCCGGTGTTCCGGTCAAGGCGCCTGTTGCGGGTATCGCCATGGGTCTGATCAAGGAAGACGATGGTGTGGCTGTACTGACTGACATCCTGGGTGACGAAGATCACCTGGGCGACATGGACTTTAAAGTGGCTGGTTCTGCCAACGGCGTAACTGCCTTGCAGATGGATATCAAGATCCAGGGTATCACTGAAGAGATCATGGAAACTGCCCTTGAGCAGGCCTATCACGCCAGAATGCATATCCTTGGTGAAATGAACAAGGTCATCTCTGCTCCTGGCCAGATTTCCCAGTACGCGCCTTCCATGGCCAACATCAAGATTCATCCGGACAAAATCCGTGATGTTATCGGCAAAGGTGGTGCGGTTATACGCTCCATTACGGAAGAAACCGGTGCATCCATCGACATCGATGATGACGGCAATGTCAGGATCTACGGTGAAGATGCTACCTCGCGTGATGCGGCTGTGGCCATGATTGAAGAGATCACCGCTGAAGCGGAAATCGGCAAGCTTTACAAAGGTGTTGTATCCAAGATCGTAGACTTTGGTGCTTTCGTTACCATCCTTCCTGGCAAGGATGGTCTTGTGCATATTTCCCAGATCGCTCAGGAGCGTGTGGAAAATGTCACTGACTTCCTGAAGGAAAAACAGGAAGTGATCGTGAAAGTGCTGAAGATCGATGATCGCGGCAAGATCAGCCTGAGCATGAAAGACGTGACAGACGAAGACAAGGCATCCATGGCCTGATCTTTTAACCTGGCACAAAAAAAGCCGGTGCTCGAAGGAACACCGGCTTTTTTATTGGGATCAGAAAAAGTTGTTACTTGATGATCTGATTCTTGATCTCTGCATGTTGTGCCGGAGACAGGCGGGGGCCGAAATGGCTGACGGTTGTCGCAGCGGCCAGGCTGGCAAGATTGCCTGCTGTTTCAAAATCATGGCCTGAAGACACGGCATACAGGAAAGCGCCTGCAAACATGTCACCGGCACCGTTGCTGTCTACAGCTTTGACATCGTGAGGGGCAATCTGGATGTTTTTCTCACCATCGAAAAGCAGGGCTCCCTTGGAGCCGCAGGTCACAACAATCTGTTTGGCGATTTTCTTCAGTTCTTCAATGGATTCCTCGACAGTCTCCTTGCCTGCCCATTCCTTGGCTTCAACGTCGTTGGCAAACACCAGGTCGACGCCATCACCGATCATGTCTTGCAGGCCGCCACGGAAAAATTGCACCATGGCCGGGTCGGAGAGGGTGATGGACGTTTTTACACCATTGGCTTCAGCAATCTTGCGGGCGTGGATACAGGCAGCGCGGCCGGTATCAGAGGTCACCTGGTAACCTTCAAGATAGAGATACTCGGAATCCTTGATGGCATCCTCATTGAGTTCTTTGATGGAAAGCGTTTCGGAAATGCCCAGATAGCTAAGCATGGTGCGCTCGGAGTCAGGGCTTACCATGACCAGGCATTTACCGGTAACACCATCTTCACGGTTGCTGCCATCCAGGTTGGTGTGAATATTCAGGTCACCCAACTCTTCGACATAGAAATCGCCAAACTCGTCGTTGGCCACTTTGCAGGAGAAGAAGGTATTGCCGCCAAACTGGGAAATGGCGTAAATAGAGTTGGCAGCTGAACCGCCACCGGCACGCTTTTTCAGGCCAAAACGTTCTGTGAGACGCTCCAGCAGGGTTTGCTGGGATTCCCCGTCAACCAGGGTCATGATGCCTTTCTGGATGCTTTCATGTTCAAAAAAGCTGTCCTGGACTTCGAACTCTTTGTCGACCAGTGCGGCACCAATGCCATAGACGTGATACTTCTTCATAGTGTTTCCCTTTGTCGTTTTGTCGTTGTTTTAAAGTACTGAAAATGCTTTTTCGGCAGCATCCAGTGTGAGCTGGATTTCTTCATCGCCATGAGCGGCTGACACAAAGCCTGCCTCAAACGCTGAAGGCGCCAGGTAGATGCCGGATTCGAGCATTAGATGGAAATATTTCCTGAAGCGATCCGCATCGCTGGCCATGACCTGGTCGAAGGAGGATATCTTTTCTTCACTGCTGAAGAAACAGCCAAACATACCGCCCACCTGGTTGGTGGTGAAGGGGATATTGGCAGCCTCCGCCCGTGCCTTGAGACCGGATAGCAGCGCAGTCGTTTTAGCAGCCAGGTTTTCGAAAAAGTCAGGTTTGCTGATTTCTGCCAGTGTCGCCATGCCGGCAGTGACAGCCAATGGATTCCCTGACAGTGTTCCTGCCTGATATACCGGGCCGCTTGGTGCCAACAGGTCCATGATCTCCTTTTTACCGCCAAAGGCACCAACAGGCAGGCCGCCGCCGATCACTTTACCCAGCGTAGTCAGGTCAGGGGTGATGCCATACACAGACTGGGCGCCGCCCAGGGCGGTACGGAAACCTGTCATGACCTCATCAAAAATCAGAACTACGCCATACTGATTACAGAGTTCTCGCAGGCCTTCCAGGTAGCCAGTAACGGGTGGAACACAATTCATGTTGCCTGCAACAGGTTCGATAATGATACAGGCGATTTCGTTGCCAGACTGTTCAAGCAGGCCGGCCACACTGTCCAGATTGTTATAAGGCAGGACATAGGTTTCGGCAGACGTGGATGCCGGTACTCCCAAGGAGTCAGGTGAGCCCAGCGTGAGGGCGCCTGAGCCGGCTTTAACCAGTAATGAGTCGACATGACCATGGTAGCAGCCTTCAAATTTGACGATTTTGTCCCGACGGGTGAAACCGCGAGCCAGGCGGATAGCACTCATGGTGGCTTCCGTACCCGAATTGACCAGGCGGACAGAATCAATGGAAGGGATCAGGTGTGTGATCAACTCTGCCAGCTGGCCTTCTTTTTCCGTTGGGGCGCCAAAGGTCAGGCCGAGTTCCATTTGATCCTGTAAAGCCTTCATCACAGCCGGATGGCGGTGCCCCAGAATCAGAGGGCCCCAGGAGCCAACATAGTCCACGTAGCGGTTGCCATCGACATCAGTCAGCCAGGCGCCGTTGCCTGACTGAAAAAATACCGGATTGCCGCCAACACCTTTGAATGCTCTGACCGGTGAGTTGACGCCGCCTGGTATAACCTGTTGGGCAGAGGTAAAAAGTTCAGCTGAGCGGGAATGAAAGGTATCCGCAGACATGAAGGGTTCCTGTATCAGAAAGGTTTAACGACAACGAGAATGACAACGACGATAAGCAATACCACCGGGATTTCATTGAATACGCGGAAGTACACATGGCTTTTCTCATTCCTGTCATCACGGAAATTTTTCAGGTGCTGCCAGCATAGGGCGTGATAAATCAGCAGCAGTGCCACGCAAAAGAGCTTGGCATGCATCCAGCCGGCAGAGAGGTAGTACTGGGGGTTGTAGCCAATGATGATGGCGCCAAACAGGATTGTCATGGCCGCAGAAGGCGTCATGATGCCCCGGTAAAGTTTGCGCTCCATGATTTTGAAACGTTCCCGGCTGGCTTCATCCTCACTCATGGCGTGATAGACAAACAGGCGGGGCAGGTAAAAAATGGCCGCAAACCAGCAGACAACTGAAATGATATGGAGGGCTTTGAACCAGAGCATTTCCGGGGTTCCTGGCGTCCAAACAAAGAGGCAGATGATATCATTACATCCCTCAGGGCTGAAACGGTGTGGGAGCGGTCAGCGTAAATGTACTACATGATACTGGCAGCTGACTTTCCGTTGCGGCTGAGATACTGGTATTCGTGATGATGTCCATTATAATACGCGGCCCCGAGGCGAAGGCCTCGAGTGTAATTCATTGATATACAGGGGAAATCAGGTGATCAAGGCAGGCATAGTTGGAGCAACAGGCTATACCGGGCAGGAGCTGTTAAGGCTGCTGGTACACCACCCGGATGTTTCATTACAGGCAGTCAGTTCAAGAGGAGAGGCGGGTCGTCCCGTGTCCTCCCTGTTCCCCAATCTGCGCGGCTTTGTCGATCAGCCTTTTGTGGAGCCTTCGGAAGAGACTTTGAAGACCTGCGATGTGGTGTTTTTTGCCACACCAAATGGCACAGCCATGACCATGGTGCCTGCCCTGTTGGATGCAGGTGTGAAGGTGGTGGATTTGTCAGCAGATTTCCGCATCAAGGATGCCGCCCTGTGGTCCAAATGGTACGGGATGGAACATGCCTGTCCCGAGCTTCTTGAAGAGGCTGTTTATGGTCTACCCGAGATGAACAGGGCCGCTATTCCAGGTGCCAGGGTTGTTGCCAATCCAGGTTGCTATCCGACAGCAGTTCAGTTGGGTTTTTTGCCTCTTGTGAGAAACGGGCTGGTGGATACCGGCAGGCTGATCGCAGATTGTAAATCAGGGGTCAGTGGTGCAGGGCGCAGTGCAGCTATAGGCACGTTGCTTTGTGAAGCCAGTGAGAGCATGAAGGCGTACAAAATTGATGGTCATCGGCACTTGCCGGAAATCACTCAGGGATTGAACCTGGCTTCAGCGAACCCGGTTAATCTGGTATTCATGCCGCACCTGACTCCGATGATTCGTGGTATCCAGGCCAGCCTCTATGCCACTTTGCTGGATACCAGTGTCGATTTGCAGGGCTTGTTTGAAGAAACATACCGTGATGAGCCCTTTGTGGATGTCCTGGAAGCCGGCATGAGCCCGGATACCCGGAGTGTTCGTGGAACCAACCGGCTCCAGCTTGCCGTGTGCCGCCCCCAGGCTGGCGATACCGTGGTGGTGTTGGCAGCAGAAGACAATCTTGTGAAAGGGGCCGCAGGACAGGCCGTACAAAACATGAATATAATGTTTGGCCTGTCAGAGACGACCGGCCTGGCGTTAGTGGCAGCCCTGCCGTAGTTGATAAATTCAGGTGAATAGCAGCACGGATAAACGAGAAAAGAGACCGGGTTCTTGAGCAAAACGCCAACAGTAAAAGGCAGTAAACAGCTGAGGATGATCGTTGTCCCCTATCAGCCATGGCGGACAGCGCTGGTACGCCTGGCTATTGTGCTGGTGATACTGATTGCTGGGGGCGGGTTTTATCTCTACGGCTATAACCGCGGTGTCTTCGTCAATGGTGATGCCCGGGATGAAAGGGATCAGCTTCTTGATCAGGTGGCGGTCATGGGCCGGCAAATGGAAGAGCTGAACCAGGAGCTCATCAACAGGGAGCAGGCAGGCCTGGTGGACAGACAGGCGCTCGATGAGGTTCAGGGAACCATCATGAATCTGAGAGAAACCATTTCCCAGTTGCAGGAGGATGTGCTGTTCTACAAGCAGATCATGTCGCCGGAAAATGCCGACACCGGTATGATGATTGGCGGTCTGGATCTGGTTTCTACGGATGAGCCCGGACGTATCCGGTATCGCCTGGAGCTGCGTCAGCTGGGAAACAACGATAATGTGATCAGCGGCTATACCAATGTGAATATTCTGGGTAGTCGGGACAAGCAGGAAATTTCCATGCCCCTGCGCAGCCTGGCCACTGAGGAAGACCAGTTGGATATCAAGTTGCAGTTCAGGTATTTCCAGAATATCGAAGGGGAATTGATTCTCCCGGGGGACTTTGAGCCTGTCGCTGTCCAGATTCTGGCCGTTGATGAAGGCAAGAATGGCAAAACGTTCCAGAAAAGTTTTGCCTGGGTTGTTGAATAGGACCGCAGCAAACCAGGACAAGTGGAGCTAATGTGAAGAAGAAATTCAGTACAGAAAACATCACCACGTTGATATCCAAGGCGACGGAACTTACAGGCGACCTGCATTTCAGCGGCGTGCTGGAAGTGGAAGGAAAAATCCGCGGAAATATCTATGCAGATGAGGACTCGTCTGCTGAAGTGCGTATTCGTGAAAGCGGCCTTGTCCAGGGTGAAATCAAGGTTCCATCAGTCATTATCAACGGTCTGGTGGAAGGTGATGTTCATTCATCCCAGCACTTGGAATTGGCCGCCAAGGCCAGGGTGGTGGGTAATGTGTATTATCACCTGATTGAGATGGTGATGGGATCAGAGGTCAACGGCAGTCTGACACATCGTTCCACTGCTGATTTCAAGCCGCGCCAATTGGGCCAGGAGAAGAGTGCCGCAGCGGATGAGGTACAGGCCTCTGTCGTTGTTGAAAACACCTGATCCCTGCAATACTTGACTAAAACGCTCAGGTTTTAGATAATCTCCCGCGCTTCATTCTTTTCCAGAGCTCCCATGACTGTTGCAGAAAACGTAAACGATCCTGTTGTCGGTACCCATGATGCGGTCGCGATTTCGCTGACCGACAATGCCTCGCGCAAGGTGAATTCACTGATCAATGAGGAGGGTAACCCCAACCTCAAGCTTCGGGTATTTGTCACGGGCGGTGGATGTTCGGGTTTTCAGTACGGTTTTACCTTTGATGAGAGCATCAATGACGATGATACAGTCATTAACAACAATGGCGCTGTATTGCTCGTAGATCCTCTAAGTTTTCAGTACCTTGTGGGATCAAAAGTGGATTACACCGAAGGGCTGGAAGGTTCGAAATTCATTGTCCAAAATCCCCTGGCAACCACAACTTGTGGTTGCGGTATGTCTTTCTCCATCTAGCTTTCAATCTGCACGAGAATTGGAGTAGCACCGCCGCAGGTGGAATGATGTGTGCGCCTCATTGCACGGGAAGAACCGCGAAGAGCGCTGTCCCTGAGCTCCTGATCAAATATATCGAAGATTTCTTACGAGGATTGACCGCGAAGCGATCTTTCCCGGGGCGCCGTACCTCGAATTACCGGCTCCTCTTGCCCGCGTAATACACGCCGCCAGCTATTACAGGATGTGAAGAACCGGTGATGTCCGTGAAATCCACGGGTGTCTGGTGCAAAGTCTGATGGGCAAGCCAGGCAAAAGCTACGGCTTCCATGCTGTCTTCCATGATGCCCAGTCGCGAACTGCCAAATACGTCGAAACTTTCCAGTGATTCAGCCAGGGCTGAGATGAGGTATCCGTTGTGGGCGCCGCCACCACAGACGATAACCTCTCCGGATTCCAGTAGATTTTTAATGGCTGTACTGTTGCAGAAAACGGTCAGGGCTAGCAGTGTTGCCTGGATGTCCTCGGCCTTCAGCCTGAGATCCAGTGTGTCCAGTTTTTCCTGCAACCAATGACCGTTGAACAACTCCCTACCCGTAC
>CAZBBS010000115.1:0-8281 GCA_964490145.1 uncultured Enterobacteriaceae bacterium
CGGTCCAGCTCGAGGATCCATCCGGCGGCATGATCCAGGAAGTAGCGGTCATGGGTGATGGCCACCACGGTGCCGGGGTATTCCTGCAGGAATCTTTCCAGCCAGGCAACACTCAGGGCGTCGAGATGGTTGGTGGGTTCGTCCAGCAGCAGCATGTCGGGTTTCGACAGCAGCAGTCGGCACAGGGCCACGCGGCGCTTCTCACCACCCGACAGGTTTTTCACCTCGGCTTCCCAGGGCGGCAGACGCAGTGCATCGGCCGCAATTTCCAGCGTGCGGTCCAGGTTCCACCCGTCACAGGCGTCGATCTTGCCCTGCAACTCACCCTGGCGTTCGAGAAGCGCATTCATTTCGTCATCGCTCATGGGCTCAGCAAATTTCATGCTGATCTCGTTGAATTCTTCCACGAGATTGTGGATTTCACGGATGCCGTCCAGGACGTTGCCGCGCACATCCTTGTTTTCGTCCAGTTCAGGTTCCTGGGGCAGGTAGCCGACATTCAGCTCGGGTTGAGGCCGGGCTTCACCCAGATAGTCTTTATCAATGCCGGCCATGATGCGCAGCAGGGTGGATTTGCCGGCACCGTTGAGACCCAGCACGCCAATCTTGGCGCCGGGAAAAAACGACAGGGAAATGTCTTTCAGAATTTCTCGTTTCGGGGGGACGACCTTGCCGACACGATTCATCGTGTATACAAACTGTGCCATAGGGAATTACCTGCTGAAATTAATATCTGTGCCTGACGAACGATGTTGTTCAGAACACGCTTTTTTCTATTTCCGGGAATGTTTTAAGGTAGAATAGCGGGCTATTTTACAACATGCACTTCCAGAGGAGAAAGATGCTGGACAATCAAATGAAGCTGGCTGGATTTGATGACGAGCTGTTAGCCGCGATACAGGATGAAGCCCGTCGCCAGGAAGAACACATCGAACTCATTGCTTCGGAGAACTACACCAGTCCACGTGTACTGGAAGCCCAGGGCAGTATCCTGACAAATAAATACGCTGAAGGCTATCCCGGTAAACGTTACTACGGCGGTTGCGAGCACGTCGACGTGGTCGAAACCCTGGCCATCGAAAGAGCCAAGGCCCTGTTTGGTGTGGGTTATGCCAATGTCCAGCCCCATTCAGGATCGCAGGCCAATGCCGCGGTTTATATGGCCCTGATGAAACCAGGTGATACCTTTATGGGTATGAGTCTGGCCGATGGTGGTCACCTGACCCATGGTGCATCGGTGAGTTTTTCCGGCCGCATCTACCACGCCGTCCAGTACGGCCTGAATCCGGATACCGGTGAGATCGATTATGACAAGGTCAACGAACTGGCCCTGCAGCATAAACCGAAAGTGATCTGGGCCGGTTTTTCTGCCTATTCCCGGGTCATCGACTGGGCCAGGATGCGCGATATCGCTGACAGGGTTGGCGCCTATTTCGTGGTCGATATGGCCCACGTGGCTGGCCTGATTGCAGCCGGTGTTTACCCGAGTCCGGTCAAGTATGCGCACGTGGTCACGTCAACCACCCACAAGACCCTGCGCGGTCCTCGTGGCGGCCTGATTCTTGCCCAGGGTGATGATGAGGAATTGTGCAAACGCCTGAACTTTGCCGTGTTCCCTGAAAGCCAGGGCGGCCCATTGATGCATGTGATTGCCGGCAAGGCGGCCTGCTTCAAGGAAGCCATGTCTGAGGAATTTATTGAATACCAGAAACAGACCCTGGCCAATGCCAGGACCATGGCATCTGTTTTCTTGGAAAGAGGGTTTCAGATTGTTTCCGGCGGCACGGATGACCATCTGTTCCTGTTGAGCCTGGTAGATAAGGATGTGACTGGTCAGGATGCCGATCGTGCTCTGGGCAGTGCCAACATCACGGTGAACAAGAATGCCGTGCCCAACGACCCACGTCCGCCCTTTGTGACCAGCGGCATTCGTATTGGCAGCCCGGCGGTCACCACTCGCGGCTTTGGTGAAGCGGAAGTCACCAGTCTGGCCAACTGGATGTGTGATATTCTGGACGACATCAACAATGAGGCTATGATAGCGTCAGTCAGGGAAAAAGTGCTGGATTTGTGCCAGCGCTTTCCTGTGTATCGTCAACTGTAATCCTCAAGCTGAAAGCGTGAATCATGCATTGCCCGTTTTGTAATGCCACAGATACCAAAGTGATCGACTCCCGCCTGGTTGCCGAGGGCAACCAGGTGCGCAGGCGTCGGGAATGCATCACCTGTGAAGAGCGTTTCACCACCTTTGAAACCGCTGAACTGGTCATGCCCCGGCTGATCAAGCAGAACGGCAACCGCGAACCCTTCAATGAAGACAAGCTTTATTCGGGTATTCTCAAAGCCCTGGAAAAGCGGCCTGTCAGCATGGAACTGGTGGAAAATTCCATCAGCCATATCAAACATGAATTACGTGCCACCGGAGAGCGGGAAGTACCCAGCAAGATGGTTGGGGAAATGGTCATGAACGAGCTGAAAAAGCTTGATGAAGTGGCTTATGTTCGTTTCGCCTCGGTCTATCGCAGCTTCAAGGACCTGAATGAATTCAGGGAAGAAATAGACCGCATTTCCCAGGAAGGTGGCGATGCATCCCTGTCCGGCAGGAACAAGTAGCACAGTTATATCCGGTAATTGCAATCCAGTTGGCGTGAAAAGGCCTGGATAACCAGCACCATGACCCAACCCGATCAATTTTACATGCAGCGCAGTATTACCCTGGCAAAGAAGGGCAGCTTCTCCACGCGTCCGAATCCTGCGGTAGGGGCGGTGCTGGTCAGGGATGGGGAAATCGTGGGCGAAGGCTGGCATGAAAAAGCGGGCCTGGATCATGCAGAAATCGTTGCACTCAAGCAGGCCGGCGAGCGGGCAAAGGGAGCAACCTTGTATGTCACACTGGAGCCCTGCTCCTTTACCGGCAAGACAGGGCCCTGCTGTGATGCTGTCATTGCTGCCGGTGTTGGCCGGGTGGTGTTTGGTATGGTGGACCCCAACCCCCGTGTTGCCGGCAGCGGCCTGGACAGAATTCGGGAAGCCGGTATTCCGGTGGATGGTCCTGTGCTGGAGAAGGAGTGTGAGACTCTTAATCCCGGTTTCAGCAAGCGTATGCGGGAGGGGCTCCCCTATGTGCGCTGTAAATTGGCCATGAGTCTGGATGGCAGAACAGCCATGGCCAGTGGCGAAAGCCAGTGGATTACCGGGGCGGAAGCGCGCCAGGATGTCCAGCATTGGCGGGCCATGAGTGGTGTGGTTATGACGGGCATCGGCACTGTGTTAAGTGATGATCCTGGCCTGAATGTCCGACTGGCTGACATCCATTGCGATCAGCCGCTGCGTGTCGTGGTGGATTCAACCCTGAAGACACCACCTGAAGCGAAAACCCTGCATCTGCCGGGTGAAGTCCTGCTGGCCACAGCGGTAACGACTACCAGCGAAATAGAAGCCAAGGAGCAGGCGCTGGATAACCCTCAAGTCACGATTCTTCCCTGTGTGAACACTGAAGGCCAGGTGGACCTGGAATCACTGCTGCGCTATCTCGCTAAAGAGCTGCAGATCAACGAGGTAATGCTGGAGTCCGGGCCGACGCTGGCGGGAGCGATGCTGCGTGCAGGCCTGATTGATGAGGTCATTACCTACATTGCACCGAAACTGCTGGGCAGTGATGCCAGACCCCTGTTCCATCTTCCGGGAATGACGACGATGGCTGACCAGGTCCAGCTTGAAATGCTGGATGTGGCAATGGTGGGAAAAGATTGTAGAATGCGCTCCCGCGTTAAATACGGTGGTTAATTTCAAACATGTTTACCGGCATCATCGAAGCGACAGGCAATATCAAGCACCTTGAACAGGTGGGTGGAGACCTGCGCGCTATCATCACGTCTTCCGACATGAACTTCAGTGATGTGGCCATCGGGGACAGCATTTGTGTGAGCGGGGTATGCCTGACGGCAATCGCCAAAACCGATTCGTCCTTCACCGTGGATATTTCCAATGAAACCGTTTCCCTGACCTCCTTTGCCACGCTCAAAGCCGGTGCCAGGGTGAACCTGGAGAAAGCCATGCAGCCTGCCAGCCGTTTTGGCGGGCACATTGTCAGCGGTCATGTGGATGGGCTGGCTGAACTGGTCAGCAGGTCCGCCGATGCTCGCAGTGAACGTCTTGAATTTGCTGTACCGGCATCATTGCAGAAATACATTGCTGCCAAAGGATCTGTTTGCCTGGAAGGTATCAGCCTGACGGTGAATGAGGTGAGTGGAAATCGTTTTGGGGTGAATATCATTCCCCATACGGCAGAGAAAACCACCATTGGCACCCTGCAGACAGGTGATCAGGTCAATCTGGAAGTGGACATCATCAGTCGCTATCTGGAACGGTTGCTGGAAACCCGGGAGACTGATGCCGGGGATGCCGGACTTACCCTTGATAAACTGGTGCGCAGTGGTTTTCCAAACAACGAGTAACCCCGAAATTCACAGAATCTTGAAAACAGTAGTAAACGTATCGCCATGGATCTGAACAGTACCGCAGAGATAATTGAAGATATCCGCCAGGGCAACATGGTCATCCTGATGGATGACGAGGATCGCGAGAATGAAGGCGACATCATCATTGCCGCTGACAAGGTTCGCGCGGAAGATATCAATTTCATGGCCAAGTATGCTCGCGGCCTGATCTGCCTGACCCTGACCCATGATCGCTGCCGCCAGTTGAATTTACCGTTGATGGTGGAAAGCAACGGCACACCATTCGGGTGCAACTTCACTGTGTCCATAGAGGCTGCTACCGGTGTCACTACCGGGATATCAGCCGCAGACCGAGCCCGCACCATCCAGGCAGCTGTGGCTCCTGATGCCAGGCCTGGAGATATCATCCAGCCTGGCCATATCTTCCCGGTCATGGCCAATGACGGTGGCGTCCTGCGCCGGGCCGGACATACCGAGGCCGGTTGTGACCTGGCAAAACTCGCAGGCCTGACACCCGCTTCCGCTATCTGCGAAATCATGAACGAAGACGGCTCCATGGCCCGCCGTGCTGACCTGGAAAAATTTGCCGTCGAGCATAATCTCAAGATCGGCACCATCATGGATCTCATCCATTACCGGATTGCCAACGAACAAACCATCGAACGGGTAAGCCAGTACCCCATGCAGACCGAGCATGGTGAATTCATGGTGTATTGCTACCGGGATCTTATAAAGGAAGGCAATCCCGTTCACCTTGCCCTGGTCAAGGGCGACATCCGCCAGGATGAACCTACCCTGGCCCGCGTATTGATCGCTGACACCGTGCGTGACCTGTTGGGCATCTCCAATCCCGTCAAGCCAAGCTGGTCGCTGTCGCGTTCCCTGGCGAGGGTCAATGAGGAGGGCAGGGGCGTTGTGGTAGTATTGGCCGGCGATGAGAGTAGCAGTAATGTGCTTGATGAACTGGATACCATCAACAGGATGTCCGATTCGGCAGCGCCGGCACCGGCCCACCATGGTGTTTATCTGAATGTGGGTACGGGCTCGCAGATTTTACGGGATGTCGGCGTTGGCAAGATGCGCCTGTTGAGTTATCCCACCCGTTATGCCATTTCAGGGTTTGATCTTGAGGTGGTGGAATACATTCCCTGTGAAGGGGACGTGTAGGCCTGGTGCCAACCAGAGACTGGATATCATGAGTAAAATGAAAACGATCACAGGGGACTTCACCGGCGCTGTAGCCAATTACGCCATTGTGGTGTCCCGGTTTAACAGTTTTGTCGTGGACAGTCTTGAAGCGGGTGCCATTGATGCCCTGCAAAGGCACGGCGTCAGCGAAGCCAACATCACCGTCATCCGTGTGCCGGGCGCCCTGGAAATCCCGTTGGCCGTCAAGAAGGCCGCCGAATCTGGTGCCTTCAATGCCATTATTGCACTGGGTGCCGTGATCAGGGGCAGTACATATCACTTTGAAATTGTGGCTGGGGAAAGTGCCTCCAGTCTGTCTTCCCTGTCTCTGGCCCATGGCATTCCGGTCATCAACGGCATTCTGACCGTGGATACCATCGAGCAGGCCATTGAAAGAGCAGGCACAAAAGCCGGCAACAAAGGGGCGGACGCTGCCGTTGGGGCGATGGAAATGGTGAGCCTGTCCCGCAAGCTCGAAGCCCTTTAAAAAATGGGGTCAGATCATCTTTATATAGAAAATGTGTTCTGACCCCATTTTTTCATTTTTTCACTTCAACTATTATGACATCAGATAAACCAAAAATTGCCCATCGCAAAAAAGCCCGGACCCTGCTGGTACAGGCGCTTTACCAGTGGCAGATTTCCGGTTATCCCATCAATGCCATCGAAGCCCAGTATCGGGCTGACAACATCGGCAAGGTGGACTGGGATTATTTTCATACTGTTTTCACCACCATTGCTGAATCTGCTGATGCCCTCGATGCCCTGTTCGAGTCCTTCCTGGACAGGGAGCTCAAACAACTCAACCCGATCGAGCTGGCCATTCTCAGGCTCGGTGCCTATGAGTTGACCCAGCGTATCGATATCCCGTACCGGGTTGTGATCAATGAAGCCATCGAACTGGCCAAACAGTTTGGTGCTGCTGAAAGTCACAAATACGTCAATGGTGTTCTCGACAAACTGGCCAAACAGAAGCGCCAGATTGAAATCAAGGCCGGAGCCTGAGTGCCTGGCTCAGCACAGAGCCCAGAACGCATGCTTTCAGAATTCGACATCATCAGCCGCTGTTTTGACCAGCCGGGCTTGTCCTGTGCAGGCAGCAATCTGATCAGGCAGGGCATCGGTGATGACTGTGCGCTGGTGGATATCCCGGTGGGCAGTTCACTGGCATTTTCGATGGACACCCTGGTTGAGGGGGTTCATTTTCCCCCGGATGCTGATCCCTTTCGCCTGGCTACCCGTGCGCTGGCCGTTAACCTGAGCGACCTCGCAGCAACCGGTGCCAAACCGGCGTACTTCACCCTTGGACTCACGCTGCCGGATGCCAACGAAGCATGGTTGATGAGTTTTGCCGATGGGCTCAAATCCCGGGCGCAAAAATTCCACTGCTGTCTTGCAGGTGGGGATATTACCCGGGGGCCTCTCACGATCACCATTCAGGTCCATGGGCTTGTACCAGCAGGCAGAGCCATTTTGCGAGATGGGGCAAAAGCGGGTGACAGCATTTACGTGACCGGTTCTCTCGGCAAGGCCGCGCTGGCCCTTTCGGTACTTGACGGCACCTTGTCTTCAATGGATGAGAATACACAAAGGGTCTTGCTGGATGCGTATTACGATCCTGCTCCCAGAATAAAAGAAGGCATCGGCCTGTCTTCATTTGTCAGCGCCGGTATCGACATCTCGGATGGTCTGCTTGGCGATCTTGGCCACATATGCGACCGCAGTGGTGTGGGTGCCCGGGTCAGATTGTCTGCCGTTCCTGTGGATGCCCTGGTGATGCACACACTCGGCGAGCAGGCGGGTCGGGCGATGGCGCTCAATGGCGGGGATGACTATGAGCTGATTTTGACCGTCCCGGCTGACAGGGAGGCAGCATTTATTGCCGAAGCTGGGAAGCTGGACGCTGTAGTCACTCGTATCGGTGAGATTATCGAAGGCCGTACAGTTGAATGCCTGGACGATGAAGGCAATACTGTCCCGGTGACTTCCCGCAGCTACAATCATTTTCCGGAGCAGGGTTGATGAAGGTCAGTCCGGCATTCGTGTTCACTAACCCGGTCCACTTCCTGGCCTTTGGCCTGGGCTCCGGCCTATCCCCCAAAGCCCCCGGTACGGCAGGGACGATAATTGCCGTTCCGCTATATCTGATACTGGTTAACCTGCTTCCTTTATATGGCTATCTCGCCGCCATCACCCTGGCCTTCCTGCTGGGTATTTACCTGTGCGATAAAACCTCGAAAGACCTGGGGGTGCATGACCATGGCGGCATCGTCTGGGATGAATTCGTCGGCTTCTGGATCACCATGGTCCTGGTGCCCGTGACCTGGTTCTGGGTACTGGCGGGATTCGCTGCCTTTCGTCTTTTCGACATTCTTAAGCCCTTTCCAATCGGTTACCTGGATAAAAAGGTGCATGGCGGGTTCGGGATTATGCTGGATGATGTGATTGCTGGTGTTTATGCGGCTTTTGTAATTCAGTTGGTGATGTATTTTTCAGGGTTTTGACCCTGGATGACAAGTGGGTCTAATTTTTTTTATGTCAGGAGTTTCCTGACGGAGAGTATTCGCCTGCCGGCGCGGGTTTTGCCCTGCCGGGCGGGCGTTACTTTCTTTGGCGCAAAGAAAGTAACCAAA
>CAZBBS010000116.1:0-8029 GCA_964490145.1 uncultured Enterobacteriaceae bacterium
TGCATTGCTCTGCAGCGGGGCTGGCCAGCTTTAATTAGCGCCTAAAGAGTTAAACTAAAAAGCAGGCTTTGACCAGTGCGGTTTCCATGAGCAACACATCACGCCCTGCTTGTGGTTGCCATTACCCAATAGCATATCCGTTGCGAGTCACCGGGTAATCCCCGGGCATGGGACTGCCGTCCATATAGACGCGGCGTACTTCGGACTGGAATTCGGAAATCAGTGTAATGCGATCTATCGTCTGGATGATATCCAGCGGATAACCGGCTATACCAAACATGGATGCCGGCATTCCTGAATTGACACAGAAAGCACCGCGCTCTGGTGCCTGCTGTGAATAGCTTTCCTGGAATTTATTGATGATGGCGCGGCCCCGGGCTGACAGCTCCGGGTTACCCGGTGCACCGAACATGCCTCCGGGACGATTATAGGCCAGCAGGACCCGGACACCCGTTAGGTCAGACTCGGCTTGCGCCGCACTGGCTGCAAAGCAAGCGCAGTCGACAGCCGGTAAAGTAGCTTGAAAATTGGATTTACGAAAACAGGCTTCAGTAGATCAGCATTCATCAGTATAAAAAATTCTCTAGCAACAGGTTTCAGGGGCGATTGTTACTGTTGTGTAAACGCAAGGAAAGTACTGGCTAAGTGTATAGTCAGTTTATGCCTTGCCAATGGTCCGTTATTTGAGCTCTTTAACCAGCCGGCAAATTGAATGATGCGGGCAAGGCTTGCCAAACCAGTATCAAATTGGGAATCATGGCGCCATGGAAGCACCGTAATAATATTGGGAGATAACGATGCCGCACTTCAAATCACTGCTAGCCTGCCTGTTATTGATACAGCCGATGGTGCTGTGTGCAGCTGAGGTCATCACGCCGGCACCCGCCTATTCTGCCGGACAGCTGGCTACGTCACAGGATGGTGGCTGGATTACCAATGGCGGCACTCTCAGCAATCAGCGCTATTCTCCACTGGATCAGATAAATCGTGACAATGTCGCCAATGTCAAAGCTGTCTGGCACACACGCCTGGATTCAGCCCTGGATCTGCGTCACAACAACCAGGCCCAACCGCTGGTTTACGAAGGTGTCATCTACATCATCACGGGCCAGAACGATGTCTTTGCCCTGTCGGTGGATACGGGGGAAATTCTCTGGGAATACCGCAGTGGACTTGTGGATGGCGATGCCTTTGTCTGTTGTATGTGGGTCAGCCGCGGCGTCGGCCTGGGTGAGGGTAAGGTTTTTGTTGGTCGTCTTGATGCTGTTCTGATGGCGCTTGACCAGCAAACCGGTAAAGTGCTCTGGGAAACAAAAGTCGGCGACCCCGCTGCCGGGTACAGCCTGACCGCGGCGCCACTTTATTTTGATGGTCTTGTCATTATTGGTTCAGCCGGTGGTGACCTGGGTATTCAGGGTTGGTTGCGAGCCTTTGATGCAGCCACCGGTGAAGAAGTCTGGCGATTCAATGTCGTGCCTTCCCCTGGTGAGTTCGGTCATGACACCTGGCCTCAGGATCGCGATGTGTGGCAATGGGGCGGTGGTTCGGTGTGGAGTACACCGGCCATTGATCCTGAATTGGACATGTTGTACTTCTCCACCGGCAATCCCGGACCGAGCCTGGGTGGCGGTGCCCGCCCCGGCGATAACCTGTTTACTGCGTCCATCGTGGCCCTGGATGTCCAGACCGGGGAGTACCGCTGGCATTTCCAGGAAGTACACCATGATATCTGGGACTACGATGCACCCAATCCCGTCATTCTGTTCGAGGCCGAGTTTGACGGTGTTGAACGACGTGGCCTGGCCCAGGCCGGCAAGACCGGTTTTGTCTATATTCTCGACCGTGTTACCGGTGAACCACTGATCGGCATTGAGGAACGCCCGGTCATGCAGGAACCCAAGCAGGCGACTTCGCCGACACAGCCCTTCCCGATCGGGGATCCCCTGGTACCGTTGGACGTTAATGTCGCACCGGAAGACTTCGACCTGGTCAATGCCGGTCGCATCTTTACCCCGTTTGACGAGGAGCCGAAAATCTTTACCCCGCTGGCCGCCGTAAATTGGCCGCCCAGTGCCTATGACCCGGATACCAACTGGATGTATATCTGCGCCAATGAAAATGTTAATGGTGCACGCATGGACGCCACAATGTTCGAGGCTCCAACCTTTGAGGGTTCTTTCCGCGGTGGCGCCTACGTTGGCCCCGGCCTGCCGTCTACAGGCATTTATTCTGCCATCGACCTGAAAACCAATCGACTGGTCTGGCAACGACGGTTTGTTGATGGCTGCCGCAGTGGCTCCCTGGCTACCGCCGGCGGCCTGGTCTTTGTGGGCCGCAATGACGGGCGCTTGACCGCACTAGACACTCGCAATGGCAGAAGACTCTGGGAATTCCAGACCGAAGCGCCGGTCAACAGCTCAGTCTCTACTTTCATGCACGAAGGAAAACAATACCTGGTCACCTACGCCGGTGGCGGCTGGTTCAGTGCCGTGAAGGGCGACGGTATCTGGGTATTCAGCCTGGAGGGCACGCTAGATGAATTTGACCCGGCCAGCCAGGCCAATGCCGAAACCCTGGCACTGATGCCTGGCGATGACCGCGTTGTCGATCTCAACAACGGGGAAAATATCTACAAGGCCGCGTGTGTTTACTGTCATGGAGATAATGGCGAAGGCGGTGAGGGTGGTGGCAAGGCCATTACCAATGAACTGGGTCTGGAGGGCATCTTTTATGTTCTCAACAATGGCCGCAACCAGATGCCGGCCTTTGGGGTCAGCATGACACCGGAACAGATGCATGACGTGTCAACCTACGTATTGCAACTCATAGAGAGTCAGTAATATTTCGGGTCATAGTAAAAAAAGTAATTATTACAGGAAGTAAAAGAGAACTTTACTCTGACCCTAATTATTTGGCTTATTTTCGGCCGCTGGCTTTTCGTGATGTCCTGCCAATGATGCAGGACTGGTGGCAGGGCAATGCCCAGGGCATATTGAATGAGAATCAGAATTTTTATTTCCAGGCACCCAGGCCGGTGGAGGAACGATATGACACTCAAGCTGATCCCTGGGAAACCACAAACTGAGAGAAAAGCCCAAGACTTTTGCGAAATTACCCGATAGTTGCATCCGAGAGGTCATTAAAAGTTTCGTCGCAGGCACAGACCACCTATTACGACAAGAATCTATCTGATTTCAAGGTACGGATTTCTCAGGGTGGCACCAGGACATACTCTGTGGTCCATGGGGCAGTCAGGAGAAGGCTAGCATGGGGGCATGGGGGCATGGGGGCATGGGGAAGAGTAGGGAGAATTTCTCTTGCTGACGCGCGTAAGGACGCGCGTCGACTTCCAGCAGTACATACGCTCGGAAACGTCAGACCACAGGCCATCACTTTCGAGGAATCGCGCAATGATGTAGTGGTCAAGTCATGTCACCACCACTTTCTGGGCAGTCCAATATGGCTACCCGGCCATCACCGGCGGTAATAACCCAATATGTAGCCCATAATCCGGTCCTTTGCCTCTTCGAAAGAGCGATACCCGGATCCAGGTGGCCAAATTAACTCTGCCACTACAGTACCCCCCGTCATCCGGACGTCATGTCATGCCTGGCCATGTCTGGTCGTCATATTGCAGCCAGAGGCAGACGGAGTACTCTGAAATAGATATCTATTACCTGGCAATGTGTGTATGGTGTTGTTTCCTTCCGGTTTTGAAGACCAAAGCTTCTTTCCCGTCTGATTGCTGAAAAGCAAGGATTCCAATGAATATGAAATTATTACCGCTTTTGGCGGGGATTGCGTGCGTCTGCACTTTTCTCGCCGTTGCAACAAAATCAGGTCAGGTCATCGCCCAGACAAATAACCCGCCTGATGTGTTTTCGGATAACGCCCATGCACGGCCCTATGGGGAAGGCTGGGAGTGCAACAGAGGATATTTCAGAGTGCGTGATAATTGTCAGGCAATCGAGTTGCCTTTTCATGCACACCTGAATTCATCAGGTACAGGGTGGGAATGCGAGAGGCGCTACAGAAAATCTGCCCTGGGCTGCGAATTGGTGCAGGTTCCTGAAAATGCATTTCTTGCAAGTCCTGATTTTGGCGTGGGTTGGGAATGCGAACGAGGCTTCCGCAAGGCCGGGGATGAATGCCTGTATGTCGAAATACCGGTAAATGCCAGGCCGGATGACAGTTTTAACGGGAAGGGTTGGATCTGTAATCGTCCATACCGTGAAGAGGAAGGGGAATGTGTAAGTGTGGCTGTTCCTCTCAATGCGTATCCCACAGGGGACAGCTTCGGGTCCGGCTGGAAATGCAACTATGGATTCAGAAAACTGGATGATGGCTGTCAGGCTGTTGAATTGCCCGTTAATGCCTATCTGGATTCGTACGGTAGCAGCTGGACATGTCAAAGGGGGTTTTTCAAGGACGGGAGTGTCTGTTCACTTGTCGATGTACCTGACAATGCCTTTTTGTCGGAAAAAGGCACCTACTGGGTTTGTGAAAGGAGATACCGGAAAGTCAATGATGCTTCCTGCCTATTGCTGGACATGCCTGAAAATGCTCATCTCGATTACAGTGGTAACAGCTGGGTATGTGACCGTGGGTTTCGACAGTATGAGACTGTATGTGAGCCAGACGCATGATCATTCGACTTGGATATGAACTGGAGTACGAATTTGAGCAGCCAACACCCATGGTGCTTATGCTGGGAATCCATTCATCCAGAGTTTCCGATATCCTGATACAGGACAACATGACCACAATGCCTGCAGTCAACTTGCAGGGATTTTGGGATTCGTACGGAAATTGGTGCAACCGAATCCTGGCTCCGGCCGGTAATTTTTCCGTATCGACGGATGCCCTGATTAAGGATAGTGGTCTGCCTGAGACGATCAGGACGGCCGGGGCGCAATGGGATGTCAGTACTCTGACCTCTGAGCCCTTACATTTTCTACTGGGAAGCCGTTACTGTGAAACGGACTTGCTCAATGAAGTTGCCTGGGAATTATTTGAAAAAGAGCCGTCAGGCATGGGGCGCGTCACCGCAATATGTGATTACGTCCACAATCATCTGAGTTTTGGTTATGAATATGCCAGAGCGACAAAAACGGCCTTCGAAGCACTTGCTGAAGGTGTGGGTGTGTGCAGGGATTATGCTCATTTGGCAATTACCTTTTGTCGCTGTATGAATATCCCCGCCCGCTATTGCACAGGGTATCTTGGTGATTTGCGATTGCCCTCGAATTCAACCCCAAGTGACTTTACCGCCTGGATGGAAGTGTTTATCGATGGCGACTGGTATGCCTTCGATCCGCGCCACATCGAACCGAGAACGGGCAGGGTGTTGATTGCCCGGGGCCGGGATGCAGCGGATGTCTCGATCAGCAGCACATTCGGCCCGGCTGTCTTAAAGAAATTTGCCGTCTGGGCTGAGGAAGTGGACCCGGACGCTATCAATGAATTCGAAGAAGGCTATATGAAACATAAAATTATCAGGCCGCCATGCCGGGTATCACCGGTAGAGTAAGCTTGTGTGGTCACCCAAGCCATGAAAGACACGCAGGAAGGGGATGTTGTGGACATGAAAGACAAAATAATGAATAGCCTGCAGATTTCCAGTAGCGAAAAAACGTTTTACTACTACAAAACGCATCGCTATGAAAATCTCAAGGATGCCATCAACTATGCTGAGCTTGAAAGAAAGGAGATGGATAAAAAACCTTCTCCTCTTGCCAGAACTTGATTGTCATCTGAGCACCTGAGTAACGAGGCAGCCTGGAAAATCCGGACCTGGATAAACTGAACCCGGTCGTCAGATTCGCCTCTTGATCAATCCTTTCCTGATTGGGGTTCTGTTCCTACCCGGTCAGCGTCAATAGAATGTCGGCAAACCAGGCGCAGTTGAGTCCCAGCGCTTCATCTATTTCAACATCCCGTGTTCCCACATCAATCCTTGCAGAGTGTATGCCCAAAAGCCGCCAAGGAACGCCATCCTCGTTCCTCCCGGTGGAGTTGTCCCGCATGACCACCGGGGCGCCACTCATGCCACGGTGCGTGCGAGCATCAGTCAGGAAATATCCAAGACCCTGGAAACGCAAGCTGAACGAAGAGGCATTCGTGGCATGGCGTGAAATCGGCAGGTGGTGAAGCGTGTCGTGAAACCCGAGAGGAAACCCGACAATGAGCATGGATGATCCGACTTCTATTTCGTTCAGGGAGTCGGGCAGATGGTCAGGTGAGAAGGCTGCATAAATAGCCGTTTGCGGCAACATGGTTTTATCTATTTCAATGACTGCTGCATCGATTTCTCCAGCCATGTCCTTACCTTGTCGCCAAATGCTTTTGCTGTCCTGATATAGCAGGATTGAGTATTTGACGGAATTGGCCAGGTTTGACTCGTCAACGTGGATTTCGATTTCAATCCTGTCCGGAAAATGCCCGCTCGGCTTGTCTATCAGGACATGTCTGCTGGTGACAAGAAACAACCGGTTTTCCCTTTCGAAGAAGAAGCCGCTGGCGTTGGTCAAGGCAGTGTTCTGGATAAATGTTTGAACAGGAACCTTTGTAAATAGCAAATTTTCTATCATGATGTATTTCCTCCACGCTTCGCGTAACTTGTGCCATGAGTATCAACATGTTCACTCCAGAAGTTTTGGATTCGGGAAGTCAAACTGAGGTCTGTCCATGGACTATCCTCGTATGCTTGCATTGGATCAGGGGCGCTGGAAAACAAGCAGGCTTTATACCGGGCTTGCCAGGAAGGTAGAGAGTGCCAAAAGGGATGTTGACGAATACGTACCAGCACAGCAGAAATGGAGCATGGGTGGTGATTTGAATCTGGATCCTGTAGCGATTTCCGGAATCCAAAGATCAAAGGCAAACTGTTTCCAGTTTGCCTTTCCAGTAATCGCCAGGGTTATTACAAGGCAACTATATGTTCTGCTTGAAGGCCTTTCTGGCCCTGGGTGACCAGGAATTCGACGCGTTGACCTTCAGTGAGTGTTTTGAAGCCGCCACTTTCGATGGCACTGTAGTGAGCGAAGACATCCTTGCCGGAATCCTGCTCGATAAAGCCAAAGCCCTTGTCTTCGTTGAACCATTTAACGGTTCCAGTAGTTTTTTCTGACATTGTATTAATCCTGTAAAAAGATAATTAAATTGCTGGCATACAAATGCATGCAGCGCTGTAGCAAGAAAGAGACTTTGATTTGGAGCTTGCAGGACGGAGAAATGCAGAAATCACTACGTACGGAAAGGATCAAACTTTAGCTTAGTTGTTGCTGACGACCACGGTACAGATAATGCCTGGACACGTCAATGAATATTACCAGTATGGATGGTCATACTGTTTTTCCCCTGAGTCTGTGTTGGCACAAATTGTCATGGCGTCGGTTTGGCAGATCGATGGCTGCATATCCAATTTTGCCAGTTGGGTCCGGCACATGCTTTTCATGAGTGACAAGCCGGGTGAAAAACAAGTATTTCCCTATATCCTCCGATAAACACTGTTTTCCGGATGATGTTTATCATCCGTATTTGCTGAGTGTAAATTCAACATTCGGTTATTCGCCGCACGCTGCATGGAAATATAATCAAGGGGGCTGAGCTCTTGATCCAGGGATCAGGGTTCTTGAAATGACATGCCCGCTTTTTGAGGAAATACCATGCCCCCCATCAAAAGTTTTTCCAGAGTCCGTCATCACTTGGCGTAGTGAACTATGTGAAGAATGGTAGTGGGGTCATCAGGGGACAACCAAACGTTTTATATGACGCGCTAGCGTTGTGAGAGGGGCGACCGCAATCCAGGATTGAGGGCTGGGCAGTTCTTGAAGCACGGCATTTTCCCGAAGGGAAAATGGTGGTCCACCAGGGTAAAACCGAGCGTGTTGTATGACGCGTCAGCGTCATGCGAGGGAAACGGCGGCAATCTGTGATTGCCGACTGGACAGTCCTTGAGGCACGGCATTTTCCCGAAGGGAAAATGGTGGGCCCACCAGGACTCGAACCTGGGACAAACGGATTATGA
>CAZBBS010000117.1:0-7983 GCA_964490145.1 uncultured Enterobacteriaceae bacterium
AGCCCCTGACTGTGACTCAGGTTGTCGTGGGTTCGAGCCCCATCGGCCACCCCATTTTCTCAAATGAAATTCTTCAAATTTCTTTATAGCCGTCTCAGGGCAAGGTTTGTCCAAAGTAGCTTTAGCTTTGATGACGAGCGTTTTGATAATTTCACATCACTAGAAAAAGAATTGTTCTATAAAGTTTTTCACTTAGGTTGTTTGGAACCAAACAGCTCTAGGTTGATAAAATTTTAAGGCTGTATCGTTTTGGATTTTTTTTGTGAAGAAGCTCTTCATAGAGTGAATAGTATCTGGGGCCAGGTCGTTGGTCCTGATGATGATTTTACATTCATAAAAAAGCCCCGGTAACGGGGCTTTTTTTAGTTTCGGCTTTTCTTTCTGGTAATACTGCTTGCTGAGATTCCTAATAGATGTGCAGCTTGAACTTGGCTGCCGTTTGTTAATGAAACAGTGTGCTCCACTATCATGTTTTCTATAGTTTGTGTGAGTGTTTTCAATGAAGCTTTGTTTGTAGACGACTGTACATTCGATAACTCTGAGTCAATCAGATAATCCTGAATTTTATTGGATAAATCCTTAACTGATTTTCTTTCTTTCGTAAAAGGTATTCGCATTAGCATTGAAAACAAGGTTTCATGCTTTTCTGCATTTATAATCGTTAGTAAGAAATAGGTAATAAATATTGGGAAAATTATCGTTGCATTAATTTTAAAGCCAACCTGCATCAACATAACAATAGCGATACCTGCAAGAATTAAAGGAGTTATAGCGGCCAGCAGCACTTTGGCTTTTGCAGAGTTCACTCTATTTGGGGAGTTTATGGCAGTACTTGCCAGTAAAGTAATTGTTCCTAAAGCAGCTGCAGCCAAATACCATTGAATGAGAAAATAAAATTCTCCAGGGATCCGGGTAATCGAATAAGAGATTCTATCTATTCTGGAAATTAACAAGTCTGTTGACAACAAAATGCCTAACAAAGAAATGCAGGAAAGCAAGATTAAATATGTTGAGAGTTTCAGCATACGCCTTCCTTTATTTGTGGGAGGTTCGTATAAACTTGCTGCGATACAAAAAATTGACGTTAGGCCAGCTAAACAAAAAGTGTAATAAAGTTTTAATGTTAATAAGGATGCCGGAACTATTTGTGTATAAGACGTAAACTCAATTAGACAGATGGACAACAAGCAAAAATATAGTGCTGCGGTTGGTTTTTGTGATTTTAGAATTTGACGTTTGTCTGACTTCAGTATGACCCAGCAAAGTATCAATGCTGAAGTTAGAGCTGGAAATGAAAGCCAAATTGTCTGAATCATTATAAAGTCCTTTTTTTTTGATATTTTTTATTTACCACACGATGCCGCCTTGAAAGCTTGTAAGGCCGCTGCCACCACCCATCAGAAGAATCTTATCACCTGGATTTGGGTTTACAATTTTTAATGCTATGGGTATAGAGCAAGTTGCGGTATTACCATAGTTTTTATATGTAATAGGTGTTTTCTCTATAGGTACTTCTGCAATTTTACACAATCCTGTTACGGATTTTTTCCCGACTTGATGACAGGCAAAATGTGAAACATCTTCGGGTTTCCAGTCCAGGTAGTGGTAGCAATTTGAGATTAACTCTTGATGAACTTCTTCAACTTTGTCACAAATACCTTTCATCAACATCTGGCCATCAATATAGCCATCTTCTTCATATCGGTAATAACAATATTTTACGTATTCACCTTTTGAGTCAAAAAGCATGGTTTGGATACCGGTGACGGGGGAGTTTTTCCTGCTTAATACTATAGCGCTACCAGCATCACCAGTGGTCAGGCATCCAAGGCGATCCCTGAAATAGCTGGAGTCATTTACATTAATTTGCTTAATCATTCTTTTAATGCCTTTGCTTGCCACTTCAGCTGAACAAACAAGTGCATTATCCACTGCTCCTGTACCTATCATTGCATCTGCAACAGCAATGCCTGAAATAAGTCCCTGACAAGCGTTGCTTACGTCCATGCATGCACCATTAGACCCAATTTTGTGTTGCACAACATGCGCAGTACCAGGTTCTGCATAATCTCTTTCAATACCGCAAAAAATAATCAATGAAATGTCCCTACTAGTCAGACCGGCATTCTCGATGGCTGACATAGATGCTTCAGCAGCCAAGTCTGAAGGCATGGTCTTTTCAGAAGCAAACCTTCGTTCTTCAATTCCAACTCGTGTGTCCATCCAATTTGCAGGTACTCCAAACCTGCTTTCTGAATGAATTTCTTCCATGAGACTTTGTGACGTAACGATTTGGGGGGGGAGGGCAACACCAATACCAGAGATTTTTGATTTTCCATTTATGATCATTTTTGCTCCTTGATTTTCTGGGTGGATATAACTTATTGATAAATATGAATAAAAATAATTTCAAATTTGAAATACGCCTTTAGACAGTGATATTGCCACTTTCAAAAAAGAAATTCAGGACACTTTCATTATTAATTTGTTAGACGCAAAAGATGGGGTAATCCTAGCCAAAAAATACGATGCCTGAGTTGTCTTTACAGGATTGAACCACATGCAGCAAAAGATGTTTTTACAGGACGTTTCACCAGACACCCCCTGGCTGGCCAGGGTGCAGGGTGCCTCATATCGGCAGTTTGTGCGGGATATTCCCCTGGAACAAAGCCCTGCGACCGCAAAACCGGGGTCATCCCTTGATAATCAGGACCCGATAGCAGACTTTTCTGTTCACCACGGCCTGTTGCTGCCGGAAAACAGCCTGACGATGTAGCGTCTATTTAGCTTCGACTTAGCGTCTTTGCGGCCCCTGATAGGGCTGATGAGGGGCTAGGGTTCTGTGTGGGGCTGGATTCTAGCGTGTACGCTGGTAGCGGTCCCTGAGTGACTCGTAAAGGCTGTGCTGGAAGTCGGCATGATCGGCATCCAGGCCAGCCATGGCTTCCACCAGGTGCTCGTTGTCTTCCTTGCCCTCCCACATTTTCTGATAGGTCCCTTCCTTGTAGCCGTGATCCTGGCGAAAAAAGTTCAGGACATTCTTGCCCACATACTGGCAAAACAGCTCGTTCCAGTCCATGCCGCAGTCGCCCAGCAGGCCTTCGAAGAGGGGGATGGACAGCCTGCCGCTGCTGGCCAGACCAATGGTCAGCTCCAGTTTTTGCAGTGCATCCAGGGTATTGATATTTATGGTTTTTCCGTCGAAATCCAGCGTATCGCCGGCATTGGCCAGGTGCTGCAGCTCAGTCATGGCGGCGTCTTCATCCCCGCGTTTTTCCAGCAGGATGTGGGAGAGGGCAAAATGCCAGATATCCACCAGCTCCATCTGTAGCTGGGGCAGGTCGCAGTCCTGTTTTTTCCACCATTTCCAGCCATGGTGCTCTATGGCTTCGGCACCTTCCACCACCACAGCCCGTAAATACGGGTAGGCGGCTTCCACCCACTGGGGGTTCACCTTGGCATTCATTTTTGCCTGAAGCTCAATCATGATTTTGACCTGGGTTTCTTTCAGCATGGGACTGGCCTTGGTGATGGGGTGAAATAAGGATATCTAGTGCTGGTCCAGCAACCGGGTAACATCAGCGTGCCCGGCGGGCTCGCCCCAGTGTTCTGTCAGCAGGCGCTGGTCGGTTTTGGTCAGCATATCCAGGTTCTGGTAGCCCAGTTGTTGCCAGATTTCCTGGAGACGATGACGGCAGGCCGCTATCTTTTCGATATCACTGCGGGCGGGTTTGCTGCCTGATAGTCGGGACAGGCTGGCCATCAGGGCGGTTTCGTAAATGTCCTCGAGCGTTTCCTCGCTGGCGTCATGTTCTTCACGGACACGGGCCCTGAGGGTGATCAGGGTCTGGCGAAAAGCAAGCTGCTTGGGGTATTGCCGGCTGCATAGGCGGATGGCGTCCTGGTACCGGCCGCTGTCACGCAGGGTCTTGACCTCTTCCTGCCAGGTGGCGGCAGAGGAGGGCTGTGCAGTGCCCATTTCGTCCAGAACCCGCAATGATGTTTCAGTGGCGGGCATGTCGGACAGGGGAGGCAGCGGGGTGGTTTGTTCGGCCAGGTCGCGTGAGCGGCGTTGTTCGATACCATGAAGCACCCGGATCGTAAGCGCGACCAGGGCAACAAGAACAATGACTATCAGAAATACCTGCATACTGACATGTACCACCTATGGGCAGATGATTCTAGCAAGGCCGGCCGGTGGGGTCGAGGCAGCGGTTAAATTCCATGACTTTGGCCAGGCAAACATGAAAGGCCATGGAATCCTGCTATAATCGGCGCCCGATTCAACCAGCTGAACCCCTGATACAGCCGTAGTACATCTGCATGACGCCTGCCATTTCCATAAAAGACCTGTACAAGAGCTACGACAATGGTTTCCAGGCCCTGAAGGGGATCAGTCTGGATGTACAGGAAGGCGACTTTTTTGCCTTGCTGGGGGCCAACGGTGCCGGGAAATCCACCACCATAGGGATCTTGTCGACCCTGGTACGCAAAACCTCAGGCCAGGTGCAGGTATTTGGCCAGAATGTGGATACCAACAGTTATGAAACCAAGATCAACCTGGGGGTAGTGCCACAGGAAGTCAATTTCAACCACTTTGAGAAAGTCTTCGACATCGTGGTGACACAGGGGGGGTATTATGGCCTGCCGGTGAGACTGGCCAGGGAACGGGCTGAAAAATATCTGACCCAGCTTGGCTTGTGGGACAAGCACAACCAGCAGGCCAGAACCCTGTCCGGCGGTATGAAAAGACGCTTGTTGATCGCCCGGGCCCTGGTCCACGAACCCCGTCTGCTGCTGCTGGACGAGCCCACCGCCGGTGTGGATATCGAACTGCGCCGTTCCACCTGGGATTTTCTGCAGGGGATCAATCGCAGCGGCACGACCATTGTCCTGACCACCCATTACCTGGAGGAAGCGGAAAGCCTGTGCCGCAATATAGCGATGATTGACCAGGGGGAGATCGTGGAAAACACCAGTATGAAGGCCCTGCTCAGGAAACTTCACCAGGAAATGTTCATACTGGATCTGCGTCATGAGCTTGAGCAGGCGCCTGCACTCAATGGCCAGGTTTGCCAACTCCTTGACCCCGGAACCCTGGAGGTTACCCTGGAAAGCCATCAGGACCTGAACGAGGTCTTTGCCCAGCTCCAGGCCCTGAACATCCAAGTCAAGAGCATGCGCAACAAGTCCAACCGCCTGGAGCAACTGTTTATCAACCTGTTAAAAAAACCGGAGCAGCACGCCTGATGGCCGGCATATCCCTGAATTACAAGTACACGGCGTTCAAGACCATAGTCTGGAAAGAGATCAGGCGTTTCCTGCGCATCTGGGTGCAGACCCTGGTGCCGCCGGTCATCACGATTTCGCTGTACTTCGTGATTTTTGGCAATCTCATCGGCAACCGCATCGGGCAGATGGGCGGTTACACCTATATGGAGTTCATCGTACCGGGCCTGATCATGATGGCAGTCATCAACAATTCCTATGCCAACGTGGTGTCTTCCTTTTTCAGCCAGAAATACCAGCGCAGCATCGAGGAATTGCTGGTTTCGCCCGTACCCAATCATGTCATCCTGTCCGGTTTCGTGCTCGGTGGTGTGGCCCGGGGGCTGGCCATCGGTGTCATTGCCACGGTTATTTCCCTGTTCTTCAGCGGCCTGCACATGCACAACCTGTTCATCACCCTGATGGTGGTGCTCATGTCTTCCATCGTGTTTTCGCTGGGTGGTTTTATCAATGCCATCTATGCCAACAAGTTCGACGACATTGCGATCATTCCCACCTTTGTGCTCACGCCCCTGATTTATCTTGGCGGAGTGTTTTATTCAGTGGAACTGCTGCCTGAGTTCTGGCGTGTTGTGTCCAAGCTGAATCCGATCTTCTACATGGTCAATGCATTCCGATATGGCATTTTGGGCGTATCTGATGTGGCAGTGGGGTATGCCTTCAGCATGCTGGTGCTGTTCACGGCTGGGCTGTTCGCCTTTTCCCTGTTTCTTCTCCACCGGGGCAAGGGGCTCCGGCACTAGGCGGTAGGTAATGAACGATAACCCACTTGGCAAAGCCACTGACTATCCCCGGCAGTATGATCCTTCGCTGCTGGTCGCCATCCCCCGGCAGGAAAACCGTCAGGCACTTGGGCTGTCTGCTGACAACCTGCCTTTCAGCGGGGCGGATATCTGGAATGCCTACGAGCTGTCCTGTCTGGATGCCAGGGGCAAACCCATGGTATTCATGGGGCGGTTTATCTTTCCGGCAGCATCGTCGAACCTGGTGGAATCCAAGTCCCTGAAGCTGTACCTGAACTCACTCAATCAGGAACGGTTTGCTGACCCTGAACGTTATGCCGAAACCATCAGCAGGGATCTGGAAAGGGTATCCGGGGCAGCGGTGGAGGTTCTGATCGCCGATTTGCGTGCTGTCGGTCTGCCGGAACAGCCAGCGGGTACCTGTCTGGATGATCTGGAACTCGAGATAGACTCTTTTGAAGTCAATAGCAATCTTCTGATGCCGGCCAGTGAAGCCCTGTTCGAGGAAATTACGGACGAAGTGCTGTACACGAATCTGTTCCGCTCCAATTGCCCGATCACCAACCAGCCTGACTGGGCGACTGTCACGGTTTGCTATCATGGGCGCAGGATTCCGGGTGAGGCGCTGTTGAAGTACCTGGTTTCCTACCGGCTTCACAATGATTATCATGAAAACTGCATCGAGCGGATTTTTTGCGATCTGGCAGCGGTATACAAACCGATATCGCTAACGGTGGAAGCCAATTTTCTGAGACGGGGCGGACTGGATATCAACCCGGTTCGCAGTACGGAGCAGGGATTGAATTTTCCCGCTTTTCCACGTTTTAACCGACAATAACCTGATTGATAAGGATACATTTTGGACGCTATAGAAGCCCTGCAAAATCGCACTGCCTCCCCACGACTGGTGGAGCCTGCTCCTTCAGCCCGGGAGATGGATATCGTCTACAAGGCCGGGCTGAGAGCGCCTGATCACGGCATGCTCAGACCCTGGCGTTTTCTGTCCGTCAGTGGTGATGCCCGGGAAGCACTGGGACAGCTGTTTGTCGACAACATGAATCCGGAAAGTGAAGAGCAAAAGACCAAACTGCTCAATGCGCCTTCGCGTGCACCCCTGGTGATCATCTGTGTGGCTGAAATCCAGGATCATCCCAAGGTGCCGGATGTCGAACAGATATGTGCCACAGCTGCAGCTGTCCAGAATATGTCGGTTGCCCTCCATGCCCTGGGGTATTCCTCGATCTGGCGTACCGGACCACCCGCCTTCAATGATGGTGTGAAAGTCGCCCTGGGCTTTACCCCCCGTGATGAAATCGTCGGCTTCCTGTACGTGGGCACACCGACCGTAGCGGATCGCCCCGTGCCCGAAAATCACATCAGTGACTTTGTGAAAGAGTGGAAGGGGTAATTAAGCCTTGAGTTCAGGTGGCGCATCATATAAAGTGCGGCCCCTTCAAAGCCCCAGTTTTAGTGAAATGGGGTAATTAAACGTTTTAGGTGAGGTGTCCGAGTGGTTGAAGGAGCACGCCTGGAAAGTGTGTATACGGAAACGTATCGAGAGTTCGAATCTCTCCCTCACCGCCATAAATAAAAAACCCGGTCTTGTGCCGGGTTTTTTGTTTATCGTGATGGGAGGCTCGATGAGAACGCTCAGTTCGACAAGGCATTGCGCAGCAATGCCGCCGCACGAGACTTCGCGTAGCGAAGCGAGCCCGAAGGGGTATATCCTGGTTTACTTACAGAAAGGTTAGGGATGCCTCTGCCCTTGAGACGTATTTGTAGTCCTGGTTGGATCAAAGCGCCCAAAGCGCTTTATCCATAATCTCTCCCTCACTCCGCATAAATATTACCTTAACCTTGTGCCGGGTTTTTTATATGTGGCGGTGAGGGAATATGGATGAGAACTCTCAGTTCGACCAGGCATTGCGCAGCAACGCCGCCGCACGAGACT
>CAZBBS010000118.1:0-7972 GCA_964490145.1 uncultured Enterobacteriaceae bacterium
GGCACTGATAACGGCCAGGGTAAGAAGGTTGTATCTGTTCATGGCTTGGATCTCTGGTATTTATTGTAAACAACGTTACTGGCTAAAACGGGAGCGGTCAGACCGCCAGGGGGGCAAGTATCCCCCAGCCTGAGCCAGGATGCACCTGCTTTGGGCTGGGGAAAGACTGATGATTTCCTGATGGCTGTGCTACTCAGGCGTTATGCATCATGCGTTTGATCACCGGTGAAATCACCAGCATGACAATGGCGATACCCATGGCGATATAGCCTACCTGGGTATAGACCTCCACATAGGTGGCCTTGGCTGATGCCACGTCCGCCAGCTGGCCACCAATGGTCTCGGCACCGGTGGTGGAGGCAATCACGCCCGCCAGGTAGTTGGACAACCCGGAATAGAGGAACCAGGCACCCATGGTCATGCCCACGGCCTTGGCGGGTGCCAGCTTGGTCACTGCAGACAACCCTACTGGAGACACCATCAGTTCACCCATGGTGTGCACCCAGTAAATCAGAAAAATGAAATACACAGCGGTCATGCCGGTATCCCCGGACAGCTTTATCCCGGCCACCAGTGACAGGAAGCCCAGACCAGCCAGAAACACGCCCATGGCAAATTTCACCGGAGCGGAGGGATTCAGATTACGCCGATCAAGGGTTACCCATAACCAGGCCAATACCGGCGCAAACATGACAATAAACATGGCATTGAGTGCCTGGAACACCGGTGCCGGCACCGACATGCCCAGCATGGTTCTGTCTACCAGGCGGTCGGTGAACAGACTGAGGGAAGAGCCTGCCTGTTCGAACAGGGCCCAGAACGGAATCTGCGCCAGTACGAAATAAATACCGGCCAGCATACGGTCACGCTCTTCACCCTGGCACTGGGTGACGGCATAAACAATCAGCATAACAAACACGATAATGCCCAGTAGTCCCACATAGCTTTCATCCACCAGATGGGCGTTGGTAATCAGCAGCAGGGAGAAAAATATGATGCCCAGTCCGGCCAGGTAGCACATCTGCTCCACGTTGAAGGGGCCAAGCACCTTTTCCTTCAGTTTTTCGACACTGGGAGGCTCAGCCTTGCCTTCCAGCCAGTCCTGGTATTTCAGAAAGGTGAGCAGTCCCGCCAGCATACCGATGCCGGCCAGGCCGAAGCCGTACTTCCAGCCATAGATGATTCCCAGGGTGCCGCAAAGGATGGAAGACAGGAATGAGCCCAGATTGATCCCCATATAAAAGATGGTAAAACCGGAATCACGACGGGCATCCCCATAGCCGTAAAGGGCACCCACAATGGTGGAGATGTTAGCCTTGAGAAAACCCACGCCGGCAATGATCAGGGCAAGGGAAAAATAAAGAATATTCAGGTAGAGGGTTTCAGTCTCCACACGCAGGGTATAACTGTCCGTTGGAATGGAGGCAGGCAAGCCCACATTGGCGGGTTCGGCAATCAACAGCGCCGTGGCCCCTTCACTGAAACTGATGCGGGAAACGCCCTGATCCGACACGATGATCTGGTTGGCATCGCCGCCCCGCCCGTCCAGGGTCAGCTGATATTCTCCACCATTCCAGGTCATGATCTGACGGGAACCGCTGCCTTCAAAGGCCATGCCGAAATGTCCCAGCACCAGCAGGATGGCACCGAAGGTCACTGCCTTGCGCGATCCCAGGTATTTGTCGGCCAGTGATCCACCAACTATGGTCATGACATATACCAGGGCGGTATAGGCACCATATAAAACGGTGGAACGTTCATCAGAAAACAGAAAGTGCTGGGTCAGGTAAAGGATGAGCAGGCCGCGCATACCGTAGTAGGAAAAACGCTCCCACATCTCGGTGAAAAACAGGATGACCAGTCCCCTGGGATGTCCGAGGAAGGTTTTGCCCTCTTCTCGGGCCTGGGCTGGATTTCCGGTAATGGCAGTGTCTGTCATGACGATTTCCTGCAACAGCAAACAAGGGACCGAAGGTAGACCGTTACAGGGCCTTTTTCAAGTAGCCAACCTTCTGTTGTGAAACGTCTCGCACGATCCTGTTGGGCAGCCGCTAGCTACTTGCCTGCTGTAATCGCTGTCAATTTCAATCCTTGGGTCTTTTCAGGCTAGAATGCATCCTTTTACCGGCAAATGGGGGTTTGCCGGGACACTTGTTTTCGGGGGAGCCATGATTAAAACCAACCTTACTTTCAAATTGATGTCCACAGGTGTCATGGCACTGCTGTTGTCCGCCTGTTCACAGGAGCAACCCGCCAGTGAAACAGCGCCGGTTGTGGAAGCCGCCACTGATGACAGGCCCAACATCCTGCTGATCGTCGCCGATGACATGGGCTATGCTGACCTAGGTTTTTACGGCAGCGAAATCCCTACACCTAATATTGATGCCCTGGCGGCCAACGGTATGTTGCTGACTGATTTCTACTCCAGCCTGACCTGCGGCCCAACCCGCTCCATGCTGATGTCCGGCATGGACAATCACATGGCCGGCGTGGGCGTACAGAGTGCACCCAGGCTCGAGGTGCACATGAACCAGCCCAACTACCTGGGCCATCTGAGTTTCCGTGTCGCCTCCCTGGCTGAACTGATGACGGATGCCGGCTACAACACCTATATGACTGGCAAATGGCATCTGGGCGATGACGTAGAAACCGGTCCCCATGCAAGAGGCTTCAAGAAAAATTTCATTTCCCTGGATGGCGCTGCCCATCTGGGCCCCTGGGACTGGCGTGGCCCCCAGAATGCCAATTACCGGGACGGCGATGAACTGGTCCAGGTGGATGACGACTGGTACACCACACGGGATTACACCAAAAAAATGATCCAGTACATCGACGAGGATCGCAATGAAGACAAACCCTTCTTTGCCTATCTCGCCTACACCGCACCCCACTGGCCCCTGCAGGCACCCAAGGAGGTGATAGAAAGTTTCAACGGTGTCTATGATGCCGGTTACGAAGCCATCTACATGAATCGTTTCAACAGCATGAAGGCATTGGGCCATATCCCCGAAGATGCTGAACCGATGCCCATGGATGTCTTTTCCCCGCGTTGGGATGACATGAGTGCAGATGATCAGGCTGCCTCTGCGCGCCGCATGCAGGTGTTCGCTGCCATGGTCTCCGAACTCGACAAGTACGTCGGCGAAGTCATTGCCTATCTGAAAGAGATCGGTGAATTCGACAACACCTTCATCATGTTCATGTCGGATAACGGCGCCGAGTCCAGCCGCCTGGACCTGACCGAGCGTTACGCCTTCGTGAATGAGCCTCCCTATGACCAGAGCACCGACAACCTGGGCAGCCCGACATCCTATGTCATGTATGGCAAGAACTGGGCCACGGTCAGTGAAACCCGTTTCCGTCGCCACAAGGCCACCGCCTTCGAGGGCGGCATCCATGTCCCGGCATTTGTCCACTACCCCAGCATGGTTGAGCCTGGCACACGCAATGACGGCTTCGGCACGGTAATGGATGTCCTGCCTACTTTCCTGGCCCTGGCCGGGACAGTGCATCCGGCACCGATGTTCCAGGGACGTGATGTATTGCCGCCCATGGGCAGATCACTGCTGCCGATGCTCACCGGTGAGACCGCCGAAGTACACCCCGCTGATGGTTACACCGGCTGGGAACTCAATGGGCACCGCGGTGTGCGCCAGGGCGACTGGAAAATTGTCTGGGATCTGGCCCTGCCGGAAGGCGAAAGACGCTGGGCACTGTTCAACCTAGCCGATGATCCCAACGAACAATTGGACCTGGCGGTTGAGCGCCCGGACAAACTGAATGAGATGATTGGCTACTGGAAGCAGTATGAAGCTGACAATGGTGTGATCTATGCTTTCCCGGAATAAAGGTCTTTTTATTGCCCTGGGTGTCACCGGTCTGGCCGTACTGGTTGCCCTGGGATGGTCTGCGGCCAATATCGGCAAGCAGGGAACTCCTGTCGACATGACTTCTACAGGCTGTACAGATTTCAGCGACCTGTCAGGCACTCACCCCGGCATGGTGTGGGTGGAAGGCGGCACCTTCATGATGGGTGCTGAAGGCACCTACTTTGAGGAAGGTCCAGCCCATGAAGAAACCGTGGCCGGATTCTGGATCGACCAGCACGAAGTGACAAACAGGCAATTTGCCGAATTTGTCGATGCTACCGGGTACCTGACCCTGGCTGAACGCGGCATCGAAAACCCGGCCACCGGTGAACACATCCCCGGTTCTGCTGTCTTTGCCCCCCATGTGAGTGATGAACCGGTCAATCCCTTCGAAGGCTGGTGGCGGTTCATGGAAAACGCCAACTGGCAGCAACCCGAGGGTCCGGGGTCCAGCATTGACGGTCTGGAGAATCACCCGGTGGTGCATATTGCCTTCGAGGATGCCCAGGCCTATGCCCGGTGGAAGGGGCATGAACTGCCAACAGAGGCCCAATTTGAATTCGCCGCCCAGAGCAGCCAGATGAAAGATGCCAATGGGGAATTCCAGGCCAATACCTGGCAGGGACTGTTTCCCTTTCAGCATGACACTCTCGATGGATATACCGGTTCTTCACCGGTGGGCTGTTATACCGCCAATGACTACGGTCTTTATGACATGATCGGCAATGTCTGGGAGTGGACACAGACACCCTACTTCTACAATCACGCCTTTGCCGACCGCGACAAATATCCCGAAGGACTGGACCCCAATCAGCCGGGTGAACCCGTTGCCGTCATCAAGGGCGGCTCCTACCTCTGCGCACCCAATTACTGCATGCGTTACCGGCCGGAAGCACGCCAAGCACAGAGCAAGGGCCTGGGGACCTCCCATATCGGGTTCAGGACTGTCATCAATCCCTGATCTGCCGCAAAATTCTCGGCATACAATTGTATTGATCCGACCCCTGCGGTAATTTGCCGATTCAGCCTTAGCAATGGCATCAACTGAGCCCATGAGTTCACCAGACAACGACAACCTGCCCCCTGAGCCTGAAGGTCCCGGCGTTCATCTTGCTCCCTGGGAGAAGGCCTTTGACCATGTCTTCGATCCCATAGAGGATTTCATTCATCGCCAAACCACCACTGGCCTGCTGCTCATGCTCACCACGGTCATTGCCCTGGTGATTGCCAATAGCCCCCTGACGGAAGGCTACGAACATCTCAAACACCTGTATGGCGGCATCACCCTGGGTGACTGGCAACTGAAGCTGTCATTACTGCATTGGGTCAACGACGGTCTGATGGCGTTTTTCTTTTTCATCGTCGGCCTGGAACTCAAGCGCGAGATCAGCGTGGGTGAACTGGCCGACCCCCAGCAGGCCATTCTGCCCATCGCCTGTGCCGTCGGCGGCATGGTACTGCCTGCCCTGATCTATGTTGCCTTCAACCTGGGCAAACCCACGGTGACCGGCTGGGGGGCGCCCATGGCCACTGATATCGCCTTTGCCATTGGTGTGCTGGTTCTGCTGGCTGGCCGGGTGCCCAAAGCCCTAATTACCTTTCTCATCGCCCTGGCCATAGTCGACGACCTGGGAGCCGTGCTGGTGATCGCCATCTTTTACACGGCAGAAATCGCCACAGCCTGGCTGGCCGGTGCTGCTGGTGTACTGGTGCTGCTGGTGGTGCTGAACCTGTCCGGGGTACGCCATGTCATCCCCTACTTTCTGCTGGCTGTGCTGCTCTGGTACTGCCTGCTGCAGTCAGGTGTCCATGCCACCCTGGCCGGCGTTCTGGGTGCCTTTACAGTTCCCGTAAAACCCAAATTCGACCCGGCCCGTTTCAGTGAACATGTTACCCGGCTGATGAAGACCTTTGACGACAGCTATAGCAAAAACCGCAATATCCTGCTGAACCATGAACTGCACGACACCGTTCAGACCCTGGAAGACGGCATCCACAGTGTCCAGCCGCCGCTGCAGCGCCTGGAGCACATGTGGCACCTGCCGGTGTCTTTCCTCGTCATTCCCGTTTTTGCCATATTCAATGCAGGCGTCCCCCTGGATGCGGACACCCTGGTCCGGACCCTGTCCAGTCCGGTGGCGCTCGGTATCGGTGCCGGCTTGCTGGCAGGTAAATTTATCGGCATTACTGGCACCGCCTGGATGGTTCTCAAGGCCGGCATCTCAAAACTGCCGGAAGGCACCCGTTTCTCCCATATTGCCGGCGTTTCCTTCCTTGCCGGCATCGGATTTACCATGGCCATCTTCATTGCCGAACTCGGTTTTGCTGAAACCAGTGACAATCTGCTGATGGCAAAAACCGGCATTCTCCTGGCCTCCACCCTGGCCGGAATTATCGGTTATGCCTGGCTTTACCTGATCGGCGAAAATTCCGGAAACAGCGACTGATTTGGCCGTTTGAAAATCGGAATCCTTACCTGCTGGTGTTAAGATAACGCTTTGCCTTATCTGCATTACTGGAATAGTTATGGCCAAACGCGTTTACCTGTTCAACGAAGGTCACAAGGACGAGAAAGACCTGCTCGGCGGCAAGGGTGCCAACCTCTGCGAAATGACCAACCTGGGCCTGCCCGTCCCTTTCGGCTTCATCATCACCACGTCCACCTGCCAGGAGTTTTTTGACAACGGCAACAAACTGCCCAACCGCCTGGAACAGGAATACCGTGTAGCCCTGGACCTGGTGGAAAAGAAAATGGATGCCCACTTTGGCGACCCGGACAACCCCCTGCTGCTGTCTGTTCGCTCCGGTGCACCGGTTTCCATGCCTGGCATGATGGACACCGTACTCAACCTGGGCATGAACGACGAGATCGTTGAGGGTCTGGCCCGCAAAACCGGCAATCCCCGCTTTGCCTATGACTCCTATCGCCGTTTCATCCAGATGTTTGCCAATGTGGTGATGGGCGTTGACGGCGAAAAATTCGAACATGCCATCCAGGCCTATAAAAATGAAACCGGTAAAACCCTGGATATAGAACTCGAGGCAGAAGACTGGCAGCGCGTAATCGACCGTTTCAAGCAGCTGGTCGACCTGCCCCAGGATCCTTTTCAACAATTGCTGATGGCGGTGGAAGCCGTGTTCCTGTCATGGCATACCCCGCGTGCCAATGTGTATCGCGAGATGAACAATATCCCGGAATCCCTGGGTACCGCTGTCAACGTGCAGGCCATGGTGTTCGGTAACTTTGGTGACGACTCCGGTTCCGGTGTTGCTTTCACCCGCAACCCCTCCACCGGTGAGAAAACCTTCTTTGGCGAATTCCTGTTCAATGCCGCTGGCGAGGATGTGGTGGCGGGTATCCGTACGCCGGAAGACATTGATGCCCTGAGGCAGAAAATGCCGGACATCTACCAGCAGCTTGATGAGATACAGGTGCAGCTGGAAAAACATTACCGCGACATGCAGGACATCGAATTCACCATCCAGGAAGGCCGCCTGTTCATGCTGCAGACCCGCAGCGGCAAACGTACCGGTCGCGCCTCCATCAAGATTGCCGTGGACATGGTGAAGGAAGGCATGATCACCGACAAGGAAGCCCTGCTCAGGGTGGCCCCGGAACATGTTGAAGCCTTCCTGCATCCCATGGTGGACCCGGCGCAGAAAACCGACGTGGTGGCTTCAGGCCTGCCCGCCAGCCCGGGTGGTGCCACCGGCGCCGTGGTGTTTTCCGCCGATGAAGCGGTGGAAGTCGCTGCCACTGGCAAACAGGTGATCCTGGTGCGCCGGGAAACCACCCCGGAAGATATCCACGGCATGAAAGCCGCTGAAGGTATCCTGACAGAACTCGGTGGGATGACGTCTCACGCCGCTGTAGTGGCTCGCGGCATGGGGGTTTGCGCCATCACCGGCTGCAACGACCTGACCATTGATTATGCCGCAGGCACAGCAACCACAGCCAGCGGTCATGTCATCAGCCGCGGCGACGTCATCACCCTGGATGGCATCGCAGGTGAAGTCATGCTCGGTGATATCCCCAAGATCGTCGCCTCCAGCAGTGATGATTTCCAGACCCTGCTGTCCTGGGCTGACAAGTACCGCAAACT
>CAZBBS010000119.1:0-7951 GCA_964490145.1 uncultured Enterobacteriaceae bacterium
AGGCGGGGCCTGAATGGCGGATATACAGCGGTTCGGTGCTGGTCATAGTTGTGAGGTCTAGTTTTTCTGAGGATTGTACGGCATCCGCCCGGGATGATGTTCCCTGTGGATTCGATGCGCGCTTTACTTTCAGTATTGGCCTTTGGAGGGCTCGCGGTCTGGTTGTGTTCAGAGTGTTGTTTATGAACTCGAGTTTCCCCTGCCTATAGAGGATAACCGAGATTAGCGTGACACAGTCTGGAATTACGATGACCACCGGAAGATCTGATGGCGCCGGAAGCCATCATGATAAGTCCCACAGCGACATCTGGCTCGGCCTGGGCGGTAGCCATTGGCGCGTCAAAAGTGAGCTAAAGTTCTCTGGGTTTGTCCCGATACTAATTCAAGGGGAGCGCAGAACAGAGAATCATCTGGGCATTTGATTTTGCGTAACAATCGAACTTGTATTGCTCTGTCTTGCGGCCCGTGTGGTAAATAAAAGAAAACAAAGGCAACCCTCCCGAACCGGGCTGTCCGATTTCAGTCTGGGTCCAGCCATAGTTTTATGATTTGGGTCTCATTCAATCTTATTCCACTGTCCTGACAAACCCAGTAAATCTCAGTGGCTCACTTCGCCCAGTAATCTGGCCTCAAATCTGAGCTAATTTCTCCTGACTAGGCCTAAAGTTTGCAAGCTAGGTGCCGATATTAAACCCAATTGGCAGAGATTCATCACGCCCGCATGCCAGACCATTTGAAGGAGAACGAGCATGACAACCGTATCTAACTTGGTCGCGCCCACTTGGTGGAATGCTTATTCCCCCAGCTATAGCGCAGAGGATGCTGAGAAACGGCAGGCGAAAGAGAAGTTGTACCGTGCTGAGATCCCTGGTGCCCCTGATACGGCAGATTACAAAGGTTACGTATACGCAGCTAGTGGCTTGTTGACTGGCGCCAATGGGGACGTTGCGGTCCCAAAAAGTGCTGTGTACTTAAAGCACTCCGATGGGTCTTATTTCACGCTTGATTTTGGTGATGAAGCCAAGGTGTCGCTTGTCGATAAAAGTGACAATCTGGAACTCTACGTTTACATCAGTGCAGGAACGGCGGAGCGCTACGAGTTCGACCAGGCCACAGGCAACATGATCGGTGAATCACCGACCGAGCTGAACGCCCTTGAAATCTCAGCCATTGAGAAACAGAAAAAGGTAGATATTGATTTCGACGCTATGCAAGGCGGGAAGCTGTCGGAGACATTATCTGACGGTGGGCGAAAAGATGCGTCGCTCTACAAGCTCAGTGTGTTGGGGACAGATGTCTATGCCGTTGGATCGCGGCTGTCGGCGGCTAGAGGCGTAGACGTGAATGATTATGCACTGATGGCGGATGCGGACAATCTGTGGGAGCCTGAGGAAGATTATGACAATTTTTCGGTAGTCGCGCGGACTGTGACGATCATTGACGAGCCTGCTCAGGAAGCTGTGTTGGATCCGGTTACCGGTGACGTGATTGAGCGTGCGCGCCGAGCAGTGACGCATAACGAGCAGCGTTACGATGTTTATCTGTCGCTGGACCCGGACCCCGCAACGAACTTTGAAGGTGAAACACTCCGCTTAACGTTTGATGACTCTCGGGTGCTTATTCAGGACGGCGAAGACGCCCCAGTCTACCTCGATCATGCAGCCCTTGCGCGAGATGAGGCGGTCACCAAAGCGGATCGCAATGGAGATGGCTCTGTGGGATTAAACATATCGACCACAGCGGTTGATAGCACGGGTGATCTCTACACGGGTTCGATCCTTGGGCAAGAGTTTTATGTATTTGGAAATTTTGGTAATCATGATTCAGCGATTAAGGGCGCTAGCCTCTCTGGGGCTTTGTTGGAGGCTGATGGAGAAACCGCGTGGGAGGCTTATGCGGGTTACTCAGTCGTTTCTGGAATAGACACAAGCTACGATGACGGTGCCGGAAGCATAGTTGAGCAGCGCACGGTCCTACTGCAGAGTGACAACAATGCTGACGAAGTATTGCGCTTTGATTTCGAGGTGCACACGTCTGCGCTCGCTGATGCCCGAGGAAATGCGATCACCTCATTCAAACTGTTGGAGAATGCTGACACCGGGAAGGAGTTGACGCCCCATGAGCTGGCCGCTTTGGAGAAGGCTACCGGGCGGGATGCTGATGGAGACGGTAACTTTGGTGTGGGCATGGCATCCTCTCCGATTGACGCGAAGGGCGGTCTACAACTCGCCAACGCGTTGGGGGTGAGTTTTCTGATGGCGTCCAAGCGAGCTATTTCGTCTGAGCGACGCCCGCTTGACTTATCAACCGCATTCACTTTGCAGCCTAACTCGGACGGCTCGAGAGACTCGTGGATGCCAGAAAACGTCGCCGACGTGACCAACTCCAACATCAATCTCGTCACCACCGACGACGGAGCAGGCGCAACCATCTACGAGATCTATGTTGAGGAAGATGCGTCGACCGGCGGAGCTTTTGCTCGTTACAGCTTCGATGCTGACTTTGCGATGATCGAAGATCGGTACGCGCTTACGAGCGACGAGCTTGCGGCCGCCGAGGTGAAGTATCGCCGCAACCTGAACGCCGATGACTTCGAATACGGAGGCGCCACTAAACAATCGTTTGGTGTGATCATTAACGAGGCGTTTTTCGACCGCAAGGCCGGCCTGTATTCGGCCGAATTTGAGGGTGAGTCGATGTTCGTCAAGTCTGACTCAAGGCTCAGGGTGGGCTCTTACTCAGACAGGAAGGCTGTCGATTTTGACGCGGTTCTGCATGATGACCTGGATGCCGTGTGGAGCCTCAGCAATTTTAAGATTGAACCAGATATGCAGGTCACGGGAGCGGTCCAAGATAATGACTCGTTTCTGGTTTTTGCGACCTCCGAGTCTGATGCGAGCTTGGTTCAAAAGTTTACCTTTGAGTTAGATAACGATTCGGGTAGATGGACGCTCACCGGTAATGAGCACGAGGAGTTGCTGTCGCTTGCGGAGCTATCAACTCTCGAAAGTGACCATCGAAAAGACCTTAATGGAGACGACTACAAGGGTGCGACTTTGGTCTCTCGCGAGGATAAGACCTCAGGTCTGACTAAGGTTGAGATAGCCGATACCGAATTCTACATTGTGGAACCTAATCGCGGAAATTTGTCTCGACTGGATAACGCGCTGTACGCCACTAGCGAGGGTGAGGCCTGGTCTCCAGATGAGGCATCATTTACCTCGATGGTCGCTGCGACAAGTGCTGACGGCACAGAGCTGTATGTATACGTTGCCAACCAACCCCTCGATGTGAATGATGACCCCGACTATGACAATTATAGTTATAGCCGCTACACCTTCGATGCGGGGACGGGGGTTCTGCAGGCGGGTTCGCGCACTGTACTTGATCTGGTAGATCTCGCCGAAGAAGAAGTGGCGATGGGCCGGGACATTAACCTCGACAGGTATATTGGTGCCAGAGTGACCACACGCATCGATCGCGATGGCGGCCTGTACGAAACTCAGATGGATGGCGTGACTGCGTATGCGGTGTCTGGTACGAAAGAGCGGGCGCTAGATTTAAGTGCACACGCATTTTTGAATCAAAATGGCACCTCGCCGTGGGCCGGTCCTGACACCGGATATGCGTTATCGGCTTTGGTTGTTGATGAGGGCGATGACGCCGGATCGGATGCAGATAACAGTTACGCCATTTATGCAACCGCCACTGACGGCGGCGCAGCAGCGCAGGTCAAGGTGTACCGCTTTGACGCAAATCGCAACTTCATTGGATCTGCTGACGTAACTTCTGCCACTATCGGTGATGAGAAGGGACTCGTCGATCTTGAGATGGAGGTCGATAGGGATCTGAACCGAGACCGCGCCGTTGGCCAGCTGAAGGATGACACGATCGACCGCAGAGGCGGGTTGTTTACGACCACGGTGATGGGCGACACCTTCTATACGATAGGCGAAAAGCTTAGAACTGGGCGAAGCGCCGATACTGGCATCAGCCTCAGCATGAGTCTTTTCGATGCAACCGGGCAGGTTGCATGGGTTCCGGCTGACGGTTACTCGGTCGCCGGCGTAGTTGCTAATACAAATAACGATCAGATCGAGAGCTACAGCGTGTTCACGTACACCGACTCGGACAGTGACGGCGATCCGGAGCACGTTCAAGAAACGGTTTTTTCCGTGACTGCGCGCGATGCCGACGGTAATCCTGAGGCTTTGGCTTATGACTATTCCGAGACTGCCGATGTGGTTCGTCTTGTTGAGCTTGAAAAAGCGGAGCGACGGGATCTTTCTGGTGATGGAGTAGTTGGCTTCAGACTCAATGCGACGGCTAATGAGGCAGACGATCGTAATTACTTTGGGGTCTCAAAGGCAGAGATTTACGGCGATTTCACCGTGTTTCTGGCAGGAGAAAACCTGAGAGAAGGGCGTCGTTCTAACCCGCTCGCCCAAGGCAACGCCCTGCTTTCGGAGGACGGCTCCACTCCATGGAATATTCAGTCTGGTTATCAGATTGTGGGTGCAGAGATGAGCTCGGACGGAACTGAGCGCTACGTTTACAGCAAGCTCACTACTAACGAGCTTGACACGCGAGCGGAGTTTATTCAGTACACCTTTGCTACAGGTACCGGGATCTTGCAGGGATCATCGGAGATCTCCAGGCACGAACTGATGGAGCGCGAGGTAGCCGGGAGATCCGACCTCACGGCGGACGGCAGCATTGGGATTAAGCTCGGCACCTTCTCTGAGATCAACAACGACCAGGGTAAGTGGACCGGACTGATTCAAGCGACCGTGGGCATTGGTGGTGAGATGGTGTTGGCTGCGGACGATGCAGGCACGGCGGATGTCGATGAGTCAGCGCCGTCGACCCAGACGTATCTGATGTTGAAAAAGGATCCCCGCCCAAACAAGGGGGACCTGTCTTCAGCGCTATTGAACAGAGACGGAATGGCATGGGAACTGCCTTCGGCGGGTTTCGAGATCAAGGGCACTCATGTCGGAGTTTTCGATCCCAACGATCCCAACAGTATGCTGTACCTAGACGTCTATGGGTTTGAGAGTGATACTTCCGCTGAGATCAAACGGTACCGTTTTGAAGACGTGTGGGATGCAGACGATCCGCTTAATGGCAATTGGAGGCTGATGGAAGATGGGGACCACCGTCCTGTCAACATGAATACACGGGAGTTGGCAGAGAAAGAGGCCGACGCCGGGAGAGATCTTAATGGCGACGGGTCGATCGGGTTTGTTTACTCCGAATCGGTCGCGACACAGTCAGATGGCCTGACACTGGGCACAGCCAATGCGAAGCAAGCCAGTGATGTCACGGGTGCCGACAGCGATATCTACATTGTTGGTCGGAATCTCAGCCAAATGGGCGCCCGAACCTCCAATCTCGCCAATGCGGCTGCCTTGTTTGTGGACAACGGCGGGCAGTTGAATTACTGGAAGCCAGACACGGGTTTCACCGTTCGCGAGATCTGGCAGAGTGGTGATACAGTGAACCTCTACGCTCGGAACGACGACGACAGCAAGGTTCTGAAGTACAAGTTTGAGAGCAGGGACGTTAATGACTCCCCAACCTGGATGATGGCCTCAGCAACCCGTGCAGCGGCAGGCATGAGTTCTACTGATATTGTTGTAGACGAGGTTGCGGCGCGAAGAGACTTTAACGCAGACACTTTCGTGGGCTTGGATATTGGCACCGCGCCCACGCTTGGGCTCTTTAACGCAAGCATCGATGACGACAGCTTCCTGATTGTCGGATCCGACCTAGTCGATGGCACGGCTTCCAAGCCGACAGATTTCACCGGCGTCCTCTTGTCGAACGACAAAGCGTGGGAGCCACCAGAGGATTACGAGGTGCTCTCGATCGTCCAGAACGGAGATGAGCTCAGGATGCTGATTACAAGCGCTGCACCCGTTCACAACGGTGTTACTGCTATACCCACTTACCTCCAGCTATTTTTCCACAGAGGGAACGCGCCTTATCCAGAGTTCGGTGGTGTGGCTGGGTACCACATGAGCGAGGCTTCAAAGTTGGTCGACGTCACTGCGCTCAACCTTGTTGACGGCGATGAGGGGTATGATGCCGCCGTTGACGCGGCAAATCAGTCCGCCACCTTCAGTTTGGACAAATTGATCAATGAGGAGTCTGCATTTAGGCGCGATCTGGACGGGAACGGGGTAGTGGGTATGACGATTGCTGAGACACCGGTCGCGCAAGCTGTCTACTCCGGTACGGCCTATGACCAGACGGCTCTTATTGTTTCCCCCGACCGGGCCCTTCAAACGGGTACGTCGCGACTTCCCACGCGGCTGGATGGCGCAGTGATCACCAATACCGCAGCGGACGGGGAAGATCCTGTCTACGAGTTTTGGGAGGCCGGTACGGACCAGACCATAACGGGTGCGGCTTGGTCGGAAAATAATGTGATCTCCTTCTTCGTCAAAGACACTTCTGGAGACAGTGACGTCGTCAAGAAGTACGGTCTAACAGAGCTCGAGGAAAATGGGACCCTTAAGCGTGTGCTTGCTACAGGTGAGAACGATGTGGAAGATCTTACGGGCGCGTCGCTGATTCAGGAGGAGGTAGACAGACGAATGGACCTGGATGGTAACGGGGTTGTAGGTGTCGAAATCTCCAGTGACGCTAACGACCATATTACCGGCCAGCTCTACAAGGGACTGGGACTGAACGCTGATGAGGTGTTCTACCTCGTGGGTTACGGCCTGGAGAGTGGCACTGCCTCCAAGCCCTTGGGACTCCAAATGGCGCTGCGTGATGCAGATGACGGTGACGGTAACCCCGTCTATTGGACCCCGGGTGACGGCGTGGCGATCGCTGACTTTGAGAGAGAGGTGAATGGAAATTTCTCGCAGTCTGTGATCGATGCGATTCAGGATGACGCTGTCGATGGCGAGGAGACGCATCCCGACGGTGCGTGGTACGCCGCGACGTTGGACGATGGGTCGGTAGCCTTCTTCGACTCGAATCGTCAAATAATCTCTGCTTGACCGTATCTTGCGAACTGAAAACCGGAGCTCAGTCTCCGGTTTTTTTTGCTTGTTCGTTAAGTAAAAGAAAGCAAAGGGGGAAAGTGATGACGTCGACAGTCAATCCCGTAGAGGCCTACATTCTGTCGAAGTCGCCAGAAGCGAGGCGGCGATTAACCGAGCTCAGGAGCCTTCTGCGGCAAGCCGCTCCAGAAGCGACTGAAGCGCTCAAGTGGGGCAAGCCTGCGTTTATTCGCAATGGAATACTGTTTCAATACGCGGCTTTTAAACATCACATCAGCCTCCATCCGACCCCGTCGGTGATCGATGCGCTCCGTGATGAACTGCGTTCTTACGAGGTTTCGCAAAACACGATTCGCTTTAGCTTGGCCAATCCGATTCCGAAGGAGCTTGTGCTACAGATCGCCAGGTTGCGGTTATTCCAGAAGAGAGAGCAAGGTCAGGGTTGGAAAACTTGATATGAAGACAGGGCCCGCTTTGGGTCGCGCGGTCTACCGTTGCCGCGCAAAGGCCTATTGCCACGCCGCGATTTTTCAGAGCACCATAAGACTTAATCAGCTCGCACTGTGATTAACAATTATCTGATGCGGGCGCCTGTTGAGCCGGTGTCTGGAACATATGATCGTTTGGCGAGGGATGACGTTCTGGGGCCCTCGCCCCGCGAGGCAAATGGAGCGGACAGGTGAAAACGCTACTAACCCTCAAGCGACAGTTAAAAATTAAAGTTGAATAAAAACAGAGACTCAAAAATTTGGGAGTGCTGGCTCGATTGCGCTATGCGTTGGCCATCTTCAACATAGCGTGCAGTAACACATTACAGCCTACCTCCAAGTCCTCCGGCTTGGCGTCTTCGGCTTCATTGTGGGAGACCCCGTCCTTGCAGGGCACAAAGATCATGCTGGTGGGTGCGACCTTCGCCACATACAGGGCATCGT
>CAZBBS010000120.1:0-7793 GCA_964490145.1 uncultured Enterobacteriaceae bacterium
AACTCAGGGATCGGCAACGGTTGTAATTCTCCGTGCCTCCGAGCTCGTATCACTTTGAACCGAGCACACGCAAGACATCCTCCAATCCGAGTGGCAACGTCCTTGCCCATGGTGGGCCAGTAGGCGACCTTTGTGAGTAGCCTCATGCACTTATCCAAACCGAAGTGGCCCACCCCGTGTACGGCCTCTACCAGATGATCAATCAGGATGGGGGAACTCGGTATGTAGATGCGTCCGTCATCGCGCCGCCGTACCAGATGACCATCAAGGCGATAGCGCTCGAGGGTGGCCTGTATGTTCGAGTCTTCGGACACCTCTGCTCCCTCTTGTCTCTGCTTTACCAATGTCTGGTAGACGACATCCTTACCGTAGGCCGCCCGAAGCTCCCTCTGTAAATCTCCTTGTGGGGCAGAGAAGACCGTCGTTCCCCATCGTCGGCGCTCATGGCGATACGCTTCTCGAGCGTTGCCCTCTAAGTCCGAGTCCGTGTCCGAGGAGAAGTCTCCGTCTGGTGCATGTAGTTGCTCTTCCAGTTCCGGTGAGATAATCTCCCCTTCGGCTGTCTCCTGATGTATCTCTTCCACAGGAGCTGTTCTCCTTGACCTCGTCATCACGTGTAAGGGAAACTCGAATTCCGGAATTCCAGAATGGTTAAAACACGTGTCTCCCCATACTCCACCCAGGAGGTCATGAACGAGCCCAGTGGGATAACCTTCCACATTCTGGGCCGGTCCCATCCCTATCTGTGTACCATGAGCTCCCGATTGTGCTGTGAAAAGGTGTCGGCCCTCCCTACTTAGCTCCGAACAAGGGTCGGTGCGAGTGCAGGTGGGCCGCAGACGCACGCCGATGTTGGTCCATATCGACGTGTTCTTCCGGAAGAGAGCACCATACTTGCAGTATGATGTGCACTGTCGGAAAGGTTCCCAGTCGTTCATGAGTGCCTGGTGATGTAAACTTCGAGGTCCTGAAGCGGGATTCTCCAGAACGAAGTATCGAGGTTGCAGTTGCGTGATGCACTCTAGACAGGCTTGGACTGCTGCGAGGCCCGGTGTCAGATCGACCGGTACCCGGGTATTGGCCCCCGAGAAAAGAGTGCAAGGTGGTGACGCCCAAATGAGATCCCAAGGTCCTTCCAGGCCAGCGTCTTTCAGAAGCTTCCGCCAATCTCTTACGTCCCCGCACAAGGTGGGGCCGGTGGTGGGGTCAATATCCAGCGTAACAACGGTCGCATGGGGAATTCTCTCTCGCACCGCTCGTTCCACGCAACCCGAGGACCCGGCACATAGTAACAAGACCCGTACCGGTGAGTTTGGCTTGACATAATGTGGATCGAGGTTGTTGAGTATCGCCTCCTGACTCCCCGCCCCCTTCCGGATGCTTTCCGCGAGGTCCGGCGCCGCCTCCTCTAGTCCAGGCGGTGTCGCTCGCCGGGCCCGGTCCTTCCGGGAAAGAGCGTCCGCCACGCCCATGGCCGAGCTGTCTCCGGCCGTATATCTAAACTGGAATGGAAGAAACTGTGCAATCCGGTGCACCCACCTGACTTGCTTCCCTGTCAGCGCGGGTTGCGACATCAGGTGCTGCAGCGGCCGGTGATCGCACCACACCTCCAGGTCGTACCCCAGGATAGTCACCCGGAAGAACTCCAAAGCCTCCATAATGGCGTTCAATTCCCTCTCATGGGTCGCCAACACCCGCTGTTCCAAGGGAGAAAAAGCCCGAGACCAGTAGCCCAAAGGCCTCTCCCCCCCCGGAGATGTCGACATCCCATCATTGGATTTGTCTGGGAATAGGGTTGTTTCATCTTTAACAGCATCCTCGTGTAAAAACGTCGACTCGACAGAAGGGCATTGGGCTGTTAAAGGTAAAACCGCCCTATTTTCCGTGCATGTCTCCGGTAGCTGCATAAGACAGGCGCCCATGCCCACCCCTGAGGCATCGGTAACCAACACGAACGGCCGTCCACCGCCACTGGCGCCCTGCCAGTCCGGCAACGACAACACCGCTGACGAGACCATCGCATTCCGCAACGCGTCGAACGCTGACCGCTGCGCATCGCCCCAATTTCGACCCACCCAGTCCGGTGCCTTGTCGGCTCGTCCGCATAGCCGCTCAAGAGGAGCTGCTAATTTGTGAAAATCCCGGATAAATCGGGCATGGTACCCGAGCAGTCCCAGGAATGACCTCACCTCCGTCTGCGAGGTGGGTTCCGGAAAATCTCGCACTGCCGCAATCTTTTCAGCGGTAGGCTCCATACGCCTATGCGACACCTGATACCCTAAGAACTTGGTCTCCGTAACCCCAAAATGGCATTTGGCCGGGCTGAGGCGCAAGCCGTATCTGCTGATCCGCTCGAAAAGCCTGCGTAGAGCGGCATCGTGTGCCTCTGGTGTCGATCCTCCCGTAGCCAGGTCGTCGACATAACCGATGGCGTCGTCGTCCCCGTCCAGTAAGCTATCGGTGACCCCCTGGAAGATGGATGGGGCATTACACAGCCCCATGGGCATGACGGTCCATCGCATAGTGCCCATCGGTGTGACAAACGCCGTCTTGTCCCGGTCATCCGGATGAAGGGGGATCTGAAAGAACCCATCCACTAGATCCATGGTAGAGAAGAACCTATGCTTCATGAGGCGCGGGAGCAGCTCGTCGACGCGCGGTAGCCGGTATCGGTCTTTGATCGTAATCTCATTGAGTCCGCGAAAGTCAAGCACAATACGCCATTTCCCATTTGGCTTCGGCACCAGAAAAATGGGGTTGTTGAACGGCGAGTGACTCTGAGCCTCGACCCAGCCCTTTTCTCGCAGGTCCCCGAGCATGCGCCGCAACTCGTCGACGTGCTTCTGCGGTAACGGAAATTGTTTCCGATAAGCCACCTGACCCGGTTCGGTGGGTATCCGTGCCACCACCTGATGACCCGGCACCCTCCTGGGCCCATCTTCGGCCGATGAAAACAGATGGCCGTACTCCTCCAGCAGCGGGTGCAGCCGTGCATCCGTACGGCGTACCAAGTCCTTGAACTTCTCCGAATCGGAACACCCTTTCATCTCAGCCTTGCTTATGGGCTTCACATTGGACATTTCGGATTCTGTTCGCTCTGAATTAATTTGTCCGATCCCCCGTCCACTATTGGAGTAACGAAATTTTGTCCCCTTTTGTTCCCCGACATTCCCGGTACTCCGTTGACTGTCCGAATTTCGATTCGGTTTTGAATTTAAAAATTCCGAGTCGGTGTTCGGAATACCAGCTGTTTTGCGCGAGGGCCCTGAATCGTCCGCCGCCGTGTTTCTGGCTGTCCCGTGAACTGAATCCCTTTCATCATCTTCCCTTCTCTCTCCTCTTCTTCTCTCTTCTTCACCTTTTTCCTGAGGTCCTTCCTGGTCAGGATCCCTCCGGAAGGCCAACAGCGGCGTCCGTTGCGGTTCCGTCGCTGCGGCCTCTACCATCATCCTGTGCAGCTGCCCTTCATTGTGCACGGCGTCAAGTAGTGGGGACTGTAGTACATGATCGGGACCAACCTCCCAGCGTAGATGGGTGGGGCCATCCTCTGAATACACCGGAGTCTTCCGAAGGGCACTACCGAAGCGATATCCGAGGATCACCTCGAAACCTAGATGCTGCATAACGAGGAATTTGGCGGCCACCACCTTTCCACTGGTATCATCAAGACGCACGCCCAGATGCATAGATCCTAGACAACGGGTTTGGGATTTGTCGCCCATCCGTACCTTAGGACCTGGTGTCCCCGACTCGGTGAAACCTAACCGCTCGGCGAGTCTCAGAGTAATGAAGTTGGCCCCGGCGCCCGTGTCGTCGAGGGCGCACGCGCTAACCTCATGCACAGAATCCTTCGTGGAGCCTAGGCACACCAACCCCACGGGAATGACCGGTAGTGCTTGTAAAGGACCCTGGGCAGTAAGATTATGGAGTTCCTCGGTTTCGTCCACGGGTCGTCGGGGAGGACCTGAGCTCGGGAAGAACGCTTGGGCTTTAGGAGGTGAGGGTGGGGAAGCCCCGCTAAGAGCATTCCCCGCCGCATCCTATCTCCGGTCCGCCCTCGGGAGCCGCCTCTGACCCGTGGCATCCTTACGGACCACCATACGGGACTGGGCCGTTGCTGCCTGTAGAAGGTCCTGCATTAGTTCTGTCGGTACCGTGATCTCCTTGCTGTCCCTCTGTGGACATTCCGCCGCGAAGTGCCCCTTCTGTGCGCAGACCCGGCACCGGCTAGCCACCAACTCCCGATGCTGTTCCAAAGAGAATGCAGCCAGACCAACCTCTTCATCACCCTCTTCATCTTCCGAACTCCCCATATCCGAGCCGTCATCCTCATCGGCCTCTAAATGGTGTAGGGCTCGAGTCCGGGCCCTTGCCGGATTCGGCGACGGTGTCCAGGGACGCGTTCCTTCACCCCGTCGGCGGCCGCCAATAAGGTCATGACCGACCTGAGCCTTCCGGACTCGAGAGAAGAGAAGGTTGTAGACGTCCTCCCACGATCCATGCCTCTTCTTTCGGGCCTCCGAGATCAACAATTCATTCACCCCTGGCGTGCAGCCCGGAGACCGCTGGACGGCATGGATGAAAGCTTCGCGCAAGCCTAAGCGTCCGATGCGAGCTCCAATTACACTGGCGATTTCGGAGAAAGCTGCTTTGAACTTGAGGAGCTCTTTTCGACCTCGGCCGTCTGCTGAGAGATCCAGCTCTAGCCTGGCCATCCCCTCGGCCGCCTCCGTCATGGCCTGACTTTCATCCACGCACAGAAGGTCACTGGCAAACTTGAACAATTTTTTTAGCGACCCCGGAAGCCCATCCCTCTGCAATATCGGCCGAATTTTTGCATGGCAGGAGAGTCCGGCGGCGGCCTTTTTCACCAAAGACTCCTCCGAGTGCCACTCCTCATCCGGAGTCACCCGGTCTGACGATCTCCCCGGGTTGCGGCCCGGACCTAACCAAGCCGCGGTCTCCATGAAGTCCTTCGCGAACGACTCCAGCGAGTCATGATGCTTTAATGCCGACCGCCCAGACTTAAGCAGGGTGGCAGCATCCGGTATCTGCTCTACCATTACCGGCCACTCCCGATCATATTGTGGATTTCCCAAAGTCCGGGACCCGGTGGCTTCCCAGAACGGCACCAGGACGCCCAAGGCACCATGGCGGTCACATGGAACCCACTGACGCCACCCGTACGCTGCTCGGGGCAGGATCCTTAACTTCCGGACCAGCTTCCAGTCGATCGTAGTCCCCTGCAGTCTAACGAATCCGGTCCTCAGGTCATCCCGGTCCGGATACCGACGTCCCGTCAAGTAGTCCTGGGAGGTCGTCCGACGCCGACGTCCGGAGCCATGCCGGTCCGACTCCGAATCACTTGTATTGTCGGAAACGTCGGAGGCATCAGTGTCTGAATAGTCCGAGTCCGAAGAGTGCTTCGAATCCGAGGACTCGGAGGCAGATGACCCGGAGAATTCGGAGCCGGAGCGCCGCCCCCGCCGGGACTTGCGACCTGCCCGCAGCGTTCGCCGCTTTGCCGTGGATCGGTCACGCAGGCTCGAGGTCGGCACGTGTTCGCGGCCTTTATCCTTCTTTTCAAGGCTGAGGGCGTTCGACTCCAGCTCCTGGAGCTTGGCCTTGAGCCTGGTGGACCGGCTGGAGGGCGATCGCTTGGTCGGGACGGCCTGCGCCGTCGCGACATGGCCTCCCGTACCTGTCATAACGACCTCACCAACCGGCTCGGTGGTTGGAGACGATGGGGAGAGGGAGAGGGGCGCCTGAATCGGAGTAGTAAGTTCATTAATTACTACTTCCTGCCTACTGGCGTGCTCCTCGGTTCCCTGGACCTGGTCCAGATGTCCCTGCTCATGTCCCTGCGGCCCGTGCTCGTGCGACGCCCGCTGTCCCTCTACATGCGCACTCATAGGCTCCGGTCGGATATTGAGCATTCTCCGAAGCTCCTGGCTGATGAGTTCCCTCAGAGCGGCCTGCATGTCTTCGTTGGCCAACATGCCGGGTGTGAGGGTGGTCGGAGGGGCACCTACAATTGGTGCATTGGTGCCCTCCGGAGCTATGTCCAGCATTTGTGGACTTTGCGTGGGCGCTCCCTCCCCCCCGGGAGAAGCGCGTGCAGCATGCGCGTAGGAACGTGTCATAACCATTCGGCAATCCCCCCAATGTAACTGGATTTAAACTTGACTGGTGAGAAAATAAGAATAAATGAACTTGGTGTTCAGCAATCAAGTATCGGGTCGCGTCGACGACCGATACTCCCTGTAGTGCTCTTCCCGAGAGCCTGCACAGAGGACAGAGTGAGCCTTTCACTAGTCGATGCTAGTGACCCGTAACTACGTGGGCAGAGTCGGACCTTAGTCAACACTTACTTAAGATGATTCATTCTGATTAATTCATATACGCGGGACACACTTCCCCCGCGAGTCCGGGCGGAATGTCATCATCATCACCCAATAATTTGATAAGGAAAGACCCCGTATCAAATTATTGCTAAATCACCTGGATGTAACGGAAGAGCAGACCCCTTTTACGTTACATTCCTCCCCCCCATAGAAGGGACGGATCGCACAACGTTGCGAAACGAGCAGTCCATAACGAGACAGGTCTGTCCTGGCCTCAAGAAATATGAAAAGGAAAACATTCAACCCCGAGGATTAAAATCCTAAACAATACACTCTCAATAGCCCTGTGCTCATGGCTGCAGACCTCGAAATCGAAGACCGCGGAATACGACGACGCCGACTCGTCGCCGAGTAAGATGCATTCGTGCATGATTGATGATTCCGATGACATTCGGACATGAAATGTGAGAAAAAGTTACTAAAAAAAATGCTCAAAAATTCGCAAAAACTGAAAACTCTCGTCGAAAAATGAAAAACACCATAAAAAAAATCATCAAATCCCCAGGAACTATGATCATCTAGTCATCCCTCTGTATCATTTCTCTATCATTTCCTTTTTTCTTATGATTTGTGTAATGGACAGCAAAATGTCCACGTTTGTTCGTCTTCGTTGATGTCGCATAAATCCATCAGTCAGTACACGTGTTCGAGTGCCTCTCTGACCTCTGGGGGCTGAGTTCCCTCTGGTACCACATCTCCCGCGTCTCCATGTTCCTGAACAAAGGCTTCATAGACCTTATAGGCAGTCCTCGAGTGGTTGAGGTCTTCCTTGGTCTCCCAAGTTGGTACGACAAACCCAGTCCACTTCACAAGGTACATGCACTTATCCTCGAAATCATGCTTTAGCCGGACCAATTTGCTTCGGGCTTGATGAGATCTCCATTAATTGGCTGAGACAGATCAAAACAATAATCCTGTTCCTTATCCTTCACCAAATGTAGCACATGCCAGTTTATCACCGAACCCCGCAGTGCCGACGTCGAGCACATACGTCTGCGCTGTATGGCTCTTCCTCCGAATCACCGAGAAGGGTCCCAGAAACGGCCCAAGAATCTTATTCCCTGCCGATTTCTCCTCATCCACTAACTTCTTTCCCAAAGACACTGCTGACCTACGTAGATACACCTTGTCGCCCGGTTCCAGCTGAAGTGGCGTATGTCGTGCGTCGTACGCCCTCTTCTGCCTCTTCTGTTCCTCTCGGAGACGACTCTTCACCAATTCCTGGATGGCCTCCGAGTTCAGGCGGGGTACCTGCCGGCCTCCGTCACGAGTTTCGGAAGATCGATACGGCTTTGGTCCCGTCAAGGCCACCTCCACCGGGTTCCGAGGCGGATGTGAGAGAAACAAAGAGAACGGCGTCTCTCCGTGTCCGGCGGGCGTGACGTTTAT
>CAZBBS010000121.1:0-7755 GCA_964490145.1 uncultured Enterobacteriaceae bacterium
CATCAAGTCTACCGGCCTGTTTCCCATCATGGTGCTCCAGATGGTCTCCATTGGCGAAGAGTCCGGCGCACTTGATGCCATGCTCGACAAATGCGCCACTTTTTATGAAGCCGAAGTGGACAACGCGGTGGACGGCCTGACCTCCATGATGGAGCCACTTATCATGGCAGTTCTTGGTGTGCTGGTTGGTGGTCTGATGATTGCCATGTACATGCCCATCTTCCAGATCGGCGCCGTGGTCTAGTCATAGCAGTAGCAGACATACACCCTGATGACATTTACTGAACTTTTTATTGCCTACCCGCTTTTGCTGGTAGCCATAGCTTTCGTTTTCGGCCTGGTTATTGGCAGTTTCCTGAATGTCGTTATTTATCGCCTGCCCATCATGATGGAAACCGAGTGGACCCGGCAATGCAGCGAACTGCTGGAAATCAACACACCGGAAAGTGACAGCCAGGAACCTGCTGCTTTCAACCTGGCAGTGCCCAATTCCCACTGCCCGACCTGCAAACATGAAATTTCTGCGCTGGAGAATATCCCGGTGTTGTCATGGCTGATACAAAAAGGAAAGTGCCGCCATTGCCAGTCGCCTGTTTCCATGCGCTATCCCGTCATAGAAACGGTTACGGCCTTGCTCTCTGCCCTGGTGGTCGCCAAATTCGGACCTACCTGGCTGACTCTGGCCTTGCTGGTCATGGTCTGGTGCCTGATTACCCTGACCATGATCGATTTCGACCACCAGCTCCTGCCGGATGACATTACCTTGCCTTTGCTATGGCTGGGTTTGCTGGTCAACACCTTTGGCCTCATGACCACCCTGGAAAATGCCGTTTGGGGGGCTATTGCCGGCTACCTCCTGTTATGGAGTGTTTACTGGCTATTCAAGCTGGTTACCGGCAAGGAAGGCATGGGTTACGGAGACTTCAAATTACTGGCGGCACTGGGCGCCTGGATGGGCTGGCAGGCATTGCCCATGATCATTCTGCTCTCATCACTGGTAGGTGCCGTTGTTGGCTTCACCCTGATCATCGTTCGCGGCAGGGACAGGAATATTCCGATACCCTTTGGCCCCTATCTTGCCGGCGCCGGCTTTCTTGCCCTGATCTGGGGAAATGAAATCACCGCCATGTATTACAGCCTTTTCATCTGATACCGGCTGCCATGAGTCATCAACTCCCCTATCTCATCGGTCTGACCGGCGGTATAGGCAGCGGCAAAAGTACGGTCAGTGCGCTTTTCCGGAATCTGGGCGTCGACGTGATAGATGCCGATGAGATATCCAGGCAGTTCACCGCAAAGAACTCCCCACTACTGCCGGTTCTGATTGACCATTTTGGCCAGCAGATACTCAATTCTGACATGACCCTTGATCGAAGCGCACTCAGGGAGAAAGTCTTTAACAAGCCTGAAGAAAGAGCCTGGCTGGAAGCACTGCTCCATCCGGCCATTCGCGATGAAATCCAGCGACAGATAAGCGTTTCAACCGGGCCTTACGTAATCGTATCCATTCCCCTGCTGCTGGAGTCCGGCCACTATGATTTCCTCAACAGAATTCTTGTCGTGGATGTGCCGGAAGAGATTCAGCTTGAAAGAACAGTGAACAGGGATAACAACTCGCCTGAACAGGTCAGGCGTATCATGGCAACCCAGGCCAGTCGCCATCACCGCCTGGAAAACGCCGATGATGTTATTGACAACACGATGAGCAAGGCCGACCTGGCTGAACATATCCGCCAATTGCATGCCCGATACCTGCAATTGAGTGCACAATGAAAACCGGCGGTGCATCTCTCAAGGAATCTGCAGCGATAGCCGGCCTGATCATTGCGGCCATATCTGCCTGTTACTTTCCCGGTTTGAACAGTCTGTTCCTGTTCGATGATACACCCAACCTGAACGCCCTGATGTACATCCGGGATTTTCCCTGGTTTTCCGAACCTTTCTTCGAGTTCGTCCTTGGCGGCGAAGCAGGACCGACCGGCAGGCCGCTTTCCCTGTTTACCTTTGCCCTGCAGGCAGGCTCCTGGCCGGATTCACCCCTGCCTTTCAAGGTGGTCAACCTTGTTCTCCACATCATGTCTGCCCTGCTGGTCTACCTGATAACCAGATGCTTGTTGACCATTCTGAACACTGACAAACCGTCTTCCTGGCCTGCCCTGCTAATCAGCCTTGCCTGGGCCTTGCATCCCATGCATTCCTCCACTGTGCTTTATACCGTCCAGCGTATGGCCTTGCTGTCAAACCTGTTCATGCTGCTGGCCATTTACTGCTATATACGGGCCCGTTTGATACTCGGCGAGAACACGTCCATCACCGCGTTGCTGAAAATCACAGCAGTATTGGGACTGATCGGCTTGCTTGCCCTGTTGAGCAAGGAAAATGCGCCCAGCCTGGTGTTTTATCTACTCACGCTGGAATACACGCTTTTGCATCGACTGCCTGCCGACCGGCTTTTCCAACGCTGGCGCCAGACAGTCCTCTGGTTTCCTGCCATTCTCGTGGTGCTTCTGCCACTGGTCTTCTTCTCGTCCCTGCAGCAGGGCTTCAGCGACAGTTTTACTTTCGGTCCCGCAAAGCGCCTGTTGACCGAACTTCGAATCCTGTGGATCTATCTGTTCAACCTGTTTCTGCCAACCACGTCTGCCCTGGGCATTTTCCATGACATCAATGTCTCGACAGGTCTTTTCCAGCCTGTCACCACCGTGCTGTCTCTACTGGGATGGTTGGCAGCATTTCTAGCGGCCCTGATTCGGCAGCAATCCAATCGGCTTGTGTTGTTTGCACTGCTATGGTTCCTTTCCGGACACCTCATTGAATCCACCATCCTGCCGCTGGAACTGTTCTTTCATCACCGGAATTATCTGGCTTCCTATGGCATCATTTTCGTTCTGGGCTACACCCTGTTCCGTCTTTCTCCCCCGGTCTTCAGAAAGCCTTACCTGCTCACTGTCATCTGCTCGCTCTATCTGGCCCTGATGGCATTCAATACAGCAAGAATCAGTGTTTACTGGTCCAATTCCCTGGCACTGGCAGAACGCTGGTATACAGGCGATCCCGGAACACAACGAAACGCCGAATTTTTCGCCATAGAACTGGCGGCACTGGGTCCGGAAGGTGAACAGGCAGCGGCAGGGATTTTCCAGCAGACCATTAACAACAGCGAAGAACCTTTCCGGCTGACGCTGAATCTGATGACCCTGGCCTGTGTTAATGCTGCCATTACATCACCTGATCCCGGGTTGGTCCTGGCAATGGCCGACAACATTTCACCGGAGGAAAGGGATCTGGTGGGTCCTGTACAGCAACTGGTTACCCTCTCCATCCAGGGAAACTGCCAGGCCTTTGACAGTGCCTTTTTTCACAGACTCCTGACTTCCCTGACGGCAGATTCGGATAACCCGAATAAAGGCATGTACTTTTTTGAGCTGGCACGTCTCGAACAACACCAGGGGAACAGTCTGCGTTCGCTGGCATTACTGGATGAAGCCCGTCAGTTTAGTGATGATCCGGGCATTCTGATCACCCAGGCCTTACAATTGTCTGCGGCTGGCCGCACCGATGAGGCTGTCGGTTTGCTGGATGAAGCCAGGCAAGCCATCCTGGATCACAATGACATCCGCACCGGCAGCCGAACAAGCAAACTGAACACCCTGGCTGCACTGCGCAATCAGCTTGGCAGCAACACCAGTGAACAATAAAGGAACAATCTACACATCATGACTACAGCAAAGACTACCGGGGTCAAGCAGGTAAACTGTCCTTCCTGCCAGAAAATTGTCCCCTGGAGCGAGGAAAGCCCCTTTCGTCCGTTCTGCTCAAAGCAATGCCAGCTGATTGATTTTGGCGACTGGGCCAATGAGCACAATGCGATTCCCGTGGAGGATGGGCCCGAGGATTTCAGGCTCGACGAGCTGGATGTCAGTGACCCTGAAAACCCAGAAGGTTTTTAACGGCCGAGATGATTGGCTGGTTGGCGGCAGGAAAGGCATGGTCATCCAGATGTTCAACAGCCACCCACTTCACCGGCTGGCCTTCACAACCTGCGGCCTCTCCGGAAAACACATGCACATACCAGACATCCAGCAGAACCTGCTTGTCGCCATAGTCATGTGAAATCTTCAGGAGGCTGGCGCACTCCCTGACAGTAAGATTGACCTCTTCCTGCAGCTCCCGAATCAGGGCCTCGCGGACACTTTCATTGTCATCCACCTTGCCACCGGGAAACTCCCAGAGTCCGCCCTGATGCTGGTTTTCATGACGAAGGGCAATGAGTACTTCCCTGTTGCGATTGACCACCACGCCAACCGCTACATGCACCACTGCCGGTGCGCCCTCAGGTCCGATACTCGGCATTGATGGTGACATAGTCGTGTGACAGGTCGCAGGTCCAGACTGTTTCGTGACTGTCTCCTCGGCCCAGCTTGATACGAATGGTGATTTCTTCCTGGTCCATCACCTGCTGACCGGCTTCTTCCTTGTACTCAGGGGCCACGGCTCCACCCCTGACAATGCAGACATCTCCCAGGTAAATGGACACCTTTTCCAGCTCAAGATCCACCAGGCCAGCGCGGCCGGTTGCGGCCAGAATTCGGCCCCAGTTTGGATCCGAAGCAAAAAGCGCGGTTTTCACCAGCGGGGATTCGGCAACGGTATAGGCAAGGTTTACACACTCCTCACTGCTCGCCCCCTCTTCCACGTCAATGGTGACGAACTTGGTGGCACCTTCGGCATCACGCACCAGTCCCTGCGCGAGTTTGATGAAAACCTCATGCAAGGCATCGACAAACACCGTTGTTTTGGCACTGACTTTTACACTGCTGCGCCCCGATGCTGCCAACATGCAGCAATCGTTAGTAGAGGTGTCACTATCTACCGTGATTCGATTGAAGGACCGGTTTACTGCGCTTTCGAGCATGTCCTGCAAATCCTGCTGCATTACCTCGGCATCGGTAAACACGTAGGCCAGCATGGTCGCCATATTCGGCTTGATCATGCCGGCACCCTTGGCGATACCGGTTATGGTGATGGTTTTCCCGTCTATGTCCACCTGAACAGAGGCCGCCTTGGGCCGGGTATCGGTCGTCATGATTCCCCGGGCACATTCCGCCCAGTTGTCTCCTGACAGGGAGTTCAGCGCCTGGGGCAGAACATTGGTGATCTTTTCCACTGGCAGATTGACGCCGATAACACCGGTGGAAAAAGGAAGAATGTCATGAACGGGCAGGGACTTGAGCTCGGCAATTTCCAGGCAGACCTTCAGGGCATCATCCATACCCTGCTTGCCGGTTCCCGCATTGGCATTGCCGGTATTGATTACAAAATAACGGGGCGATCCATGACGCAGGTGATTGCGGCAGATGGTTACCGGTGCGGCGCAGAAGGCGTTTTTGGTAAACATGCCTGCAACGGTGGCTGTTTCACCCAGATCAAACACCACACAATCCAGTCTTCCGGGCTTCTTGATGCCTGCTGATACCGCTGACATCTGAATACCGGGTACCGGATGCAGCGTTCCCAATTCCCCACTACCAACCGCCATAGTTCATCCTTCACGATTGAAAAAATCACTTACTTCAGAGCCTTCGTTCAGCTCAGTGTTTTTGCATTCAAGAGGCAAGGGTATATCTATACTACTTGCCTCTTGTTTCTTGTTTCTTCTATCTGCCTTTCTTCAATTCAGCTTGCCGTGGCACTGCTTGAATTTCTTGCCTGAACCACAGGGACAGGGCTCGTTCCTGCCCACTTTATCTCCCTGACGGGTAAAGGGTTCCTGGGGCTTTGCTGCCGAGGCCTGCTCGGGGGCTGAACCTGCATCCATGGCACTGGCTTCACGATGCACCGCAGTAGACTGCTGGCGTTGTTGTTCCTCCAGGCGCTGGCGCTCAATGGCATCAGCCTCTTCGTTTCTCTGAATCTGCACCAGGCTCAGGAACTTGACGACTTCATGCTGCAGATTCCTGAGCAGTTCCTCGAACAGGGCAAAGGCTTCGCGTTTGTATTCCTGTTTCGGGTTCTTGCCGCCATAACCGCGCAGACCGATACCCTGACGCAGGGAATCCATCTGGGAAAGGTGTTCTTTCCAGAGGGTGTCCAGCACCTGCAGGGTAATCTGCTTTTCAATGACACGCATTTTGTCACCAACCAGCGCAGATTTTTCCTCATAAGCCTGGACTACAGCTTCAAGTATCCTGACCCGCAGACTCTCTTCATACAGGGTGTTGTCATCATCCAGCCACTTCTGAACCGGCAGCCTGACACCAAACTCCCCTTCCAGGGACTGCTCAAGACCGGCAATATCCCACTGCTCCTCGATGCTCTGGGGCGGGATGTACAAACTGATATGGTTATCAATAACCTCTTCGCGCATGCTGTCGATGACTTCAGAAATATCATCGATTTCCATCAGTTCATTGCGGCGCTGGTAAATAATCTGGCGCTGGTCGTTGGCCACGTCATCATATTCCAGCAGCTGCTTGCGGATATCAAAGTTGCGTCCTTCCACCTTGCGCTGTGCCTTCTCAATGGCATTGGTCACCATCTTGTGTTCAATGGCCTCACCTTCACCCATACCCATGCGGCGCATCAGGTTGCCGACCCTGTCGGAGGCAAAAATACGCATCAGGTTGTCGTCCAGGGAGAGATAGAAGCGGGAATAACCCGGATCACCCTGGCGACCGGCACGACCACGCAACTGGTTGTCGATGCGGCGTGATTCATGACGCTCGGTACCGATGATGTGCAGACCGCCTGCCTCAATTACCTGGTCATGACGCACCTGCCATTCAGATTTAATTTTTTCCACCTGATCAGGGCCGGGATTTTCCAGCGCCTCGATCTCGGCCTGCCAGCGACCGCCCAGAACGATGTCGGTACCACGACCGGCCATGTTGGTGGCAATGGTTACCGTACCCGGACGGCCAGCCTGGGCAATGATTTCGGCTTCCTTTTCATGGTACTTGGCGTTGAGCACGTTGTGCTTGATCTTTTCCTTGGTGAGGAATTTGGACAGGATTTCCGAGGTATCGATACTGGCAGTACCCACCAGCACAGGGCAGCCCTTGCCGGTAAAAGTAACAATGTCTTCCACGATGGCCTTGAATTTTTCCTGGGTGGTCAGGTAGACCAGGTCATTGTCATCAATCCTGACCATGGGTTTATTGGTGGGAATAACCACCACATCAAGCCCATAAATCTGATGAAATTCAAAGGCTTCCGTATCCGCGGTGCCGGTCATGCCGGACAGTTTTTCATACAGGCGGAAGTAATTCTGGAACGTAGTCGATGCCAGGGTCTGGCTTTCATTCTGGATCGGCACCCCTTCCTTGGCCTCGATAGCCTGGTGCAGGCCTTCTGACAAACGCCGGCCAGCCATGGTGCGACCGGTATGTTCATCGATAAGTACAATCTGGTTGTCCTGCACGATGTATTCCACTTCCTTATGGAACAGGAAATGGGCCCTGAGCGCAGACTGCAACTGGTGAAGCAGGGTCAGGTTGGTAGCGGCATAAAGGTTCTCACCTTCCTTGAGCAAACCACGGCTGACCATCAGGCCTTCAACACGTTCGTGACCCTGGTCAGTCAACTCCACCTGGCGGCTTTTTTCATCAACGATGAAATCACCATCAAGATCATCTTCCCCTTCCAGGCGACGTTCGATCATGGACTTCTCGGGCACCTTGTCCACTTTCCTCAGCAGCGGCACCATGGCATTGATGTCGATGTAACGCTTGGAGGAGTTCTGGACAGCCCCGGAAA
>CAZBBS010000122.1:0-7437 GCA_964490145.1 uncultured Enterobacteriaceae bacterium
GGAAGGCGTTGCCAAATCCGGTCGTCCGCTGCTGGTTGTTGCAGAAGACGTTGAAGGTGAAGCGCTGGCTACTCTGGTAGTCAACAACATGCGCGGCATCATGAAGGTTGCTGCAGTTAAGGCTCCTGGCTTTGGTGACCGTCGTAAAGCCATGCTGGAAGATATTGCCACTTTGACTGGCGGTACTGTTATCGCTGAAGAAGTTGGCCTGAGCCTTGAAGGCGCCACCCTGGAAGACCTGGGTTCCGCCAAGCGTGTTCAGATCACCAAGGACAACACCACCATTATCGACGGCGCTGGCGACAGCACCAAGATCGAAGGTCGTGTTGCACAGATTCGTGCCCAGATCGAAGAAACTTCTTCTGACTACGACCGTGAGAAACTGCAGGAACGCGTAGCCAAACTGGCTGGTGGTGTTGCCGTGATCAAGGTTGGTGCCGGTACTGAAATCGAAATGAAAGAGAAAAAAGCCCGTGTTGAAGATGCGCTGCACTCCACGCGTGCTGCGGTTGAAGAAGGTGTGGTGCCTGGCGGTGGTGTGGCTCTGGTTCGTGCCCTTCAGGCAGTTGAAGGCCTTCGTGGCGACAACGAAGACCAGAACGTTGGTCTGCTGATCCTGCAGCGCGCCCTGACAGCACCTCTGCGCCAGATCTCCGGCAACGCTGGTGAAGACGGCTCCGTGGTACTGGACAAGGTGCGCAACGGCAAAGGCAACTTCGGATTCAATGCTGGCAACGGCGAATATGGTGACATGCTGGAGATGGGTATCATCGACCCTGCCAAGGTTACCCGCAGCGCCCTGCAGGCAGCTGGCTCCGTAGCTGGCCTGATGATCACTACAGAAGCAATGGTCAGTGAGATTCCGGAAGAAAAACCTGCCATGGGCGGCATGCCGGATATGGGCGGCATGGGTGGCATGGGCGGCATGATGTAAGATCGCCCTGGATCATTCAAAAAACCCCGCTTCGGCGGGGTTTTTTTATGTCTGCAACATTTGTATCAAGGTTGGAAAAGAGAAAGGGCCATATCCATCATGTTGAATGTGGATATGGCCCCAAAAGTACCCAGGGGAAGCCAAAAGTACAAGATTCTATGAATACCCACGCTTTCAATGTGAAGGGTCATAGAGGATGCAGTGGGCGAGGATGATGCCCGCTGACCCTGTCTATCTTAGGGAACAGCTGGGTTATGGTCCTGAATAGTTCTGTATTTGAATTGAAAGAGTCTGAAAACAGGTGCTCAAAATTTCCCCCGTGTTTCTTTACATACCCCTGATATAAGGGAAATATTCGACCTCGGTGCTGCATCCGTTGCGCCTCCCGTCCAGCCAGTAAAAATTCAGTCGTAGAGTTGTCATGTCGAAAGCAGGGACCGAAAACCTTGTTAAAGAATTTCGTTTTCATGGGTACATTCTGAATGTGTCACGTCATTCCCTGCTTGATCCTGAAGGAAACGAATTAAGCCTGAGTAATCGGGCCCTGGAAACTCTCCAGGTGTTGATCGAGCATCGTGGTGAAACCCTGTCAAAAGCCTTCCTGATGGAAGCTGTCTGGCCGGATGTGTGTGTTGAGGAAAATAATCTCAATCAGGCCATCACCAGCATTCGAAAAGTGCTGGGCGATTCCAAAAGCAACAGCCGTTTTATCAAGACGGTGACTGGCAGGGGGTATTGTTTCATCGCTTAGCTGGACAAAGCGCCGGTTCAGGAAAACCCGGATATATCCGCGAAAATTGACCCCCTGGTTTTGGCAAAGGATGCTACTGCCGTCCTGCCTGCACGACGGTTTGGTCATGTATTTGCCATAACCGTGGTGGTATTGCTCGGTATCTTGCTGTTTGGCTATCTGTCGCTTTCGGACGAATCGACAGAAAGGCTGGCTGGTTTTGACAGGGCCGATTCTGCTGTTTTAACGGCCCCTCCCATGCCAGGAACCATCGCTGTTTTACCGCTTCAGATTCTCTCATCCGTCGAAGATAGCGCTGACGACATTTTTGCATTGGGTCTGCATGACGAATTGATATCCCGGCTAAGCCAGATTTGCAGCCTGAAGCTGGTTTCCCGGGAAAGTTCTTCGTCGCCTGCAATACGGGAGCTTTCCCTGATGGATATTGGTCGTGTGCTCAGGGTGGAAAATTTGCTTACAGGAACGATCGTCTTTTCGAATGCCAAAGCCCGGATAAAATTGCAGTTGCTGGACCCCGAGACCGGAGTCATTAATTGGTCATTTGATTATGATGTGGCCACTGAAGGGCTGAACGATATCATCAGTGCCCAGGATGATATTGCAAGACGTGTATCCGAAGCGATTGTTAAGGATGTCGAACCTGAATTCAGATCCCCGGAAGTTTCCCACCCGACGAACTCTTTTGAAGCCTATCGTTACAACCTGGGATCACGGAGAGCCTATTACAATGAAGATTTTGAAAAATCCCTGAAGCTCAGTAAGCAGGCGCTGGCCCTGGATCCGGATTTTGCCGGTGCGCTTTACAATTTTTCCAGGGCGCATTTTCACCTCTCCACCTTGCCGCTGCCAGGAATGACAACACAGGATCATTTGAATCGCGGCCTCGAATCTGCAGAAAGACTGATCAGTCTCACGCCTGATGAACATGAAGGTTATGTGCTTCGGGCAACAGCCCTGGGGAATTTTGGCGACTGGGAAGGCGCGCGGCAGGACCTGATTCGTTTGCAGGAAATGAATGCCCCGCTCTGGGATTTGCAAATGCTGGCCCCCTTGCTGTTTACCCTGGGGGATTACCAGACCGTTGTAAAAATCCTTGAAGAAAACCTGCAGGTGGAGCCGATCAACAGTTTTGGCAGGGGTTACCTGATGGCGTCGCAGGAAGTGCTTGGAAACAGCCTCAGGGCTCGGGTTGAATATGAAATGGGTGAAGAACTGACGCCGGACTGGTGGGGTGACACAGTCCAGTTTTTCCTGATGCTGGGCAGGGGTGAATTGCCGGATGATATGAGTGGTATCGAAGGGACATCATTTGAAATCCGTGAGCTGCTCAAGGCCATCCGTGCCGGAGACGACGATGTGGTGTCTGCCAGTTTCAGAGCAGCAGAGTTTGAACAACCCAGAACGTCATCCGTACTGGTGCACTATGCCGCAGTAGCGGCAACACTGGGGAAGCATGACCTGGCGATTCGGCTGATGAATCGGGCGGCACAAACCCTGCCTGTTCATCTGCACTGGCTCTGGCAACCTGTTTTCCGGGAGGCCTGGCAGCATCCGGAAATGAAGAGACTGCTCAGGGAAAACGGTCTGATGGCTTACTGGGAGCGTCATGGGGCACCGGAGATATGCATGACCCAGGTCGCCGAGCAGTTTTTTATCTGTGACAGTGATGCTTTGCAATGAGCAGAAAAACCGATCCACACAAAACGGGGCCAAAGCCCCGTTTTTTATCTGCCTGAAAAACTGTCCAGCAAGACCATGCCCAGGGTTCTGTGATGGGCTCCATCATCCGATTGCCAGAGGGGTGTCCGGGCTTCAGCGGAGGCTTCCCGGCCCTGGTGATTGCCGCCAATGTTTAACATTATTTTCATGCCCCTCCCCCTTTCTACAGAAGGGTTCTATATCTGTAAAAATAAGCTAACCAGCTGAATAATATAGAAAATATATTAACATGAATTTGCTGGTTTAGTGCCCAGATGCCCATAAGAACGGATTGGAAAATGCTGGAAAGGCCGCTTTGGGTGCTTGTTGCGGGTCAGATAATGGCCAGAAATCCACTTTCCCTCAGGGGGGTAATGGATGCGGTTTATTTGATGGCCAAAAAAGAAGTATCCTGACGGGATTGCCGTTTTCTTTATTTCAAATGTCCCTATAATATCGCCCCATGCGTGACGACGACCATATTGATGACATTCCCAGCATCATGCCCGAGCATGATGAATTGACGACCCACCGGCAAATGAAGCGGGGTACCTCGGTACCGGTGCTTGATGATGTCGTGGAAGTAAAAACCGGTGGTGGCGTGCGCTTCATGCTGGTTGTTCTGAGTCTTGGCCTGCTGGGCGCCGGAGGTGCCGGTTATTACTTTTACAAACAGGGCCTGGATGTGCAGGAGCGATTGAATCTTGCCCAGGGCCGGATCATGCAGTTGCAGGACCGACTGAACCTGACAGATGAAGCGGCACAGCAGTCCAGCGGCACGTTACTGGAAAAAGTTGATGCAAACTTCACCCAGATTGATCTGTTATGGGCCAATTATCGCAACCATACAGCCAGCCTGGCCGAGATCAACAAGTTTGTGGAACAGGCCAAAGGCACTTTAACATCCATGGAAGGGGCCATTTCAGGGCACAGTAAATCGCTCAGCGACGCCGCCGCCCAGTTGGGCAACATCCAATCCCGGCTCGACACCATCAGCAGCAATATTGCTGGCATGGACAACCTGGATGAACAGTTGTCATCGATGCTGGCGGATCTCAACAGAGTGAAAACCAATGTCTCCTCACTCCAGACCAGCCTGGCTAACCGGCTGAATTCCGCTGAACAGGATATTGAATCCATCAATGTCTACCGTCTTCAGCTCAACCAGACTCTGGAAACCATTCAGAGCAGAATCAATGCACTCCAACAACGCGTCGGGCCTTAATCAGGGGCTTGCATTTAGCCTGCAGTGGCTACTGCGCTCGCCCATACGGCGTTAAAAAAAATTTTACAGTTCTGGCCCCGGCCTCCAAAATTTTTGCCTTGTCTGGCCTTCGCTGGCTGCGCCACCAGCGCGGAACACCCTCTGTGAATCTCAAAATACGAAAGTCTGGAGTAAAGAAGGGGCTTTGTCGGCCGGGAGGGCTGATTCAACATTTCGCTGGGCTATTTCAATACAGACAGTTTGCCGCTGACTGTATCAAGGAAGTGGACTGGTTCAATTTATTCATTTTTTCCTGATTTCAGGTGGCGTGTGCTCCACCAGATGGCAAATGCGCTGTAGATAAGGATGAAGGCAAATCCTGTCGCTGGCAGACGCCAGTCAGTCAGGCCCTGATCGTAGAGTAGAGGCAGACAAAAGGCGCAAACCAGGGCCACCACAACGACATGCAGGGTTAGTGGCGGGCCCGGGAAAAAGCCGGTCATGGTGCTGTGCAGCGAAAATTGGCGGCCTCGTTAATGCTGCCGTTTCCGCCATACCGGGCAACCTGGGGATAGGGACACAGTGGGCGTGAGCGGGTAATCTCACCATCCACTATCTTTCTGGCTTCAATGCTGTCTGGAGCCGTGCCGGTTTCCACCCAGTCTATGACAGCCCCGATGGCATCATTCTGGTCCGGTCCCAGTCCCCCTGCACAGTGGGTCATGCCAGGCAGCATGAACAGTCGCATGAAGTTTTCTCCATCCGGGCCGTTGGCAGTTACTGCCTGCTCAAAGTAGTTAACGCCCATCATGGGTTGCAGTACCTGGTCGGCCCAGCCATAGGTCATGATCAACTTGCCGCCACGCCCACGAAATTCCCTGAGGTTGATATCCTTGGCATCAACGAGTCGGCTCCAGCGGTCAAAAAGTTCGGTATCGGTATTGAAGTCGAAATCGCGGTAATCGTAATCCGGGCGGGGTGGCTGGAAGGCCAGGTACTGCAGGGTGTTGATACCCAGGTTGAAATCGCCGGTCCCTGCGCCAGGCGAGGGCGGGACTATCAGGCCCAGCCAGGGACTGCTGGGACCGTTAGGCCCATTGACCAAGGCTTCACTGCCCGGCATGAATCCGGGAAAGAGCTGGCGGCCGCGGTCATCATGGGGGCCATCATACACACGCTGTATGGCATCCGCCTGGTCAGGCGTGAGGCAGCTGTCATTATTGGTGCCTATGGGGCAGGCCGGGACATCCTCTGCCACATTGATCTGGCACAGTCGCGGGTCATCTATCAGGTTGTCTGCCAGGCCATCAATGGCATCACATTTGGCCATGACAGAATCGGCCAGCAGCTGCAGTTTGCCTGGCGTTATATTGGCATCATCCATTGCCTGGTGGTTCCACAGGGCGCCAATGGCAAAGCCGGTCTGGTCCACCCAGGGAGCAACGGCCACGATGCCGTCAAAGTCTTCCGGATAGCGCTGGGCCTCCATCAATCCCTGGCGCCCGCCATTGGAGCAGGAGTTCCAGTAGGAGTAGCTGGCAGGACGACCATAATAGAGGTTGGTGATGGCTTTGGATGTCACCGCTGTCAGGTGCACGGCTCTGTAGGCGTAATCAATGGCTTTACGGGGATTGCTGAGCACAAAGGTCGCGCCGGGTTCTTCGTCAGCATTATGGCCGGTGTTGGTGGTGGCGGCTGCAAAGCCTTTCTGCAGGGCCGCCAGTCGCCCAGCGATCTGGAAAGGGCTGTCATTGCGCTGTCCGGCATGGCCGCCGTTGCCGGTCATGTAAAAGCGGCCGTTCCAGTTGGCTGGCAGGTCGACTTCGAAAGTGATCTCCGGATCAATCTGGCCGGTGACCCGGCAAAATGCCGGTGTTCCACTGTCGGCCCTGACGGATTCGCTGTGTAATTCAATGACATCCTGGAGTTCAGCACCCGCCAGTGTGTCGCAACTGGTGCGGGGTGAATAAGGTGTCTCCTCATAACGGGATAGCGAGCTTGCCGCCGAGGAGAATGGCTGTGCTGCAGCACCCTGTGCAAGACAGGCCAGGCCAAGGCAGATCAGTGAACGTTCAAGCGTTGGCAACATGGGTAATTTCATGACTGGCTCCTTGGCAGGTTGCTGTCGAACAGATGTAAATTTTTACTGTATGAACCGGCAGGTGAGAAATTGAATCCTGGCAACAGGGGCCGGGCGCAGACTCAGGTGATGCCAGATAAATTGGGTATCAGAACTGGCAAGCAGGGTGTTCATCTCACTGTCAGCTGCCCAGTGAAAAGGGCCGGCAAAGGACAGCGACTGCATAGCAAACTGCTGGTCCTGGTAACGGATCAGGTAGGTGCCGGATGCATCGTCCGTCACAGTGACCGGCTCCATTGTGAAGGTGATGTCCCCGCCGGCGTCCTGACAGCTGCCGTCCGCATCACAGGTCCTGTTGACCGAACACACCAGCTCGCGAACTGCCCCTTCCGCCAGGGCATACGGAGCAATCACGGCGGATAGCCAAAGCGCTAAAGAAACAAGGTGTCTGGCCATGGGGCTGGGGTGTCACAGTTTTTTTATTGCGACTAACGATAGTCTGACTGGGCGGAGATGTCCAGATCAGGGAAGTAGGGTGCATATTGGTACATATTGGTACATGACCGACTGAGCACAGCCAGCAACGAAGCATGGAGCAAATATGGTTTCCTGTTTGTACATTGGTGATTCAGGAACACTTCGTGTTCCGGCCGGCAGCAGGTAAACAGAACTGTACTGCGGGATGATCGATTTTTGCGATTTTTTACAGAATATTTGGTGCGGACGGGGAGACTTGGCTATAAAGGTTAATTGATTGAAATAAAAGTTTA
>CAZBBS010000123.1:0-7177 GCA_964490145.1 uncultured Enterobacteriaceae bacterium
CATTGGTGGGCACGACGGGACTCGAACCCGGGACCTCCACCGTGTCATGGTGGCGTCTATTCACCTAAAAAGTGACATTAGTTGCCTAATAAGGCCCGTGTCAAAAGGCGGTTTTACTGACCTCTCCCGGCTTGGATATAAATGGTCGAGGCCGAATCAGTTGTCATCCCGCAGCCTCGGGCTATCCACACCGCGGGCCTCCCCCACCATTAAAATAGGCCTGTAAATAAGCACCTGGGTAGCCAACATCCGCCAACCATCGACCGATGCCGCTGATAGGCCCGCCCAGACGCGCCCCGGCCATGGTGTCGATTTTTAACGCCCGGTCTTTTAGTAACACCACATAATTGGATACTTCATATATGAGCCATATCAGCCCTAGCTATGTCTATAAGGTCAAAGCTCTTCTGACCTGCGTTCTGAACTCGGCAAGCCAGATGTTGCCATTGGTGTGGACTGGCTGACGGTGGCGTTTCCATGTGTGCGTCAGTCCTCATTTGCTGGGTGGCACACCAAGACGTGGAAGCGGGGGCCAACCACTACTGCCTTGTTGCACCTCCCGTTCAACTCAAGCGTTCGCAACGGGCCATACCTCCGGTTGACCTACATCGACTCTCCTCACAACTTGAGCGCCTACGTGTCGTTTAATCCGTCACGGGCTCTGGATCCCCTGGGCACGGGAATTGCAAGCACGGCAGGGGCGCTGCACGTACTCAATACGATGGTTGAGCCACTCATCCCCGCGGCGCTGGGGCCGCCCCCGACACAGGATTGGGACCTGTATAGGTTGGATCTTGCATGCGATGTCGAGACTGGGCCTCACACACAGCAGGTACTTCATGATGTGGTTCATCCGATGTACCGCCCCCAGCATCACACCTACGTGTATTTCAATGGAGCGAGCGAGATCGGCACCGTGGGGCGTCGCTCGGTCACTCGGCCCCGTGTGAGCGTGTACGACAAGGCCGCTGAGTCGAAGACATCCCCACCGCGTGTGAGATTTGAGGTTCAATGTCGGCGGGCAGCGACAAGGGATTACTTCGGTGGGAAGGTGGCAGGGCTTGACGCTGACAGTGCTCGAGATGTGTTCCAGATGGAGCTCGGGGATGTCATCGCGCCCGCGACACCGGCTTTCAACCTGGCGCAGTTAACGCTCACGGAGTCGGAACTTAAGACCGCATACGAGCTGATAGGGATGCACACCGCGGCAGCTGCCGGCATTCATCGCCCTGTGTCGCGCTCAGCCCAGCGGAGGCATCGCCAGTTCCTCACGAGGTACGGGCTCTTGTCAGTTGACGAGCTGTTGTAAGCCGATAGTTGCTATCGGGTCGGTCTACAGGGCTGGATTTCCTACATGTAGACCGCAGATGCACCTCGTAGCTGACCGGTAGGCCCATACCAATACAAAACGCTATGAAATATGGCTTCCAGCTCATCCGGGCTTGACAGCCGTTAGGCCTGCACTCCGCTCATAGGGGACCTTAGTTGCTATCGCCCCCTAAATCTGAGAACGACTTTTCGGGCTCCTGGGTGCCGATAGTTGCTATCAGAGGCCGTCAAACCGGGCACCAAATTGGCAAGGGTTCGGGGAAACCTAACTTGCGTCCGTCCGGCTAGTTGCGGCGATTGGCATGAGAGCCGACGAGAGCGCCAACGCTTCCGATGCTTTGGGGCGAGTGTCCCACCATGACATAAGGTGCGATGTGCACAAATCACTTCTCATCACGGCAACCGCAGTGATCCCATTTATTTCAGGATGCAGCAGCAGTGACGCCAAAGCGGCGGCTTGGATAAATGCAACCTACACCCGCTCAGAGATCGAATGGGCTTGCGGGAACACTCAGCCCAACACGGCTGGTCTTGATTGGTATCCCGAGATCGGATTTACATTCGAGGAACTAAATGCCGCGTGGCGCGATGAGTGCCGTCAATTTGGGGAGGCCGCAGAAGAACCCGCACCCGAAGAACAATGGGCGGACCAACCCTCGGCTGCGGAGGAGCCAGCTGCAGAAGGAACAACTGGCAGTGCTCAAAGGGTCCAAGTGATCGGGCCAGAGGGTGAAGATGGTGTCTTTACCTGGGTTGTCGATGAGGTCGCCATCGTCGGTGACCCGAATCGCGAGGTTCCCACCGAATGCCCAACCCCATTGCTCCCCGAAGCAGATAGCCGCTTTGTGTTCTTCCGATTTGCGCTTGAGGACTCCGGTCGATCGAATTACTACGCTTGGTACTACGAACTCGGTCTAGTAGGCGAGAAGGGATACGTCCCTTATATGGGGTACTCGGCTATATCGAGCGATTTCACCGATGGTTTCGGTGAAGGGGTGACCGGTGACCTCCGGTCGTCGTGCATTCCGTCCCAATTCCACGACCGCTACGACGGCCTGTACTACGAGTGCTGTGGCAATCCGATGATGGGGTGGGGAGTGGGTCTCGGGGAGACGGGCGTCATGTATCGCGTTGACCCCGAAGCAACACGCACTGGCCTTGTTATCGCCAGAGTATTTGCATTGGTCCCTCGCAACGACGGAATTGACGTCTGGGATTACCCCTACCTTGGTGAGGAAATCGCGACAATCCCGATGTTCTGGCTCGAGTCGGGAGAAAGCCTAGGGAGAGACCGGGTAGACCTTTCATCGATCCGGTTAACGGACCCTCGCACGGCGGGGGCCAACGATGTGCCAACTGCAGAAGAACCCGCACCCGAAGAAAAACCGGTCGATGAACCGCCGACTGCAGAAGAACCAGCGCCGGAGGAGAAGTACGCCGACGAACAGGTGTCCAGTTGTGGTGGCGACTACCGCTACGACAACGAACTTCCAATCAGCGTTTGCTCCGAGAGCGCCTCAGTGGCGTTGTTCCAAGATGCCTTAGGCGTTGAGCCCGACGGATACTTCGGTCCAGGAACCCAGACGGCCCTCATCATGCTGCAGGATCGAGCCGGACTGCCGATCACGCGTCGTATCGATGCAATCACGTGGGCGCATCTTGGCGTAACGGCCAACGCCCCTTACGACGATCTCAACGGTGACGGCGTGATTGACGCGTCGGAGTTTCCCGGCTGATTCGGTTTTAGGGGCCGCCCCTGGCAGGGTGCTCCCATGTATCCCTGCCAGGGCCTCAGTGCCATCCTGAGGTGGCTTGCTGGGTTCAGCGCAGGCCCGCTCCGGTTCCGACTCCGACTGCGTACCCCAACTCCGGAACCTTCGCCGCGTTCGCGCGCTTAGCACCTTCGCCGCAGTGTTCCTCGAGTTGGATGTGGCGAATACTTGAGAGCGGTTGCACAAAGAGTGAGAACTACAGGTAATGGCGTGAGGCGATTTCGCGGAAGCGCAACAGCCGTTGCCGAGCAGGTGATACTCCATGCCGCTTGCCTGAATTAGCCGACTTCAACTGCTCATCGATCAGCACATCAGCACACGCGTCTGCGACTTAGGAGTCAGATTAGAGGTCGACACCAAGACGATTCTCGGCGAGCGACCCGCTTCCGCCCGCTCGTGAGGACTGACGCAACGGGATTACCCTTCGAACCAGACGTGCCTTATCGGAATACATCGGGAGCGGGAGCGGTCGAGAGACAGTATGAGCAGTTACGTAAGTTCTTTGGTTGCTTGTCCCTGTGGCGCGACGGCAACGATCAAACATCCAACCAAAGACTTTCTGGTCGTATGCAGCGAGTGCAAAAAGCGACTCGTCTGGAGCTCATCCAATTCAAAGTGGGTCCCGCTCACCGAGCAGTCGAAGTTGGTGCAAAGGAGGTTCAGGACGACCGCACCGATTCTGACCAGCGCCGCAAGGCCAGTCCCCCATCGACCTCTCAGCCGCGTGACTTGCCCGTGCGGCGTTCGCGGAGAGCCCGAGACAATCGACCGGCCGACCACGCTCTTGAGATGCGAGGCCTGCGGCATGCTCCTTACCCACAACCAACGCCGAGGTTGGTTCCCGTTCGACGAGATACCCGACGACCAGCGCCGTCTCTACAATCTTGCAAGTGCGATAACGCTCAAAGACCCAAATCGCCAGCAAGAGGACGCGCCCCGAGAGACAGGTGCCGTAGGGAGCACAGTCGCCAAGGTTCAAGCGACGTATAACGGTGAAGCGGGCGAACTGGAGATTGTCAGCGACGGGGAGACGGTTTCTATCCGCTTCAATGGAGCGTCCATCCGACAGGAAATGCGACTGGACTCCACCACAGGTAACTCAGCAGAACTCTTTGGCAACCACCTGAGGGTCTCGGGACCGGCAGCGACTCTCGACTTCATCCTCGTACCTGATGGCGACCCCGAAGCGGCCAACAAGTTCCTGGGGGCGTTACCTGGAGTTCGCAGCCACAACGGCGCAGTGACCTCACCCGGAGCGGCCCCCAGGCCAAGCGAAGCGTCTTTTCATGCTCGGCCGATCACCACTCGGGGCAGCGGAGTGAACCGCCCCTCAGGCTCACTCAATCACTCTCAGCCACAAGGCTCTTCCGGTCGCGTTGCAGGGGGCATTGCCGTGCTCGTATTGCTCGCCATCATCGGAGCCGTCATCGTTGGCTTGGTCGGCGTCGGCGGCAAGGCCGACGCAAAACGATGGATTGAGAGCGTCTACACCAAGGCCGACATCGAATGGTCATGCATCAACGTCGGCAATTCTGCCGCCGCACTTGACTGGTACCCCGAGATCGGATTTTCGCTTGAGGACATGCGAAGCGCATGGAGAGATCTGTGTCGATAATTCGCCATCGAAATGACGGGCTAACACCCATCAGGATGCGAGTCTTACCAGCAGCGGTCGCGGCCTTAATGCTCGTAGGCTCATGATGCGACTCGGGCCCCTCAGTTGCTTCACAAATTGAAGAACTAGAGGCACAAGTCGGGCAAAAAGAGACTCGGAATTCGCAAGTAGAAGCAACGATCCTAGACGCGGAAGCCGACCTTGCCCCTGACGCTCTAGAGGGCAGTTACGAGTCAGATGCACAGTACGAGGCCGCCCTCGCCAACCTGGATCGCCTTCAGACGTATGCGGAGCGCTGCGGAGATGACCCTGTTGCCTGCGGTGTGCTCGCCGACCTACCCGTCAATGATGTCGACACGGACTTGCCAGCCGAGGAACAGGTCGAGGCAAAGGTCAGGTTCGCTAACGATGTGCTTGAGGCCTCTGAAGACCTGCTTAGCCAATGTGGTCGACTCAGCGCCTGCACGGTTGTCACGACCACCGTTCCTCCGACGACGACAACTTCTCGTCCCCAAACGAACCGCCCCTCTTCGCCTGCGTCGAGCGCGCCGCTTCCAGAGTGCGAGAGCGTGATCCTCTTACGGGCCCTGGCTCGAGACAGCAGAGGAACCTATGACGAGTACGAATACCTCGGTCAACTTGCAAATTCGCTCCCTCCGTCGTGGTCACTGACGGCAGCCTCGATCCGCGATGCGCTCCGAAATGGATTCCTCCCTACCGCGCATTCCTACGCCGACAACTTCGTCGCCCAAAAATGCTAGGCCGACTCCCAGTCAACGGCCCCCCTACCCCTAACGATGGGAGCCGAATTCTCACCGTCCCGGCCCACGACGACACGACTCTGCCGCATCCTGGAGTTCCGCTTCCCTCAGGGGTATCTGGAATGGCCTCGAGGACCACATGACTCAACACGACTACATCAAATCTGGCCATGCCGAGTCCCCTGCGAGCCGAACCGACGGGCACGCCACACCAAGGCGCTCGCCACATACACCCCGGCCCCGCTGGCTACTTGATCCGACCGATTCTGCAGACCGTCCTGACCACAAGCAAGTAGGCCAGAACCCTCAGGGAACCCCCGTCGCGAGGCCTTACTCACCGGTCAGGTCAGCACTATCCATCTTGATCGGTGCTATTTCTCTCGTTACCTCATGCGGTGGCACGGCTGAGCCAACCGCAGTTGAATCAGCGCGCATCGAGGATCTGTTGGAAAAAGCGCGCGCGCTCGACGACGAGCACGACCTGTTGCTCCTTGAACTCGACACGATCGAGTCCGAAGTTGCGAATATCCGCCGACAAAGGGAAGACCTAGAGGAGACATTTGGAATCCGCTTGTCGACGGCCTCTGATCTTCGCAAAAGCCTCGCCGACCTGAAACGAAAGGTAAGAGTCAGCACCCCATCAGAAACCGGCAGCAGTGGTTCCACTTCTCGACCAACAGGGTCCGGCGATAGTGACTCCTCTACGCCGAGCACTACGGCCACCACTTCCGAGACCGCTGAGATCGTTGCGCTTGTTGATTCCTGTGGCGGCAACTATCGGGCCGACAATGCCATGCCAATCCCGCCATGCTCACAGGGCTCGAAGGTCGCAGCGGTCCAGCGGGCTCTCGGCCTTGAGGCCGACGGCTACTTCGGCCCCGGCACCCAGCGTGAGGTGGCACAGTTCCAGCAAACCTCAGGGCTCCGCGTCACTCGACAAATTGATGAGGCAACGTACTCTGCCCTGACGGGCACATCGCCCGCTTCGGGGTCCGGAGACATAGGTCTCGGGCTGTCTGATCATTCAGTTGAGTCCGTCCGCTTCTCCCGGGGCTCGGGTTACACCACAAGCGGAGAACTGTCGTGGCAAACAGTGCGCGTCGAAGCCATCTCATCTGAAGGCCTTGAACTCACCTTGACCTCAGACACACCATCGGTGTGCACCGTCGCAAAGGACTACCACTCGAACGACTACACCTACGGCACCGTCACACTCCTCACCTCGGGCACGTGCACCATCACCGCCTCACACCCCGGCAACGACGACTACGTCGCTGCTTCTGGTGCGATGGCGCTCGACCTAACGGGGTAGGTCGCTCCGTCACGCAGGAGATCAGATCTCGCCGAGTATCTCGACGCCTTCGAAGTGAACGATGTTCCTACCAGCGGTTCAATCGGGCACAGAAACTAGAGACCGTTGCCAAGCGTTCTGGTCGATCACCCATTGGACACCGGTAATGGGGCCCCCCGCCGAACAATGCGACGAGGGGTGGGCTTGGCGGAGCGAGGCCTAGAAACTGGCGACTTATCTCCAGGCGTGGCCTTACCAGGATCAAGGATCTTGTCGTACTGCGCGAGGGCCCGGTCCTTGGAGTTCGCTGCCCGGTAGCGGGCGGGCATGGCCGCCGACTTCCATCCGGCGATGACCATCAGGTGGTCGTCGGCTCCCCCGCCGCTAATCCACTGGTCGGCGAAGCGGC
>CAZBBS010000124.1:0-7051 GCA_964490145.1 uncultured Enterobacteriaceae bacterium
AAACCCCGCAAAGTGAGACAACCCCCTTCTACCCGCGCTCACCTTACGCGGCGGCGAAACTTTATGCCTACTGGATCTGCGTCAATTACCGGGAGGCCTACGGCCTCTTTGCCTCGAACGGTATCCTCTTCAACCATGAAAGCCCGATGCGGGGGGAGACCTTTGTCACCCAGAAGATCGCCATGGCGGTAGCGAATATTGAGGTGGGGCGCCAAGAGATACTCTATCTCGGCAATCTCGATGCAAGACGTGACTGGGGGCACGCGAAAGAATATGCCGAAGGCATGTGGCGTATCCTCCAGCACGATCAGGGGGATGACTTCGTGCTGGCCACGGGGCGCACCGAAACCGTCCGCCGGTTTGTTGACCTTGCCTTTGCCGAAGTGGGCCGCAGCATCATCTGGGAAGGGCACGGCGTGGATGAGGTGGGCCGCGATGCCAAGACCGGCGATATCCTTGTTAAGGTCGACCCCAAATACTTCCGACCGACGGAAGTCGATCTCCTGATCGGCAATCCGGCCAAGGCAAAAGAGGTGCTGGGCTGGGAGGCAAAGACCGGCCTTGAAGACCTGGTCTCGGAGATGGTCAGCATAGCGCTTCATAACGCAAAACAACCCCGGCCCGATATCAGACTGGCGGTGTTCTGATGTACCGGATTGAGGGCAAACGCATCTGGGTTGCGGGACATAACGGCATGGTGGGCCGTGCCGTGGTACGGGCGCTGGAGAGACGTGACTGCACCATCCTTACCGCAAGCCGCGGGGAGGCAGATCTCACCCGTCAGACCGAAGTCGAAGCCTGGATGGCCGGGGCCAAGCCCGATGCGGTGATCATCTGCGCCGCCAAGGTCGGCGGCATCCTTGCCAACTCGACCTGTCCCGCGGATTTCATCTACGACAATCTGATGATTGAGGCGAATATCATCCGGGCGGCGTTCGAGCAACAGGTGGAAAAACTCCTCTTCCTCGGCTCCAGCTGCATTTATCCCAAATTCGCTGACCAGCCCATCAGGGAAGACGCGCTTCTCACCGGAAGTCTCGAGGCCACGAACGAATGGTACGCGATCGCCAAGATCGCCGGCATCAAACTCTGTCAGGCGTATCGCAAACAGCACGGATGTGACTTCATCTCCGCCATGCCCACCAATCTTTATGGCCCCTATGACAATTTCGATCTTGAGACCAGCCATGTCATCCCGGCGCTGATGCGTAAAGCCCATGAGGCGAAACTGGCAGGCGATGCGGTGATGGAGGTTTGGGGGTCGGGCAATGTACGGCGCGAGTTCCTCCATGTTGATGACTGCGCCGATGGCATCCTCTTTCTGCTGGAGAACTATTCCGGCCATGAGCATGTCAATCTTGGCACCGGCTCAGATATCACCATCCGGGAGCTGGCCCAGATGATTGCTGATGTAGTGGGCTTTGAAGGCGAGCTCCGGTTTGACACAAGCAAGCCCGACGGCACCCCAAGGAAACTCCTTAATACCAGCCGCATCAACCAGATGGGGTGGGGGCGCCGCATTGACTTGAAAGACGGGCTCAAGGATACGTATTGGAACTTCTTTCTCAACGAAAATGGGTTCGTTTCGGGAAATTCATGTTTTTGGTGTTAATCGGGCTTGCTCTTATGATTTAATCCTTCGGAATAACTTATAGACGTGATCGTCATTTCTCTTGCCGATAATGGCGACCAGCAGCAATTTCTGATCATCTTCCGTCTTATATATCAGCCTGTATTCACCAATATCTGCCCGCATATATGGCGGGTGACCCTTAACAGTTTTGCTGTCATGAGGAAAAGGATCACTCTTCAATTCTTTTATTTTGCCTGCTATTTGTTTCCGGTGTTTAGGTATGAGTCTGTTAAGAAATTTAGTTGCCTGATTTGAAAATCTAATCTGTAGCATTTAGGGAATCTTCCAGGACCTGGTTACTTTCCTCAACACTCAAATAACCGCTTTTTTCAGCTTCAGCGATGCGCTCACCCCAATATTGGGCCTCCAGCAGGTCTTCAATTGCTGAAATCATTTTCTCATCAGCAAGCGATAGCATCATGGCAACGGCGCGACCATTTTTGGTGATGGTCACCGGCGCACGCTGGGCATTATCAAGCAATTGGCCAAACTTGTTTTTTGCTTCTTTAGCGGTGAAGGTGTTCATTAAACTTTCTCCCAAAAGGGTTATAATGTTTATAATAGCTACTTTAGCCACTTAGTCAAGGGCTGATCATCAACATACTACTTTCAACCTGCCTGCAATCCAGTCCCTGGCGTCGTCGTAGTCAATGACCCCACCGGCGACGCCCTCGACAAACTTCACCGCGTCGAATTTGTCGTATTCGAGTTTTCCGCCGTTGAGGCCGATAAAGAGCCGCATCACCGTCCACGCTGTTCTCTTGTTGCCGTCCAAAAAGGCGTGGTTCTTGGCGATGGCAAAGAGGTAGCCCGCCGCGAGTTCAGCCATGCCGGGATCGCCATAGGCGGCAAGGTTCTTCGGGTAGGCGAGAGCGCTTTCAAGGCCGCCGAAATCACGAATGCCATCGCGACCGCCATAATTTGCAATACTCTGCTGGTGGGCGAGGATTGCGTCCTCCGCCGTCACCCAGTCCCAATCTTTTTCAGTCATATGGAAATCTACTTTGCGAGCGCCGCGAGGATGTCTCTGTCTTCACGCATGATGTCTTCAATGATCGAAGCCCTGCGCGCGAATTCAGGGTCCTGCGGGGTGATGCGCATGCTTCCATCCGGCGCGTCGGTGAGATAAAGAGTGTCGCCCTTGGCCACGTTGAGTTTGGCAAGAGCCTCCTTCGGCAGGACGACGCCGGCAGATGACCCGACGGTGGTAACTTTGAGTTTGATCATATCTGGCTCCGAAATTGGACGCATCTATGTTATAACATTAATTATAATTTTTCAAGGCCGGCAATCCGCAGATATTACAAGTAAAAGTTAGTTGTCTTCAGTCTCACTGTTCAGGTTTTCCAGCGGCTTGGGTGCCTTTGCTGTCCACTGTTTCAAATGCTGTGCGTGAATATCGTAAAACTCTATAACCAGCCTCTCCAACTCAACGATAAAATTCTTTCTAGAATTAAAGATCTTACTAGAGTGGATTTGCATCATTGGTGTGAAAGACAAAATTGTAGTGCTCGGGTCACGGTCTTTAAAATAATCAGCACAAAACCTAGACATTTCCACATATTCGTCAGCCGCTCGCGATCTCCATCTGATTTTTACAAATGATTTGATATTCGCGGGCTCTTTCAGTTGACGCAAAAGCCAGTTAATTCGACCTAACAGCGTCGCGCGGTCTTCTGGTGCTTTCAGTTCCATACCTACTGTGATGCTGTTTTTTGCCAAATCGATTTCTAAGTCGAGATCATTAGCTGCGTTTGGAATAACGAAAGAGCATTTTGCAATCTTTTTATCTACTATTGTCTTTGCGATATGCTTCTGCCATGCACTCCTATCGGTTTTGTAAGAGTTTGGAATTTTTGCGGTGCAATCCACCCCGAGGTGATCGGTCAGGTTCAGTGCTATTTCGGAGAATTCTTCAACAAGTGCGCCAGATACATCGGAAATCCGTTGATCGTTGTTTGTAAGGCGCGAGCCAATAGAAGCATCACTGCAAATTTCTGTCCAAGCTGGTGGCATCATAGAGAAGCTTTTGTTGCCGACAGAATCGTCTTTTAAAAATTTTATCAATTCATCCAGTACAAATGATTTTTCTCTGTCCTCAATCAGACTTTTATTCTTTAACAAAATCGCTGTGGAGAGGATCAGCCGCCAAGACAGGTGATACAGCCTAACTCTTTTAAGAAGTCGTTTGGGTAAGTCTAAAGGGCTTTGGTCGACTCTGGGGGTAAACTCGTTGGAGATAGTGATTACCGCGTCAACATTATTCGAGCGTGCGTCTTCAACATATTTGATTACCTGTTCAGCACTCAATGTGTTCATTCCTACTTTAGCCTCAACAAGTGATGTCCACTCATTACGGTTCTTAATGTATATGAACCCATCTGGGCGATCAGCCGTATCCTTCAGGTTTTTGGTAACTCCGATTTCAGTATACGTCTCCAGAACGGTACGATCATTGATTCTGACGCCAATGTCTTTTATCAGTTCAGCAAGTAGTTCCGGGATGATTCTAAAAACTGCTAGTACCGTCGATGTTGCTATACGCTCTTTGTTTGAAATCTTTAATGATGAAAACAGTCTCGCGCGATGGCCGCTTGCGAGCTGGCTAGGAAGATTTTCCATTTACTCCTCCAAAATTGATATGCTGAGCAAAATACATTACTTGCTGACCATAAAGGTCAAATGTATCAAAGAAAGGTAAATATTTTCTTAAATCGGGCGCGGATTTTTCACCGCGAGCAATACCAACCTACCCGCCATACCCTTCCGGGTTTTGGGACTGCCAGCGCCAGGTGTCGGAGCACATGGCATCGAGGGAGAGTTTCGCCTCCCATCCCAAAAGGGATTTGGCTTTGCCAGTTGAGGCGAAGGAAGTGGCGATGTCGCCCTTGCGGCGGGGGGCGATCTCATACGGGATTTCCCGCCCCGAAGCTTTGGCGAATGCCGTGATGACTTCCTTGACCGAATGCCCGCGTCCGGTGCCGAGATTAACCGCCTCAATCCCGTGATGCCGCGACGCGTAATCAAGCGCGGCCACATGCCCCGCGGCAAGGTCGCTCACATGGATATAATCGCGAATGCCGGTGCCGTCGGGCGTGTCGTAATCATCGCCGAAGACCATGAGCCTCTCGCGCCGCCCCATTGCCACCTGGGCGATGAAGGGGACAAGGTTGTTGGGGATGCCGCGCGGGTCCTCACCGATCTGGCCCGAGATATGCGCGCCGACGGGGTTGAAATAGCGGAGCAACATCACCGATTTTTCAGGGTCGGTGGCGGCCCAATCGCGCAGGATTTCCTCAATGAAATATTTTGTTCTTCCATAGGGGTTGATGGGGCTGAGCGGGTGCGCTTCATCAAAGGGAAGGTAATGCGGCTCACCATAGACGGTGGCCGAGGACGAAAACACGATCTGCCTGCATCCCACCGCGTCCATGGCTTTCAGGAGCTGGATCGTGCTGAATACATTCTCTTCGTAATAAGAAAGAGGTTTTTTTTCGGACTCGCCGACAGCTTTAAGTCCAGCAAAATGGATCACAGCGTCAGGCCGGAAATCTTCGATCATCTGGCGGATGGCTGGCCCGTCGGTGAGGCTTGCTACCGCGTGATCAAAGGTGCGGTTCGATAGTCGGGCCACGCGCTCAAGCGCAACGGGCGAGGAATTGGCAAAATTATCCACCACCATCGGCGTGTGATCGGCGGCCAACATCTCAAGCATGGTATGCGAGCCTATATATCCTGCCCCGCCGGTGACCAACACGCGCATATAAAATTCCCTTTTTTGTGGGCCTTTTTCAGCCCCGGATACTAGCCCCTAATACGTACCAGAGTTATACTAGCGGCGAGGCGGCGTCTTGGCCAGCGCGGATGATGGATCTGATGGCTGTCCTTCGCTTTGACTGAGTCGCGCGGCAATGCCAAAAATCCTCTTTATGCAAACTCGTTTAAAATAGCATCTTCAGCATCGGTAAGTAGCGCATTGAATTCCGCCTGCGTGAAAACCTCAAAATCTGCAAAGGCCAGTGGATGCGTGAAATTTTCCAGCACCAGACCAACAATTTCATTCTGGCTATTCGCCTCATTGAAAATGCTGACCTGAATTTCGGTATAGGGCGTATCACCGGAGCGGAGATACACATCAAAACTCGAAAACAGGTTTTTGATATCATCGAGGGTGCTGACAGTACTTTCGGAAACAAGCCCTATTCGGTCATTGCCAAGCCCGAAATCAGTAATGATATCCGTATCGCCACCCTGCAGGACAAAAAAGATATCATCACCGCGGCCACCGGTCATGACGTCCACAAACGGGCTTCCGATGAGGATATCGTTGCCCCCATCTGGTGACGGCTCGGCTTCATCCCCGAAAAGCTGATTGGTGGTTCGGGTGCCGCCCGGGGGCTGGGTGTGTGCAATGATAAGATCATCGCCCTGGCCACCAATGGCTATTGTCTGGCCTGACCGGGGCTGGAGATCAAGCGTTACTTCCCTGTAGTTTTTTGCCAGACCAATGTCACTGTCCAGAAAGTTGACAACCGGATTGTCGGCCCAGATAGTTTCTGACTGAATCACGTTGGCAATAGAAATTTGTTGACTGAAAATACTTTCGTCAATGATGGCACCGCCTACAATGATATCATTGCCAGAACCGCCACTGAGCCAGTCGTCACCCCCTTGCCCAGCGATCAGGTCGTTGCCACCTTCGCCGTAAACCCATTCCACATCACTTGTTCCGAGGATTAAATCCACCCCATCTCCGGCGAAGGTTTGCCCTCCACTGTAGACAACATCATTCCCCTCCCCGGCGTGAATGAAATTATTATTCGGGTTATTGGGATCCGGAGGTCCAGCAAAGTCGATAATGATATCGTTTCGGCTGGTGCCGGTTACGGATTCAGCGTGATAACTCCCCCTGATATATTCCCCGTCAAATGTTGCCAGACTGCCGGTTACGGTCGGACGCGAGCTACCGCCCCCCCGCCACAAGCAACCAGCGCCAGACCTGATAAAGTCCAGGTCAGGGGTGATGGGCGAATGTGTCTTTTCATGTGATCCTTCTCCCGAAACTGAGGCAGGCGAATGTTCCCGGCAGGGAGCACCCACGACCTGCTGTTTTTTTAATTTCCAGAACAGTCTAGCCAAAACGGGTAAAGAAAAGATTAACGTGAGACAGTTTTAGAATCGCCAAATTTTCATGAGGCAAAAGAGCAGCCTTCGTCTCAAAAAAATACTGTGCGATAACTACATCCAGCATTCATTGAGAGACAAGCGCCAGATCATCTCTTCTGGTCAATCCATTTTTGTGTAAATATAAAAAGAAGGTATTTTGACGTGCTGAGGAAGTAATGCCAACAATCACCCCGGTCATTTTATGCGGCGGCAGCGGCGAGCGGCTCTGGCCCCTCTCCCGCAAGAGCTACC
>CAZBBS010000125.1:0-7037 GCA_964490145.1 uncultured Enterobacteriaceae bacterium
AGGCGCCTTCGCCACCGGAACAGTGATCCATCCCCGGCATCACATAAAATCGGGTGCCTTCATTCACCAGTGTCTCGCCCATGACCGCCAGCATGTCTTCCACATAGTTGATGGTGTTGCCGAAGGGAATCAGGCCGTCGGTGGTGCCGTGGTACATCAGCAGCTTGCCGCCATGACGGATGAAGTCACTGAGATCAGGGTCCATGGCGGTGATGCTGCCATCCTCGAAATCAAGCGCCTGGGCAACATCGGCACCCGGATTGAAGGTATTCGGGTCCCACGCCGGATCCTGCTTGATCAGGTCGCGGTAAAAATTTGTGCCAATGGTGAATGGACCACTGGCATAGGCACCCCACAGGGGTTCACTGCCCACACCGGTGCCCGGCATGGTCTGCAGGCCGCTGCCGTCAATGAGGCCTGCATAAATACGCTGGGCTGCCTGGACCTCCTGAACATCCAGGCAGGCACCCGGTTCACCGGTTTTGCATTGCAGATCGGCAGGGTTGAAGGGGCAGTCCGCCGGTTGGCTGATCACCCGATCCTGAACGCCATCGATCATGTCACAGGCACTGATCGCTGACTCCTTCAACAGTCTCAGGTGTTCAGGACGCAGCTTGTCTGTGCCCATGTTGGTCTGGATGATGATGCTCAATGACATCAGGCGTGACCAGTTGTTGGCCGGGGCGCCGGCAATGATGGCGTCGTAGTCATTGGGAAACATCTGGGCTTCTTTGAGCCCCTGGCGCCCACCGGTGGAGCAGCCGTTGAAATACGACAGCCCCGGCGCCATGTCATAAAAGGTCGTGGTCATGGCCTTGCCCTGTACGGTGAGTTCATGGACCGCTCGCCAGCCGAAATCGGTGAGTTTTTCCGGATAGTCATGGCCCCAGGTGAAACCGCTGCCACTGCCCTGGTGTCCGGTGTCGGTGTTGGCCACCGCATAGCCCCGACGCAGGGGTTCCACCATGGAGGACAGCACGATTGATCCTGCCGCACCCCCGTTTCCGGTCTGCATGAATTTGCCGTTCCAGCCTTCCTGTGGCAGCCACAACTCGAAGCGGATATCAGACGTGGAGGTCGGATGCATGGAGCCGATGATCCTGCAGAACGCCGGTAATGTGGAATAGTCAGGCCGGACGCCGGGTGGTCCACCAGCGGGGGGATCAAATTCGCCTGCAGGGATTTCCTGGGCCATCTGGATTACCGTGTTGGCCGGGGCCTGTGATCCCAGGGCCTGGCAGCTGATGGCAGCAGGTGTGCCGGATACCCTGCGCCCCCGGTTGCCGGTGTTCTCGCAGGCACTGAGGGTCATGATGACAAGGGCTGTCAGGAGAATTTTACTGATATTCACAAGCTGTCCTCTTTTCAATTGGCTGGTGCCGACGGGATGGTTACGGCAGTATCCAACGATCGTGTCATGATAACGTGATCGCCCGGTAGGCTGGCAAGCACCGGCCATATGCCGGGGTGTCATCCACTTTCAAACGGTGGTTATAATGCCAGGCCTGTCCAGGGAAAGGGCGTTAAAAAACCGGTTGGCATTGCCGGTAACTACGACACACCAGGGGGAACCATGAACCATAACAAAGCCAGTTTCTGCCGTACCGTTTTGTCTGCAACCATCGCCCTGGCGATATCCTCACCCGGCCTGGCAGAGACCCGACTGCTGTGGGGTGACCTGCACCTGCACACCAACCTGTCTACAGACGCCTATGCCACCAACACCAAATCGCTCGGCCCCAATGATGCCTATCGCTTTGCCAAGGGCATTCCGGTTAACCATCCCAACCTGGACACCAAGGTTCAGATCGACCGGCCGCTGGATTTTCTGGCCATCACCGACCATGCCACCAACCTTGGAATCGATGTCATGGCCCTGGAAGGGCATCCGCTGCTGCAGGCCACCGAGCGCGGCCGCGACGTGATTGAAAAGCTCCGGGCCATGCAGGGGCAGCGCAATAGCGGTTTCATGCGTTACCAGCCCGAGGACGGCAACCGGGAGGCACTTGCAGAAGCGGTGTTTTCCCCGCAGATGCGAGCCGCCGGTTGGCGCATGCAGGTGGATGCTGCGGAAAGTCATAACGATCCTGGCACCTTTACGACTTTCTTTGCCTGGGAATGGACCTCGCTGATTCCCAGCGATGCGGGCATCAAGAATTTGCACCGCAATGTGATCAGTAATGCCGACAGCATTGAACAGGCCACGACCTTCGTGCCCTTCAGCAACCAGGACAGCCTGGACCCCGAAGACCTGTTCGCCTTCCTGCGCAACACCAACGAGCGCACCGGCGTGGACTTTGTGGCGATCCCCCATAACTCGAACATCTCCGGCGGTCTGATGTTCGCTGACACCGGCAATGACGGTCGGCCGATCGATGCGGCCTATGCCCGTGAGCGCATGCGCTGGGAACTGCTGATGGAAATCACCCAGATGAAGGGCACCTCGGAAACCCATCCGGCCCTGTCGCCTAATGACGAGTTCGCGGACTTTGAAATCCGCAAGACCCTGCTGACCCGCCAGGAAGTCGAGCCTACCAGGGCGGACTATGCCCGTCCGGCCCTGTTGCGCGGCATGGCGCTGGAGCAGGAGATCGGCGAGAACCCTTTCAGGTTCGGTTTTGTCGGTGCCTCCGATGGCCACCAGGGCATTTCTTCCATTGATGAAAGCGATTTCTACGGCAAGGTGGGTCTTGACGTCAGGCTCAGCGAACGCAAGACATCACAGGCCGACCGTGTGATCTTCCCCGCCTGGGACATGAGCGCGTCGGGCCTGACCGGCGTGTGGGCCGAAGAGAATACCCGTGAATCCATCTACGCTGCCTTCAAACGCAAGGAAGTCTATGGCACCACCGGGCCGCGCATCTCATTGAGGGTGTTCGGCGGCTTCAATTTCCGCAGTCGCGATGCCCGTGCCAACGACCTGGCTGATGTGGGGTATCGCAAGGGTGTGCCCATGGGCTCCGACCTGACTGCAGCACCGCGCAATCGCGCTGTGAGCCTGCTCATTCATGCGGCCAAGGATGAAACCGGCGCCAACCTGGATCGTGTGCAGGTGATTAAGGGCTGGATCGATGCCGATGGCCAGACCCATGAAAAGGTCTATGACGTGGCCTGGTCCGATGACCGGGAAATCGGTGCCGATGGCAAGCTGCCGCCGGTGGGCAACACGGTGGATATCAGCACGTCGCACTACACCAACACCATAGGCGCCGCGCAGCTGGCAACTGTCTGGGAAGACCCGGATTTCGACCCGGCGCAGAACGCCTTCTATTATGTGCGCGCGCTGGAAATCCCGACCCCGCGCCATTCCCTGTACGACGCCCTGGCCCTGCAGATTCCGGTGGAAGACACCGGACATGTAGCCACCATCCAGGAGCGCGCCTACTCCAGCCCAATCTGGTACACACCCTGAAATTGGGGTCAGATCACTATTTTTATATAAAGATGATCTGACCCCGATTTCTGGCAGAGCAGTTTCCATGGCATCTCCGGTATTCCCCGCCCGCAAGCGTCAGCCCAACATCCTCTTCGTGGGCTTTTTCAGTCTTGTCTATTACGGCCTGATCGTGCCCATCGACTGGGTATGCCGGCATATCGGCAGCCGTACCAGTTTTATGTCCCGGATGGGAAAGCGGCGTGAAAAAGGTGTCGATCCGCGAATCCTTGAGGCTTTCGGTGATTACGTGCCCACCGAACATGATGTCTTCGTCAATACCTTCTCCAAAAGCGGCACCAACTGGATGCTGCAGATGGCCCACCAGATCGCCTTCAGGGGCGACGGGGATTTTGCCAATATCCACGATGTGGTGTGCTGGCCCGATCTCTTGATGCCCAGCGGCAAGGGCAAGGTGACCGTCGCCCTGGACGACACGTCTGTCCAGGAACTCTCCCCGGTAAGCCTGCGCGTGATCAAGACTCACCTGTCTGCCCATCACATGCCCTACAACGACAAGGCCAAATACATCGTGGTGATCCGCGATCCCAAGGATGTGTTTGTGTCCAGCTATCACTTTGTCGCCGGCATCATGGGCAGGATCATGCCGACCATGCAGGAGTGGCTTGACGCTTACCTGTCTGACCGCTTCATGCTCAGCTTCGGGGTGACCTGGGCCGAGCACACAGCCAGCTACTGGGCGCTCAGGGACAAGCCCAACGTGCTGCTCCTGTCCTTCAGGGAAATGAAAAAGGATCTGGAAGGCACCGTGCGCCAGGTGCAGAAGTTCCTGGGTGTGGAACTCACAGATGACGAGTTTGCCGCAGTGGTCCGTAAAAGTTCGTTCGACTACATGAAGGCCATCGATGGCAACTTCCTGCCCATGGCGGGCGATGCCATGCCCTGGATGAAAGCCTCCATGGTAAGAAGCGGCAAGGAGGGCGGTTCAGGAGAACTGATCACGCCGGAACAGCAGAAACGTATCGATGCCTTCTTTCTGGAACAGTTCAGGGCAATGGGCTGTGATTTCCCCTACGCTGACTACTGCCGCATCGCGAAGGAATAGGTTTTTCAGCGCTTTGCGGCGGATATTGGCCCTGCGGGCCGCTTCCGCCCTACACAACATACGGATTCCCGTAGGGCGGAAGAAGGGCGCATCCCGATATCCGCCGAAGGATCTGTCAGGCCGCAATCTCCCGCAAAATCTCCGGATGCTTCCTGGCCACCTTCACCAGCGTGATTGCCGCGCTGCCGGGTTCCTTGCGCCCCTGTTCCCAGTCGCGGATGGTGCCAACAGGCACACCAAGCAGTTTGGAGAATGCCGGCTGGCTCAGCTTAAGCTCCCGGCGCACGATCAGCACCAGCAACTGGTCCGGGGAATATCGCCTGTGCGGGGCACCGGCCTTGATAGCGCGGATGCTGTCCATTATTGCCTGCCCCTCAGGGCTCATTTTATAACCCATCTATCTCTTTCCTCATATCCCTTAATTCCCGGATGGGAACAGTTTCTTTGTCACTTTTAGCATAAATAGTAAGTAGCCAGATTTCAGATAGAGTCTTGTTAAAGTAAATGACTCTCACACCACCTCGTTTTCCTGCACCCATACCTCCCCACCGCACTTTTCGAACCCCGCCTGTACCTGGAATCAGCTGGCCGGCATCCGGACTTCGGGAGAGAAATACCTTGAGGCTGTCCAATTCTTCCTCTGTCCAGATCTGGGAGACTTTCCTGCTGAACTCCCATGTTTCAACTATTGTATTCATCCTTCCACCATACGGCAATGCCGTACCTCTCAGTCCCTGAGATCAGATGAATTCAGTGTAGGTCAGATCAGAAATTTCGCCGGTTGCCGAAGAGTGAACGAAGCCCAGAACAACAGGAGGGGCTTTAGCCGCGATAGATAAAAGTAGGGTTGTAGGAGCGGCTTTAGCCGCGATTAGGGTAGGGCGAAAGAAGGGCGCAGCCTGATATCCTCACGAAATCTCCAACATCCTTCCCCCATTGAAAGGATGTTCTTAACCTGCCAACTGTTATAGGCTTGCGATTTACCGAACACATGCCAAACCAATAAAACCAAAGGCTGGCCCATGAAAAAAACACTGAACTGGACCTCAACTCTGATCAAAGAAAAATCGCTGCGGGTTAACAGATTGTTCCCTGTCGCCTGTCTCCTGCCGCCTGCCTCCATCCGGTTGCTTCTTGCCGCTTGCCTCTTGTCTCTTGTCTCTGTCGCCTCCCAGGCCCAGACCGATGACGCGCGCTACACGACTCTCCTGGCCCGGTTAAATTCGCTGAAAGCCGAGGCGACACAAGTGGAAGACCTCAACGCCATCACCCGCCTGGGCCGCGCCTTTGCCTACTACCTGGACAAGGGCTACTTCGGCGAGGCCGCCAACCTGTTTGCCGATGAAGGCCGCGTGGTCTACGGCGTGGACGGCGTCTACACCGGCCGCGATCGCATAAAAGAACTGTTCACCCGTCACGGCGGCGGCTCCATGAATGCCGGCCCCGGTCTGCCATTCGGCCGCCTCAACATGCATATGCACCTGCAGCCCCTGGTCACCATCAGTGCTGATGGCCGCAGCGCCCAGGCCCGCTGGCGCGAATGGGGGCAGCTCGGCAACTACAAGGACAAGGCCGAGTGGAGCGACGCCATCCTGGAAAACGACTATATCAAGGAAGACGGCGTGTGGAAGGTGCGCGAGATGCGCTACTACATCAATTTCGTTGCCCCCTATATCGGCGGCTGGGCCTCACTGGAACCCGCCGGCCGCGACTGGCGCAGCCCGATCAGCAAAGACTTCAAACCCGATCAGCGTTCACCGCTGAACTACAAACGCTTCCCGGAAATCACCGTGCCTCCATTCCACTATGCCGACAACAAGAGCAGCATCATGACCCCACCACCGGTGACCGCGATGCCCAAACGTCCCGATGACGCCCTGGGCAAACTGGAAGCCAGAGCCGATCAGGAAGCCCTGAAACTGGCCCGCGTCCATGCCGTGCGCGCCGTGGAAAACCTGCAGGCCATGTTCGGCTACTACTTCGACAAGGGCCTGTGGAGCGACGCCGCCGACCTCTTCACCGATGACGGCACCTGGGAATTCGGCCAGTACGGCGTCTACCAGGGCAAGGCCAGCATCGCCCGCGGCATGACCGTGATCGGCCCCGAAGGTCTGGAACCCGGCCAGCTCAACAACTTCCCCATGCTGCAGCCGGTGATCCACGTCAGCGAAGACAACAGCAAAGCCTGGGGCCGCTTCCGCAGCGACGTCATGCGCAGCGTGGACGGCCCGGATGGCATGAAAGGCCAATGGGGCGGCGGGCTGTACGAGAACGAATACATCAACGACAACGGCACCTGGAAAATCAGCAAGCAACACTACTGGGTGACCTACTGGGGCGACTACGACAAGGGCTGGGTGCGCGACGGCATCATCCCCGTTGACCAGGCCAGTACCGAAGTACCGCCCGATGCCCCGCCAACCGTCGTCTACGAATCACTGCCCCACACCTATGTGGTGCCTTTCCACTACAACCACCCCGTTACCGGCGAACCGCACGATGACATGGGCCGCCTGGCACGCGACAAAGCCGCCGGCA
>CAZBBS010000126.1:0-7036 GCA_964490145.1 uncultured Enterobacteriaceae bacterium
TTGCCGCCATGGTGATCGACAACGACATGCTTGGCGCGATCCTGAGGGCGACGGCAAAGGTGGATATCTCGCCGGAAACCCTTGACGCCGGCGTCATTGATGCGGTGGCGACAGGGACGGGACATTTTCTGGGTGAGGCGGAGACCTATGCCCGGATGCACACCGATTTTCTATATCCTGAGATCGCCGACCGCAGCAGTATTGAGGCATGGCAGGAAGCAGGAAGCCCGGATATCAGGCAGGTGGCAGAAGATCGCGTTAAAAAGATATTCTCCGGCCATCATCCCTATTACATTGATCCGGCGCATGATCAGGCCCTTCGGGAGGAACTGCCCGTCCGGCTTGAACGGCCTCATCAGGGCTGAGAGTCTGCACGAATAATTGGGTCGTCTTCAATAGCCGTGATCAGAGCATCAGCAAGTTGTCTCGTTTCCCTTGTCATCAGTTCTGTTCCTCTGGTGATGATGCTGATGTGATAGAAAAGTTTCTGTTTCAAGGGGCGAACGACCAAATCTCCATTGGTTGCGGAGAGACGGGCGGTGAAAGGATCAACCAGTGCAGGCACCCCGACTTCGCGCACAAGGGCAGCAGCAGCCAGCACATTAGCAACGCTGTAGCGGGCGTTATTTTGGAATTTTTCAGCAAGGTCCGCATCCATGCCCTGCATTTCCAGCGGGTATATATTGCCGAAAGTGACAAATTCATCCCTGCCTGCAACTTCCCGAAGATCAAGATTTTCGGTACTGTTTGCAAGCAGATGGTCTTGAGGTAATAACGCCACATACCGCGCCGCTGTTTGATAGACAATATGGACACCTTCATAAGGTGGTGAGCGTGAAACAATGCCAAGATCGTATTGATGCAAGCGCACAGCATCAACGATGGCGGGTGTGTTGTGCGTATAGATAACCGTATGGGTATCATCAAGATTTTGCTGCATTTTCCCCAGAACCTGTGGTAGCAGGGATATTGAAAAGGTTGGAATTACACCAACAGATACTTTTCCAATCGCCGTTTTGCGGATGGATGCGGCAAGATCATCAAGGTGATCGATATTGATAAAGGCACTTTCCACGGCCTGATGGAACCGCCTCGCCTCCAGCGTCGCAACGATGCCTCGACCTTTACGGACAAAAAGGGTGAACCCGATGGCCAGTTCAAGCTCATGGATAAGGCGCGTCACGCTCGGTTGCGATACGCACAGGTCGTTTGCCGCAGCAGTAATCGTGCCCAACCGCATAACTGTATGAAAAGCTTTTAATTGTCTAAAATTCATAATCTTGTATCTCTTCCTGAATCATAGGGTTTTTTTATTGATTCATGCAATTATTATATTTGATTGATGAATTTGAAATTTGTTAGTGTTCTGTATTGCAAAGAAAAAGGTGAACGCGTGACGCAGAGTTTGTTTTCAGTGGAGCAGGCCCGGGCAGGCGCAGAGCAACGTCTGCCAAAAATGATTTTTGACTTTATCGACGGGGCTTCTGGCGATGAGAGTCTTGCTGCGTTGAACAGCTCATCCCTGAATGATTTGCGCCTCATGCCACGTGTGCTGATTGACGTGGCTGAACGTGATCTTTCCACCCGGATACTTGGCCTTGAAACTGGTGCTCCCTTTGGAATTGCCCCAATGGGGATGTGCGCATTGACCTGGCCAGGTGCTGACATGTATCTGGCCAGGGCGGCGGCAAGGCGCCGAATCCCCTTATGCGTGTCGACAGCATCATCAATGGCTTTGGAAAAAGTGATCGAAGAGGCTGAGGGCTATGCATGGTTTCAGCTTTATGCGGACCAGTCTGGTGATTTCATCGATGAGTTGATCGAACGCGCCTCGGCCGCGGCATACAACGTACTGATCCTGACCGTTGATGTGCCCATCCCGTCGGTGCGAACACGTGATCTTCGCAACGGTTTTGCTGTTCCAATGCGCTGGGGCCCCCGTCAGATCTGGGATTTTGCAACCCATCCGCGCTGGTCCCTCGCGACGCTAGCGCGAAGTCTTTCCGAAGGCATGCCCCGTCCGATGAATTACATCACCTCACGTAGCACAACCACTTTTGTGCGGAACGCCAGTCGCAGTGGAGCAAATTGGACTTTTCTTGAACAGCTCCGGGATCGTTGGCGGGGTAAGCTTGTGGTTAAGGGGGTGCAATGCCCTGAGGATGCTCTTCGCATCAAGGCTTTGGGCGTGGATTGCATCTATGTGTCGAACCATGGTGGCCGGCAGTTGAATGCCGCCCCGACAGCTATTACTTCGCTTCGGCATATCCGTGATGCGGTGGGGCATGACATGCCGCTCCTTTTTGATGGCGGGGTGCAGAATGGTGAACACGTGGTCAAAGCGCTTGCTTTGGGGGCCGATTTTGTGATGCTGGGGCGAAGCGTGATGTATGCCATCGGCGCGAATGGCGAAAAGGGCTTGTCCGATATTCTCGATCTGATTGGGAATGAGGCTAGTTCTATCATGGGTCTTCTAGGGTGCAGAACTGCCCCTGAGATAACCGGTGCGTGCCTTGCCGCAACCCATGGACATCAAGTTTATGGTCAGGAGAAGGAAGATGACGGATAGTCTAAAGATTAGGGGTGGCGCACTCCTTGCCCGGGCGCTTCAGGAAAAGGGTGTTGAGCATGTGTTCACCCTGTCTGGTGGTTTCTGTAATCCGGCCCTGGAAGGGTTTATGGAATGCCAGATGAAGGTCATAAACTGCCCCCATGAACAAGTCGCCGGTCATCTGGCTGATGGCCATACGCGGATCACGCGCAAACCGGCTGTATGCCTTGTCGGGCCCGAAGGCTTTGCCAATGCGGTGCCAGCAATGATGGAAGCCTGGGGTGAGCGGTCTCCGGTGATTTTTGTGACCGGGTCAAGCACGCTGAAACGGCAGGGGGCCGGCGGCTTTAAAGAGATCGATGACGTTGCCATCGCCCAGCCTCTGACAAAATACAGCGTCACCATCACGGATGGGAATAGAATTACCGAATTTGTCGACCGTGCCTTCAAGATCGCGACCGATGGCTATCCCGGCGCCGTACATCTCAGCCTGCCGGTGGATATCATGTTTTCCTCTTTTGCGGAGGATGCAGGGCGGCAGGAACGTCCCTTTGATCTGGGCGCCCAAGCTCCTTCCCGGGCCTGGCCTGATCCCGAGCGACTGGAGCAGGTCCTGGCCAGGGTGAGCACGGCCAGCAGACCGGTTCTGATCGGCGGGCATGGTGTATGGTGGTCAGGGGCGGAGGCTGAGCTTGAAGCGGCGGGGCAACGTCTGGGTATACCTGTATTCAACATTCCCTATCATCAGAAATTGCTTGGTGAAGAGTGTGAAGCCTATATGGGGCTTGCTGATATTCATCAATATCATCCCTCGGCAGATGCTTTCCACGAATCGGACCTGGTGCTGATGGTGGGGGCCAGGCTTGATAATCAGATGAATTTTGGCAATCCGCCCCTTTTCCCGGTCACAACAGAGCTTGTATGCATTAATGGCTCCCATGAGGAAATTGCCTTTAATCGGGCGGCTGATTTTACCCTGTTGAGCGATCCGGGCGCCTTCCTGAAGGCACTGATCGCGCATGGTCAAAGCCCTGATTTCACCCTTGATCGAAGCTGGTTTGACCTTAACCGGAAACGCCGCGCCGAATGGGTTGCCAAGATGCTGGCCGACGTGGAACATGAGGCTGGCCAGCCGGAGTTTGGCGGGCGGATCCATCCGCTTCAGCTCGCCCTTGATGTGCAAGCCGCCATGGCTGATGATGACTGGCTGGTGATTGATGGCGGGAATACGCATTTCTGGTCTGAAATCGCCGTTAATCTCGCGGGATTTCAGGGCAAAAAACTTGGGGGAATCCTGCATCCGGGGACGTTTAGCCTGCTGGGAGTCGGGGTTTCTTTTGCCGTATCCGCCAAGAATTTGCACCGGGACAAGAATGTTGTGCTGATTAGCGGTGATGGCGCGTTCCTGTCTGGCGGCTTATCAATTGAGGCGGCGTTCCAAGAGAATTGCCCGATAACGGTAGTGATCGACAATAATGGCGGGCTGGACTGTATTTCTCAACAGCAGGAGCGCCTTTTCAAGAGCGGTTCTCATTACGCCACCGATTTCCGCGATATTCCCTACCACACCATGTTTGAGGGTCTTGGCGGCTATGGCGAATTGGTCACCAGACGCGAAGAGATTATCCCGGCGATACGGCGGGCTTTGGAGAGTGGTAAGACAGCTTGTGTCAACGTCAAGGCCAAAGGGGTTATCAGCCCGATTGTGCTTGCCACCACGTCAAAACGTGACAAAGCGTCAATCGAATAGGCTCAGGGGGGAAAGGAAGATCATGGCGGTATTATCTTCGCATTTTTTGAACGGCGTCGATGGAAGTCACGCCGGCGGTGTTGCCGTGAAGCTTGTGCATATTGATGATGCCGGCGCGCGGGAGACGGTTTTTGTCTCCGCGAGTGATGCGGGCGGACGTTTTGCCGAGGAAGTAAACACACATCCCGCAGGCCGCTATGAGATGGTTATCGAAAGCGGCTCATATTTTCAGCAGTTTTCCCTGCCTCAAGACGGCAAACAGATCCTCACGGAAATTGTTATCCGGTTCACCATGCCTGATCAGGATGCCCGCTACCATATTCCTGTCATCATGGCGCCGCACAGCTATTCCTGCTGGTGGTCACAGTGACCGGCATATTGCTGATGAATATAGTGGAGGCATAGATGTCGGAAACCGGGTTGAATATGTCACGCCGGATCAGGCGGACACCTTACACGGACAAGGTGGAAAAGCATGGTGTGCGTGGATTCAGTGTGGTCAATCACATGTTGTTACCCAAGGCCTATGGCCCATCGGTTGAGGAGGATTACTGGCATCTCCGTGAACATGTTCAGATCTGGGATGTGGCCTGTCAGCGTCAGGTGGAGATCCGGGGGCCTGATGCGGCCCGGCTTGTGCAAATGATGACGCCGCGAGATTTGCGCAAGGCACGTCACGGCCAGGGCCTTTATATCCCCCTGATTGACGAGAATGCTGGCATGATTAACGATCCGGTCCTCCTCAAACTGGAGGATGACAGATTCTGGCTCTCCATTGCGGATTCAGATGTGTTGCTCTGGGCAAAGGGACTTGCCGTGGGCGCAGGTTTTGATGTTGCAATAGATGAGCCTGATGTCTCACCACTCGCCATACAAGGCCCCAAAGCAACAGCATTGATGACGGAGTTGTTTGGCGATGAGATACGCAAAATGCCCTATTTTGGTTTTGCCGCCTTTGATATGCTTGGAACGCGTCAGATCATTGCCCGATCGGGATACAGCAAGCAGGGCGGGTTTGAAATATACCTTGAGGGTAGCCACCTCGGGGGGGATCTGTGGGATCTGATCTGGGAGGCAGGGCGGAAATATAATATCACACCGGGTTGCCCGAACCTCATTGAACGGATCGAAGGTGGATTGATGTCCTATGGTAATGAATTCACGCGAGCCAATAATCCACTGGAATGCGGATTCAATAAGATGTGTTACCTGGGCGATGATATCGATTATATCGGCAAGGCGGCGCTTGAACGCGTTGCAACCTCCGGGCCCTCACAGCGTCTCAGCGGCATCAGGTTCGGTGGCGGAAAGACACCTCCCTGCGGCAAGCCGTTTCCGGTAACCAGCCATGACGGCAAGCCATTAGGCCAGATAACGTCAGGTATTTATTCCCCGCGCCTGGATTGCAATGTTGGGCTGTCAATGATCATTCGTTCCCATTGGGAGGTGGGCACGCCGGTTGTTGTTCACACGCCGGATGGAAAGGAACGCGAAGGCAGTGTTTCAGCCCTGCCTTTCTACTAGCTAAAAGGCAACCCACAAGGCCAAGTTCCACCCTTCGTATTCTTGGTGCTTATTTGCTCTGGAGTGGTGACGGCAAGGTCATCGATCGTTTGACCTGCCCGAAAGCAAAATACGTCTCCATCTCGCCGAGGCCGGGGACACGGGTCAGGCTGTTGCGGACAAAATTCTCATAATCTTTGAGGGAGCGTGCAAAAACCTGCAGCATATAATCGTGCCGCCCTGACATGAGATAACAGGCGACAACCTCATCAAGTTCCATGATGGCTTTCTCGAAGCTTGCAATTTCCGTCTCTGTCTGGCGTTCAAGCCGAACAGAAACAAAGGCCATGATGGGCAATCCGTAGGCTTCAGGGTCCACGATTGCGCTGTAGCCTTTGATGATGCCTCTTTCTTCCAGCATCTTGACCCGCCGCAAAGAGGGGGTAGGCGACAGGTTGACCCTTTCGCTCAATTCCTGATTGGTGATCCGCGCGTTCTGCTGCAATTCTTTGAGTATCTTCAGATCGATTTTGTCCATAGCAAAAATTATAGCATAATCTGCTAAAATATAAAATATATATAGCATAATTTAGTCAATAATTCTGCTCCCGTGGTGATATCATTTTCGATGAAAATCAGAGGAGCATGTCTTGGAAGGTGATGTCAGGCCACTAATCCCAGATGAAACAAGCGTTGATGACGTCTCACCATTGCTCGCGACATCCGTATCCTTAGGCGATAAATATGATCTTTCCCGCGACCGGGTCTATCTAACGGGCAGTCAGGCGATCATCCGGCTCTGCCTGATCCAGGCGGCGCGTGACCGGGCGATGGGTATGGATACAGGCGGGTATGTGACGGGGTACCGCGGCTCCCCCCTTGGTGGGCTTGATCAGCAATTTGCAACCGCCAAAGAACATCTTGATGCGGCGGGCGTTCATTTCCATCCCGGGCTTAACGAGGATCTTGCCGCAACGGCGATCTGGGGCACACAGCAGGCAAGCCTTCGCGGCGAAGGAACAAAAGACGGTGTCTTTGCCCTCTGGTATGGCAAAGGGCCGGGTGTAGACCGGACAGGCGATGTCTTTCGGCATGGCAACCTGGCTGGCAGTGCAGCAAAAGGCGGCGTGCTAGCATTGCTTGGAGATGATCATTCCTGCGAGAGCTCCACCACCTGCCATCAGAGCGAATATGCGCTGGTAGACGCGATGATGCCGGTGTTGAATCCGGCC
>CAZBBS010000127.1:0-1086 GCA_964490145.1 uncultured Enterobacteriaceae bacterium
CCGTTGGCCACAGCACTGCCCAGGGGGTTGACCAGGTCCAGGCCGTCACGGGTGGCGCCTATCCATTTTGAAGTATGAACACTACCGTCGGGATTGATCAGGGAGACAAAACCATCGGGCGCATCATTTTCTCCACGATTGCCGGCGTTCATGGCAAGGACCAGGTTTTTGTCCGGATCGAAAGTGCAGCTTTCCGTGAAATGGAAACTGCCGAACACTTTCACGTTTGATGACATGGCCATTTGAATGCCTGATTCGTTGGTGGCGCTCAGGGGTTCGCCGGCAGAAAATTCCTGGGCACTGGCTGACAGTGACAGGGCCCCTGCAAGCAGGATGGCCGGGGTCAGGGTTATGGATTTGATCATGTTGAATACTCCGTTGTGCTGAATACGTAAACTGCTTTGGTGATTACTGTGCTGGTACCAATCGCATCAGATTGTTACCGGCAACAAAGTAGATGTTGCCATCGGGGCCATTCCGGACATCACGGATGCGCTGGCGCATGTCATGCAATAGCCTTTCTTCGGCTATAACCCGATCGCCATCCAATACCAGTCTGACCAGGGCCTGGCCGGCCATGGCGCCAACAAACAGATTGCCTTTCCAGGCGGGGAAATTGTCGCCGGTATAAAAGGCCATACCGCCGGGCGCGATGGAGGGCACCCAGAAATAGCGTGGTTCTGTCATTCCAGGTCCGTGAGTACGACCTGTCCCTACGGGTACGTTTTTGCGGCCGTCCGGCTGTCTGGCATCGTACTGCACGCCATAGGAATAGTTTGGCCAGCCATAATCAGCGCCCGGTTTGATGATATTGATTTCGTCGCCGCCCTGGGGGCCATGGTCAACCACCCACAATTCCCCGGTTTCGGGATGGATAGCGCCGCCTTCAGGGTCCTTCAGGCCGTGGGCATAGGTTTCCCGGCTGACCGTTGCCCGGTGCAACCAGGGGTTGTCGGCAGGGATGCTGCCATCCTTGTTGATGCGCACGACCCGACCTGAGAAGTTTCTGGGGATATCGGGTTCATCAAGAAAATCCCGGCCCTCGACGGTGTCCAGTTCGGAATCATAAAAACGGAAGCCATCAGC
>CAZBBS010000127.1:1186-6899 GCA_964490145.1 uncultured Enterobacteriaceae bacterium
GCTGGATTAGACCACAAGAAACAAGAGGATAGAAATGTCGCCCTTATCCACCTCCCGTCTTGGAAAAACCGTAGCAGGTGTCCTGTTTTTAACCGCAGCCGCTGGCGCAGTCGCGCAGAATGGCAGTACCCGTGATGGTATTTACACCCAGGATCAGGCAGTGGCTGGTGCCACGTTGTATCAGCGTTCCTGTATTGAATGCCACGGGGCAACGCTGGGTGGTGGTGAAGCTGGCCCTGCACTGGTGGGAGGCGCGTTCTGGCAGCAATGGCAGGATCAGTCCCTGGCGGCGTTTTACCAGATCACGGCGTCCACAATGCCGGTAAACAATCCTGGTGGCTTCACCCCGGAACAGTACGCGAGTCTTGTGGCTTTCATGCTTCAACAAAATGGGTTGCCGGCAGGTAACACTGCGCTGTCGGGTAATGCCGCCGACCTTGTTGCTTTGACCATGCTGCCTTCCGAGCGCCCAGTCAGGGTGGCATCACTGATGGGCGGCGCTTCGGCGGCCCAGCGAGTCATTGATCACGAATGGCTCGGTTTTCACGGGGATTCCACGGCGATGCACTATGCCCCACTGGATCAAATCAACAGGGACAATGTCGATAAGCTCGAGATTGCCTGGCGCTGGAGTACGCTCAACCACGGCCCAAGTCCGGAGTTCAATTACGAATCCACACCGGTGATGGCCGATGGCGTGCTCTATACCACGGCTGGCCGGCGGCGTGATGTGATTGCCATTGATCCGGTCACCGGTGAGAACCTGTGGATGTTTCGTTATGACGAAGGGGCCCGCCGCGGACCTCGAGTCAATTCAGGTCGAGGCATTTCCTTCTGGCGTGATGAGACGCAGTCCCGGGTAATCCTGGTGACCCCCGGCTACCATATGATTTCTCTGGATACCGCAACTGGCAAACCTGATACAGCCTTTGGTGAAAATGGCGTGGTGGATCTGCGCGTTGGTCAGGAAGAGCGTTTTGATATCGACCTGGAAGACATCCTGTCGGGTCTGACAGCGCCACCGGTGATCGTGAATGATGTAATCATTATTGGTGCCGCTTTCGGTTCCGGTGGATCGCCACGTTCCAAAACCGGGCCCGCCGGCAATATCCGTGGTTATGATGTCCGCACCGGTGAGCTGCTGTGGAAATTCCACACCATCCCCCAGCAGGGTGAATTCGGAACGGAAACCTGGCGGGATAACAGCAACCGGTTCACAGGCAATGCCGGCTCATGGGCGGCCATGGCGGCGGATCAGGAAAGGGGCATCGTCTATGTCCCGGTGGAAGCTGCTACGGGGGATATGTATGGTGGACACCGGCCGGGCGACAATCTGTTCACCCAGTCGCTGGTGGCCCTGGATGCCAGAACGGGCGAACGAATCTGGCATTACCAGCTGGTCCATCACGATATCTGGGACTACGACCCTCCCACAGCGCCTGTTCTTGCCGAGCTGACTGTGGATGGCAAACAGGTGCCAGCCGCAATCCAGGTGACCAAGCAGGGCATGGTCTATACCTTCAACCGGGTAACAGGTGAGCCCATCTGGCCAATTGTGGAACGTCCTGTGCCCCAGTCGACGTTGCCGGGAGAACAGTCCTCACCGACACAGCCATTTCCGACCAGACCTGCAGCCTTTGAACGCCAGGGCCTGACAGAAGATGATCTTCTGGACTGGACACCGGAGATCAAGGCGGAAGCGATACGGATTTTCAACCAGTACACGACCGGTCCGGTATTTACACCGCCATCATTAATCACCGATGACAACCGGGGCACCTTGTTCATGCCGGGATTCGGTGGTGGTGCCAACTGGCAGGGCGTGGCTTTCGATCCTGAGTCGAACATGCTTTACGTCCCTTCAACTTCCCATCCCATGAGTATTGGTCTGACAAAGGATTCGTTTTTTGAGGACAGTGATTTCGATTACGCCATGGGCAGGGGGTTTGGTGTGGAGGGTCCTTTCGGACTGCCCTTGATCAAGCCGCCTTACGGACGTATCACGGCGATCGATATGAATCGTGGTGAGCATGTCTGGATGATGGCCAATGCCGATACGCCTGATGAAATCAGAAACCACCCCCGTTTACGTGGTGTGGATATTCCCGAGCGTACAGGTCATGGCGACCGCGGTGGCCTGCTGGTCACCAAATCCCTGTTGTTTGCCGGCGAGGGTGCCGGATTGTATGGCGGTCAGACCGGTGGCGGCCCCTTGTTCCGCGCGCACGATAAAGCCACAGGTGAAATCATCAGTGAATTTGAATTGCCAGCCAAACAGACCGGCCTGCCGATGACATACCAGATCGATGGGGTGCAGTATATCGTGGTGCCCATCGGGGATACGGGGCATCCCGGGGAGCTGGTGGCGTTGAAGGTGGGGGAGTAGGGAACCGCGCTTCGAGCGGGAGACAGGAGACAGGAGACAGGAGGCAGGAGACAAGAGGCAGGTTTGTTCCTGGAAGCCTTCGGGTTAATAGGTAATATTTTTACCCAGGGAGAAAAATTTACCTTGCCGAATATCCTGAAATTTCAATCATTGTTCCTGTCTCCTGTCTCTGCTTTTACCAGTGCTTCGCACTGCACCGGTCCCAGTACTTACGCCAATCATCAGGAATGGTCGCCTCGTTGAGCAGGGCGCCTGAAGGCATCTGCGGATAAATCTCTTCATAGGTCTGGATGCTGCCAGGACCTGTTCTTCTGTTCACGAATTCTGCCTGGACGTCTGTCAGTGAATTGGCACCGACAACACTTAACAGATCGGCAAGTGCCTCTATCATGGCTTTGTGGTAATTGAAGACCCGCACACCTTTATCTGTCACATCCAGCATCTTGTAGCGTGCGGGATTCTGGGTGGCGATACCGGTCGGGCACTTGTCGGTGTTGCAGTGCCTGGCCTGGATGCAGCCAAGTGCAAACATCATGCCTCGCCCGGAGTTCACGGCATCAGCACCCAGCGCACCCAGCCTGACCATATGGTATGCCGACATGCTTTTACCGGCCGCAATCAGTTTCAGTTTGTCCCGAACGCCGATACCGCATAAGGCACTGTGAATGAAGTGCAGACCTTCCCGGATCGGGTAGCCTACCGAATTGGTGAACTCAATCGGGGCGGCACCTGTACCGCCTTCGCCGCCGTCCACGGTAATGAAGTCAGGGGTGATGCCGGATTCAAGCATGGCTTTGCAGATGCTCAGGAACTCCGCCTTTTTTCCCAGACACAACTTGAATCCTATGGGCTTGCCGCCGGACAGTTCGCGAAGCCGGGCAATGAATTCCATCAACGCCAGAGGTGAGTCAAAGGCTGAATGATTCGGGGGGGAAATGACATCCTTGCCCATGGGCACATCACGGATAATGGCGATTTCCTCGGTAACCTTCGCTGCCGGCAGGATGCCGCCATGACCCGGCTTGGCTCCCTGGGAAATCTTGATCTCGATCATTTTCACCTGGTCGTCCGTGGCTTTTTCCCGAAACTTGTCCGGATGAAAATGACCGTCCACATCACGACAGCCAAAATAACCGGTGCCTATCTGCCAGACCAGGTCGCCGCCATGCTGGCGGTGATAGTCCGTGATGCCGCCTTCGCCGGTGTTGTGGAAAAAATTTCCCATCCGGGCGCCCTTGTTCAAGGCCAGAATGGCATGTTTGCTGAGTGCGCCAAAACTCATCGCTGAAATGTTCAGTGGTGATGCCAGGTAAGGTTTGCTGCACTCCGGGCCGCCAAAGGAAACCCGCAAGGTTTGCGCGTCCACATGCCTGGCCTCTATGGCATGGTTCACCCATTCATAGCCGTTTTCATACACGTTGATGATGGTGCCAAAGGGGCGGGTGTCTGTTTCCTTCTTGGCTCGCTGATACACCAGGCTGCGAAATTCTCGGGGGATGGGGGCGCCATTGAGGTCCGATTCCACAAAATACTGCTGGATTTCCGGGCGGATATATTCAAACAGGTAGCGGATATGGCCAATGACCGGATAGTTGCGCAGGATAGTCCTTTTTTTCTGGAGAATGTCATACAGACCTATCGTCAGATAGGGAACAATAAACAGCCATAGCCAGTGCAGGGCAGGCCAGTATCTGGACAGCCAAAGGGTGGCAAGCGGGAGGAGCAGTACGCAAAAGAGGAATCTCTGCCGAACTGTCATAGGAGCTATCCTGTTGAAAATGCTGTTTTTTTCATTGCGGATTAGACCATAAAGCACCACGCAATGAACAGAAGCCCATCCTGGCTCCCATAATCTATTATCGGAACTATTGGCAGATACTGAAGTCTGATGGTGGGTTGATACGCTTATGTATCCGTCAGTCTCTGTCGGGCAGGGCCGATGATTTTTACCCTGTTACGTTGTACTATCCGCTTCCTTGTCTCTCGTCAGGCAACAGTGAAGATCAGGTTTTATTCAAGGAGTAAATTATGCGTTCCAAGTTAATCAGTGTTGTAACCACGTTCCTGGCCGTTGCGGCGTTCGGTATTGGCCAGGCATCTGCCCAGGGCTTCCAGTTGCCGAACATGCAGGTCACCAGCAATGCCTTTGCCGATGGCGGTATCATTCCAATCAAGTACACCTCCCATGGTGACAATGTTCAGCCGAATTTCACCATCACTGGTGCTCCGGAACTGACCGCCAGTTTCGCCATTATTTTCCATGATATCGAAGTTGCCATAGGTGGCGGTATTGGCGATGTGACTCACTGGGTCGCCTTCAATATCACCTCTCCAAACATCCCGGAAGGTAGCCTGCCTGCTGGTAGTGTTAATGGCAACAATATCCGCAATGCGCCGGGTTATATGGGTCCAGGTGCACCGTTTGCAGATCGTTTCCATCACTATGTCTTCGAGTTCTATGCCCTGAATGACACGCTGGACCTGCCTGAAGGCGCAACCCGTGATCAGTTGATTGAGGCGATGGCTGGCAAGGTTGTTGCCAAGGCCGCCTATGTTGGCCGTTACGCCAACGCAACCGGCAAATAGTCAGACACGTGACACCATGACTGCTGTGCATGTGCAGCAGTCATCGTTTTTCCGGAACTGCCGGGGGCTGTGAAATCAGTTGGCCATTCCGGAAAAACTTTTGCCTTCCCACCCAGGTGCTCGCTACACTGTCGGTCCACAACTGGCTCGTTTGACAGGGGGAAACATGAACAGAGCTTTATCATTTGCCTTTTTGTTTTTGCTTCCTTTTTACGTAGTTGCTCACCACAGCTTTGCTCCCCATTTCGATGCCGACAAGCCGGTCACCATTACAGGCACGATCATTGAGTATGAGCAGCGTAATCCCCACGCCTATCTGGTTATTGATGGCGAGGATGCCGACGGGCGTGTAACACGCTGGCGTTGTGAATCCCATGGCTTCACCCAGCTCTCACGCAATGGCATTACCCCGGCCATGCTGTCTCCCGGTACCCAGATAGGCATTTCCGGTTCACAGCATCGTCGTGATCCCAATATGTGCTTCTTCGACATGGTTTACCTGGATGGTCAGCAGTTAAGTGTTAACGGCCAGAGAGGAAACACTGCTGCGCCAGAAGAAATTCGTGATTCCATTTTCGGAACCTGGATGCTTTTCCCCGGTGGCTTTGCCACCAGCGGGCCGCAGTTCATGATGGATTACCTGTCAGTGAAGGGGCGGGCTGCCGTCGAGAAATACAATCCCTTTACGGATGATCCCACCTATCGCTGTGAACCGGTGGCCATTCGCCGGGCCTGGGGTGC
>CAZBBS010000128.1:0-6893 GCA_964490145.1 uncultured Enterobacteriaceae bacterium
CCGACATCCTGCTCCCAAAGCAGGCGCGCTACCAGACTGCGCTATACCCCGAAATTTTCGCCCTTGGCGAAAAGCACGGCATGATACTCATGCAGGCAGGTGGCGTCAATAAAAACAGCCCTTCTGGGGCCATATTCCGGGCTGTTGGCCCTGAACAATCAGCCCCGCTCCACCCGCCAGCTGGTGACCCCGTCCTTGTCTTCCAGAACCACCTGCATGGCAGCCAGTTCATCACGGATCTGATCCGCCAGGGCCCAGTTCTTTTCCGCCCGGGCCTGGTTGCGTGACGCAATGAGTGCTTCAATTCGATCACTGTCCAGATCATTCCCACCCTGCCTGAGAAAGCTTTCCGGGCTTTCCTGGAGTACGCCAAGGATTACGCCAAGCTTGACCAGCAGCGCCCCCAGGGCCTGCGCCTGGGCAGGATTATCCTGTTTCAGGCGATTGATTTCCCGGGCCAGGTCAAACAGAGCACCAAGAGCTTCGGGCGTGTTGAAATCATCTTCCATGGCCTGCATGAAACGGGCTTCGTATTCGGTCCCGCCTGCAGCATCCACACCCGCCAGCGGCAGGTCCTTCAGGGCATTATAGAAACGCTCCAGGGCGCTGAACGCCTGGGCCAGGGTGTCTTCAGAGTAGTTAATGGCGCTGCGGTAGTGGCTGGACACCAGGAAATACCTGACCACTTCGGCAGGATACTGCTCCAGCACTTCCCGGATGGTGAAGAAATTCTTCAGGGATTTGGCCATCTTTTCGCCATCCACCCGCAGCGGCCCATTGTGGATCCAGGTACGGGCAAATTCCTTGCCGGTGGCCCCTTCGGACTGGGCAATTTCATTCTCATGATGAGGAAAAATCAGGTCGCTGCCGCCACCGTGGATATCAAAGGTATCCCCAAGATGACAGGTGGACATGGCCGAGCATTCGATATGCCAACCGGGCCGTCCAAAGCCCCAGGGGGATTCCCAGCCGGGCTCGCCGGCCTTGGCCGCCTTCCACAGGGCAAAGTCCCGGGGATCCCTCTTGGCCTCTTCCACCTCGATACGGGCGCCGGCCAACAGTTCGTCCAGGTTTCTGTGACTGAGCTTGGTATAGGCCGGAAAACGAGTGACCGCAAAGTACACATCGCCATTGTCCGCCGCATAGGCCAGCCCCTTGTTGATCAGGGTTTCCACCATGCTGATGATTTCGGCCATATGTCCGGTCGCACGAGGTTCAATGTCGGGGGGCAGGATGTGCAGGGACTTTTCATCTTCATGCATGATGTCGATGAATTTGGCGGTCAGGTCCTGGTAGTCGATGCCCTGCTCGTTGGCCCGGTTGATGATCTTGTCATCGATATCCGTGATATTTCTGACATAGGTGACATCAAAGCCGCTGGCACGCAGGAAACGGACAATCACATCGAACACCACCAGCATGCGCCCATGCCCCAGATGGCAGTAGTCGTAGGTAGTGACACCACACACATACATCCTGATCTTGCCGGGCTCGATCGGTTCAAAGGGGGCCTTTTTCTGGGTCAGGGTATTGTAGATCTGTAACACGTGAAGGGTTCCGGCTTGTGTAAATCGGGGCAATATCAGCCCTGTTGCTTGCCCCAGGAATCCCTGAGTCCAACCGTCAGGTTGAAAACCGGGCTGGCGGCAGTGTGGTCTTTCCAGTCTGCGCAGAAATAACCTTCCCGCTCAAACTGAAAACGGGACTCTGGCGGCACATTGGCAAGGGAAGGTTCAGCCTTGCAGCCTGTCAGCACCTGGAGTGAGTCCGGATTGATAAAGTCGCGGTAATCCCCATCAGCACTATCAGGGTCTTCATGGTTGAACAGGCGATCGTACAGACGCACTTCCACGTCCACCGCACCATCAACAGGCACCCAGTGAATCACACCCTTCACCTTGCGCCCTTCCGGCTTGGCACCCAGGGTGGCAGCATCATGGGAACAGTGCAGTTCGGTGACCATGCCATCGGCGTCCTTGATTACAGCATCACACTTGATGACATAACTGCCGCGCAGGCGTACTTCCCCTCCGCTGACCAGGCGCTTGAATCCGGGCGGCGGCACTTCTTCGAAATCCGCCCTGTCTATATACAGTTCACGGGCAAAGGGAATCTCGCGCGAGCCCATGGTTTCATCCTTGGGATGGCAGGACATTTCCATGGTTTCACGTTTGTCTTCCGGGTAATCGGTAATGATCACTTTCAAGGGCCGCAGCACACACATGGCCCTTGGCGAGGTCTTGTCCAGGTCATCACGCAGGGCATGCTCCAGCATGCCGACATCCACGACACTGTTGGACTTGGTGATGCCCACCATGTCACAGAAATGACGAATGGAGGCCGGCGTGTAGCCACGACGACGCATGCCATCAAGCGTCGGCATACGGGGGTCATCCCAGCCCGATACCAGTTTTTCATCCACCAGTTGCTTGAGCTTGCGCTTGCTCATGACCGTGTAATTGATATTGAGGCGGGCAAATTCGATCTGCTGGGGATGGCATGGCACATCCAGTTGATCCAGCACCCAGTCATAGAGCGGGCGGTGGTCCTCAAATTCCAGGGTGCACAGGGAATGGGTAATCATCTCCAGGGCATCGGACAGGCAGTGGGTGTAATCGTACATCGGGTAGATGCACCACTTGTCGCCGGTCTGATGGTGATGCTGGCGGCGAATACGGTAAATCACCGGATCACGCATATTCATATTGGGTGACGCCATGTCGATTTTGGCGCGCAGCGTATAGGCGCCATCATCGAAGTCCCCTGCCCGCATACGGGCAAACATATCGAGGTTCTCCTCGATCGAGCGATCACGGTCAGGGCTGTTTTTACCAGGCTCTGTCAGCGTCCCGCGAAACTCCCTGGCTTCATGCTGGCTCAGTCCGCACACGTAGGCCTTGCCCTGCCTGATCAGCTCAACGGCAAAATCATAGAGGGCATCAAAATAGTTGGATGCATAATATTCGCGTTCTTCCCAGTCGAACCCCAGCCAGCGGATACTGTCCCGAATGGAATCCACATACTCCATATCTTCCTTTTCAGGATTGGTGTCATCGAAACGCAGATTGCACAACCCGCCAAATTCCTTTGCTGTGCCAAAATTCAGGCAAATGGATTTGGCATGACCTATATGCAGGTAGCCATTGGGCTCCGGTGGAAACCGGGTATGCACCCTGCCCTGATTCTTGTTGTCAGCCAGGTCTTTGCGGATGATCTGGTGAATAAAATTGGAGGGTGTGTTAGCAGTGGGTTCGCTCATCAAGACTTCGACTATATAATCGCGGGCAAAGCACGTATTATAGCCCGTCTCTAAATCTCGAACTACACTCGAATCACTCTCATTCATTACTCTCAATCATTTTTTTCAAGCAAGGATTTCCCATGATAGTTCTTCATACCACTGCCGGTGACATCACCCTGGAACTGGATTTTGAAAAGGCCCCCATCTCTGCGGCCAATTTCCAGGAATATGCCAGGGCCGGCCACTATAACGGGACGATTTTTCACCGCGTCATAGACAATTTCATGATCCAGGGCGGCGGCTTCGAACCCGGCCTGAAACAGAAAGCAGTCGGCAGCCCCATCGAAAACGAAGCCGACAATGGCCTGGCAAACAATGCCGGTACTATTGCCATGGCCAGGACCATGGATCCGCATTCCGCCACTGCCCAGTTCTTTATCAACGTGAACGACAACACCTTTCTTAATCACACCAGCAAGACTCCCCAGGGCTGGGGTTATGCCGTGTTCGGCAAGGTAACAGACGGCATGGATGTCGTGAATGCCATTAAAGGCTGTGCCACGGGTTCGATGATGGGCCACCAGGACGTGCCCAGGGAAGACATCGTGATCGAGGCGGTCACTGTTTCCGATGACGCTGGCTAACCGGCTACTGTTAATTTCCGATCTGCACCTGACGCCTGAAAGACCCGATGTTTTTCAGGCATTCGGAGCATTTATCCGTTCTCAAACCAACCCTGACACCGCGTTGTACATCCTGGGAGATTTTTTCAATCTTTGGATTGGCGATGATGGCATGGATGACTTTGCCCGTGAGGCGGCTGCCATACTGTCGGCGGCTGCCGAACAGGGGATGGCTATCCATATCATGCATGGCAACAGGGATTTTCTGATGGGCAGGGAATTTGCTGATGCCTGCCATGCCACCCTCATTGATGACCCCTGTATTGTCGACACCAATGGGCAATCATATCTTCTGATGCATGGCGATACCCTGTGCACTCGCGACAAGGATTATATGGCCTTCAGACAGATGGTCAGAAACCCGGAATGGCAACAGGCCTTTCTGGACAAACCCCTCCTGGAGCGTCAGTCCTTTGCCAACCAGGCCCGCGCCCAAAGCAAAACCATGAGCAGCAATAAACCCGAGGACATCATGGATGTCTCCCCTGAGGCAGTTTCAGGCATCCTGGAACAGTATGACCAGATGACCTTAATTCACGGACATACACACCGGCCACTGGTGCACGACCTTGACCTGAAAAACGGCAAGGGAAAACGGATAGTGCTTGGAGACTGGGATGTATCGGGCTGGTATGTTGAGATAAGCGCTGGCAAGAGCAGCCTGAACTCTTTTCCGATTCAGGCCTGAAACACCACTACCTGGTTGCGACCTTCGGTCTTGGCAGTGTACAAGGCGCCGTCCGCATGACGTATCAATTCTTCCAGGCTTTTCTCATCGAACATCTGTGCTACACCAATGCTGACAGTGACCTGGCGACCTGCCATTTCCTCAAATGTCAGGTATGACACATTCTGGCGGATACGTTCAGCCAGCACCCTGGCGCTATCCGGAGATGTTTCCGGGGCGATCAGCAGAAACTCTTCCCCCCTATCCTGCCGAGACAGTCTGATTGTCGGAGTGTCGCCAGGATTTCACCTGCCACTTTCTTCAGCACCTTGTCACCCACCTCATGGCCGTAGGTGTCGTTGATGCTTTTAAAGTGATCAATATCAAACATGAAGCAGGAAAATGGGCGGTCAAATCGTCTGGCACGCATCAGTTCGTACACGCCTTTTTCAAGGATGGCCCGTCGATTGAACAAGCCCGTCAGCTCATCTGTAGTCGCCAGGGCCTGCATCCGCCTGCCAAACTGGTGACTGCGGACAAACAGCAGGATAACCAGCGCGATGACTCCCGCAGAAAGTATATTCACCAGTCGCTGTTTCTCCAGCAGGGTATTTTGCAGATCAAGAGCCTGCTGCTGTTCACGGTTTTCAAGCTGCAGGTCATCATTTTCATCAGCATAGCGGCGGGTTTCAAACGCCACCTGCATTCGCTGTGTACTCTCCTGCTGGCGGTTTAACAGAATTTCCTCATTCAATATGGCATAGGCTTTTTGCGTGATCTGTGCGTTCTCCAGATTGCCCTGTTTTTCATAGGCAGCACTCAGACCACGATAAAGGCGCATCAGGCCGCTATCGTTCGACAGGTCCAGATACACGGGCAAGGCTGACAGATACAGCTGGATGGCGGCACTGGCATTCCCTTCAGCTTCTGCGATATCACCAAGGTGGCGATAAACATGGGCTTCCTGGAGACTGTCATCCAGTGTCGCAAACTGGTCCAATGCCGCCCCCAGATAGTCTCTGGCCTGATTGAACCTGTTCATCGCCATAGCGTTGGCACCAAGCGCTTTGAGCGCATAGGCCTGGCCAGGTATGTCCTGTCGGTCTTGTGCTATCGCAAGGGAATCTTCAAGGAGTTCATGCGCCAAAAGATAGTCACCCATGGATGCCCTGACATGTGCCAGGTTGTACAAGGTCAGCATCCTGTTTGCCCCGGGGTCCGGTTCCTGCAAAAGCGCGTGCTCATAATAACGTTGCGCCTGATCCAGCTGGCCGGCATCAAAATAGGCCGTTGCCAGGGCATTGAGTACTTCGACAAACAGCGGGCTTGTTTCCTGCTCCCTGGTCAACTCATAGGCTTGCAGCAACTCACTCAAGGCCACTTCATAATCATTCTGCTGCAAATATAGACTGGCCCGATCCAGCATCGGGTGGACCAGCTGTTCATTTTCAAGCGCTACAACCTCTGCACTGTCCGGCATGGCGGAAAGGCTGCCTGAGAGGAATATCAGTATCAACCAGCACATACACTGGTTTACCGACCTGCTGTTATAGCGAGATAAATGCTTCATCCCCATTTATATCGACAGGCAGGCTTCCCAACTTGAACTATTTACAACGCATAAAAAAGCCCTGCTGGTGCAGGGCTTTTGGGTCAATGCTGGATATCAGCTCCCCTGGTGGTTCAGGGTGCCTGCGTTCCCCGGAAGAAAAGCGGGGTGCCATCGGAAAAGGCTATTTCTCGTCCCACGGCTTTATGGCTTTTATCTCTGGCCTGATAACCGATGACATCCAGTTCGGCGCCTATCGGAATGGATTTCTTGGTTATACCCTGTCGGAACAGGGAGTTGGGGCTGCCCCCTTCGATCATCCAGCTTTCTTCCTCACCATTTTCATTGGTGACAGCGATGTGTATCCAGGAGTGCGGGTTGATCAATTCCACTTTGGTAACAGTGCCGCGCAGATTGACCGGCAGGTCCACACTGAATTCCTGGGCAAAGGCATGATGTGCAGAAGATTGTCCTGCATGAGCCACCATAGCCAGAACCATTAATTGCAGAATTTTTTTCATGGATTACCTCTCAGGTTAATCATTGCCGTGCCGCTTTAAGGGCTTCCAGTTCTTCCAGCCTGATCCCGCTCAGAATATTCACGATGCCGTAATTTCCCTCATGACAGGCATATTCAAACATGGGGCCTTCTATGCTGTTAAAAGGGTAAGTACCGGACCAGGGCTCTTCCCAGACCGTTGGATCAGTGACAGTAAAGTCATATTCAATGGTGCTGTCATCAACCCGGGTAAA
>CAZBBS010000129.1:0-6843 GCA_964490145.1 uncultured Enterobacteriaceae bacterium
AAATGGTTGGAGTAAACCCTATACCATCATTTTTTGACCATCGATGCAATGGGTGCTTTGTGTCTGTTACTGTGAATAATATAACAATTTTTATTAAGGCTCTAGACTATTAATTTTCTGATTTTTTGATACATCGTATAAAATCTTAGTTCTATCGTCACTCACATTCTTTGAGATGCAGATGGAAGTTTTTCTTGCCGCCGTTGAACTTGGCAAGTTTTCGTTTTGTTTAAGACCAGAAGCTTTCAATACCGTTGATTTGAACGCCGTTTCTGACATGTTTCGTTTCGTCACCGATTTTCTTTTTGATACGCAGATACTTATCAAAGCCGACCCCAACCAGTCCGTTATAGCCGCGCCATCCATCGCTGATGACAACACTTTCGACACTTATTTGGCCACGTATAACGCGCTGTAGGGTTCGCTTTGCGGTTGTCCAGAATGATTTCGGTATAGACCCGCTCACCGCGTTCATAAATGCCAAAGACAGACTGTTTATTCTTAACGCAACCAAGCTTCAGTTTGTGGAGGCTTCCGCGTGGGCGCGTCTGGCCAAAGTAACTTTCATCAACTTGGATCACGCCTGTGAAGGTAGCCATTTTCTCCTCTAGGTAAGCAAAAATAGATTGCCGGAAAGCAATGTAATATAGATTGATTGTATTGCGATTGATATTAAGAATTTGTGCTGCTTGTGTGGCCGTTAAGTCACTACAAAAGGCGCACATTATTTTTCCTGACGATTCCGACTTAAACCATTCTTCTTATTCATTTTTCTAACAAACAATCCTATATTGCTATTTTAGAGCCTTATTAAAACAAATGAACTTCCCCAACTAAACTGATCCACCTCTATGTTTAGACTAAGGAGTTAGAATGGCAAACAAGCGCCCCAAACCTAAAGAGATGCAGTAAATATACGGATTTGAATTTCTTCAAAATTAGTATGAGATAAGTTCCAATATTATAATGGCCTCATTGCTGAATTTTGTAACCGCATCGCGTCAAGCAAATTGTTTAGTTTATAAATTTCAATGGATGGAATGTGAAAATCAATAAGATCTCCATAAGCACCACCGGTTAAATTTGACCTCAGGGCAAACATTGCTGAGTAGATGAAAATTACTAATACTGAGCCAAGTAAATACATCGGAACCTTCATTTTTTTCTCCTGACCATTCATTATATAATTGAGGCGAAATTATTGTTTTCGAAAAAATTATTTCTTAAATTAGCTGAATATTTTTTAGAATTTTTTGAAAATAATCTTATCTCGGGACAATACTACCCAAAATTGACGACGCCGAATAAAGCTTTAGGCCTGATGGGTGCGGGCAACAATGATTCATCCGCGTTGAGACACTTAGGTGTGTAATAAGCAGAATTAAACATATCAAAATTATTTTTGGCCTGAGCGTTTCTAAATTTAATTTGGGCATGAAATTTAATTTTGAAAGAGTAATTTTCTCGTTCAGAATTTTTGTATCGGGAAAAGTCAAACCTAGCAAAAGTGGAAATCCAATACCGAATATTGAGATCCAACGACCCCAATCCCAACCGGTATATGCAGATGTGCACACTGCTAAAACCATCCAAGCAAGAATGATTATTCTTAACGCAAATTCATCAAAAGAACGAGATAATATTGTTGTGACAACTACTGCAATTATCGAATTAAGTAATAAGTAAAACATCCAAATATTTGAAGAGCCTTTACTTATCATTTGTGCTGCAAGATTATGACTTTGTTCTAACTTCCAACCAATTGCGACGATACCACCAGTGATGTTTCGTGCATCTGTAGTTGATAAACTATCCAGGATCGCTTGCATTAATTCTTGATTGCCGGGATTGAAGTAGATCATCAGAAAAGCAATCGTAACTGGCAAAATATATAAACCACCAATTTTGAAAAAAGAAATTCTGCCAAAACTCGAATGATAAAATAAAATCAGGATAAGTGGCGGGACAAAAAAGACAGCGAAAATCTCATGAATAAAAATCATCAATATGGAAATACATGAAGTTATCAAAATTCCCGTATTGCTGCCAAAATTGAAAACACCTGAAATGAAAATCAAAATAAAAATTGAAAGGTAAAACAAAAATTCTTTTCTATCGAGGTATTCCCAACCGCCAATTGATATATCAAGAAGCCCCCCATGCGGAAAATGCTACAGCAAAAAATATGGCCCATGCATCTCGTTTACTTCCAGTCATAACAATAAAGGAAATAAAACAGATAAAGAAAAACAAAATAATTATTTTTTGGAAGAGTGTGGCATAAAATGCAGGGTAACCTGTAAAATAGAATAATTGGCCCAAAAGACCTCGCCGGACGAACCCTCCTTCATAGTTTATTAATAGCTCGCCAATTGACCATGCCCCAGGAAGCTCATTCCAGATATTTTGGTAAACCTTAAATCCAATGATTAAAATAAATAGAGAAATACAATATTTGGAAGTTTTCTCATTCAATATAATGTTCTGAAGTTTTTCTAAAAACATGAACCCATTGCCCAATTCAGAAGTTTACATTCATAAAAGTTTAAAAAGTTACAAAAGCTACCGGTAAATTTAATGATCAAAATCAAATCTTCATTTTTTTGAAATAACGCTCCGGAATATGGCAAAGTAATACCATTATTAATCGCCATCTTTTATAAAAATAAATGATATCTTTCTTTTTAAGATAAGATTTGTATACATATTCAGCTAATGCATTTGGGCTTGCTGTTAAGAATGGCGGCAACCCTAAATCAAACGTCATTTTTGTCAAAATAAAACCTGGAAGAACGGTCATAACATGAACGCCCTTATCGGCGAGTCTGTTACGCAATCCAGATAGAAAAGCCGTAAAACCCGCTTTTGATGAACCATATACATAGTTTGAAGCGCGCCCTCTTTCGCCTGCCACTGAGCTGATCCCAATAATTGTTCCAGATCTTCTCTGCTCAAAATGATTGGCAAACTCTGCTAAGATGCTAACTGGGCCTTCAAAGTTACTTCGCATCACGAGAGATGCTGATTTTATATCACGCTCACTTTCAAATTGGTTCCCCATATATCCAACGGCACATACAACAATCCCAGGCATAATTGGGAGTTTTTTTACAAAACGTTGATGAGAAACAGTTTTTATGGCATCAAACTCATGCAAACTTACTTTAGTACTATAGCGTATTTCTAAATCAGCGCGATCTGACTCCAGTCTTTTTACATCTCTTGATGCAAGTTGAATGGGGTAGCCTTCTTTTGCAAATTGATGAGCGATGGCCAATCCGATATCACTTGTTGCACCGAGGATGAGGACTGGGGCCTTTTTCACAAACCTAACCTTTCAGATTGAGCAGATGAAAACGAATAATTTAGACCACCATCTACCCTGAAAGATTTATAGGTTTTGGCTCGCGGATCAGAACTTAAAAACGTATCACGAGACATCCTGCTATCTTTCGCAAGATAAAACCTCCCAGCATGCTTTAAGGTGATTAAATCCAATTGTTGCATTAGGGTTAGGGTTTTTGGGTTAACAGGGAAGTCCAATGCTAGAGTATATCCTTTCATGGGAAATGAGAATAGACTCTCCTGTTCTCCAAATCTTTTCAAGACTGACAAGAAAGAACCAACATTCGCAACGGAAATAGTCTGCAATAGCTCACTAAGACCATCTTTGGCTTTATCAAGCGGGATCACACATTGAAATTGAACGAACCCACGGCGGCCATATATTTTATTCCACCCCAGGATTGCATCTAAAGGGTAGAAATACCTATCCCAGTCTACGAGTTGATACTGATCCTTCCTCTTGGAATTCCAGTAGTAGAATTTATTAAACGTCTTCACTGTCAAACTGTTAAGAAGGTATGCCGGGAGAGAGAAAGGTATTGTTATATTTTGTTTTACTGGAGAAGTATAAGGGCTCTTTGCAAGTGTGTCAGGGAGGTCCTCAAGCTGAGCATGCTCGCCCAACATAATTAATGATCGGCCAAGTTTTTTACCTTTTTGCAAACAGTCTATCCAGGCAACGGAATACGTTGAATCCAAGGATTGTTCAAAGAGATCAATAGTCTGTTCTATGTTTTCAGTGGTGAGTGTACGCTGCTTGATCCATGCAGATGGTACTCGTTTGAGCCTGATTGCCGCTCTTATAATAATGCCCGTCAGGCCCATTCCACCAATTGTTCTATGAAACAATTCAGGGTTTTTTATTTTGGAACAGCGTTCAATTTTGCCTTCAGTTTTGATGATATCAATCCAATCTATGTATTGCCCAAAGCTTCCGTCTTTGTGATGGTTTTTACCGTGTACATCAGCTGCAATCATGCCGCCTAAGGTAACAAACTTTGTTCCGGGAGTAACACTGGGAAACCAACCTTCAGGAAGAAAAACATCAATGATATCTGCTAAGAGTAGACCTGCTTCTGCCACAAGCTGACCAGATTTTTCATTGAAGGCAAGCATGCGATTAAAATGTTTCATATGAAGAGTGTTGCTGGAGCTTACTGAGCTATCCCCATAAGATCTTCCGTTGCCTCGAGCAATTGATGTACCTTTTTTGATTTGCCTAATAATGTCATCAACAGATCTAGGTGCTGATATATTCGCTTCAATTACCGGGTATCTTCCCCATCCAGCCAGTTTCATGGTGTATTGACCAAATGTTTGTCAGTAAAAACAAATTTGCGATCCAGATTATATTTCACAATATATCCAATAGAAAGACCAAGCACCGCACCTATTTCACGCATGGTATCAGTTTTCCAGGTGAGCCAGAAGATTGCCTCACTACCCCAAAAAATTAGAGTAGTTACAATCCCCATACATGTATAAAGCGCGAATTTTTTGCTGTTATCCTCTAGCCCCAATGATAAATCATAAAAAATCCATCGCTTATCGAGGATATATTTTATGATAAGTCCAGTCAGCGTTCCTAAACCTAGAGCTACTGAAAAAATCGTTTTTGTATCACCAAAAAGAAACACCATACGCTGGGTTAGAAGATTAGCAAAGATTGCAATAAATGAAAAAATAACATAGCGAAAAGCCAGCGTATAGAGACTCATCAGAGCCACCCCAGCAACGCAAATCCAATTATTGCAAAGAAACATAAAAGGCTTACTTTGTCTTTCACTGCAAAAACAATTGGGTCATCGTGCATTTTCCCTCGGTGGGTAATAAGAACTATTCTAGTAATCCAATAAAGCAGAACACAACAGATACCCCATAATGCTGAAGGGGTTGAATATAGGTCTAGTATCTCTGGTGAGTTTACATACATCGCCATTACAAGAACCGAAAGATAACCTGATACTATGGCAACCACAGTAACAATAGGCAGGTCTTCAACATAATAATCGCGTCCGTTTGTCTGGATAAGACTACGTTCTTTCATGTCCACAAGTTCAGCTTGGCGTTTGACAGAAGCAAGTGAGAGAAAAACAAATACGGAAAATGCCAACAGCCAGAATGAAATTTCAAGGTCAACCGCCACGCTGCCTGCAAAAATGCGCAGCGTGTATAAGCCTGCCAGCATGCAGACATCAATGATAATCTTACTCTTTAGATGTAATGAATACAGCGTTGTAAGCAAAAAATACAGCACCAGAGTTATCACGAAGGCTTTGTTTACATATGATGATAGAAAAACACCTGTACCAATCAAGCTAATCACCATAGGGCCACCATGGGCAATCGGCAGGGACCCTGATGCAAATGGACGAAATCGCTTTCTAGGATGTGTTCTATCCGAGTTAAGGTCTATGAGGTCATTGAGCACATAAACACTTGAGGCAACAAGGCAAAAGGAAACAAACGCAATAAAACTTGCAAAAAACGTGTCGATATTAATCTTGTGCGCCACCAAAATTGGCAAAAATATTAAGATATTCTTTAGCCATTGGTGTGGTCGCATGGCTTTGAGATATTGGATAGGTGATTTCACAGATATTTCGATATGTTCAAAGGGTTTTTGAAGAGACTCGACTTTCTTCCTTAGAATAGGTGAAGAATTAACTGTCACTGCTTTGATCGATTGCTTCCAAACAGGCAGGTCTGCTTCTGTATCTCCCATATAGACGTATGAATTGTTGCCAAAATGTTTATTGAGAAAATGTGCCTTTGCCTTACCCTTAAGATTATGGTCTGCGGTTGAACCATGAACCTCATCAAACAGCCCCAAGTAATCTGAGATTTTTTGGGCCAATTTGTTATTCGTAGCAGTAACTAGGGCAACTAGACCACCTTCTTTACGAAATCTGTTAATGTAGTCTATGACTTCATTGTTGTATGGTAACAAAGATACATCAATATCTGATGCTTCTTGCAAATAATCCTTGAGTGAGGCTTTTCCCCGAATAAGCGCTGGAATTAAATAAAGAATTACGCGCCAGTCACTCCCTAATGCTGACCAAAAACTCTCGTACAACATGTCAGACCTCAGAAGCGTTCCATCAAGGTCTACAACTAAGAATTTTCCCTTTTGAACGGACATGATTTAAATTATCTCTGGTTCGATATCAGGTTAGTTTATTGTTTGAAAAGTTGCAGGACAAGCCTTCCCAGAGACAAAATAAAATGCAGGAGAATTGTGTTAAATTATTGAGTGCAAAATAATTTGTATTTTTGTGAAGGAGATACCATTCAATATTAAGATGTGTATCATTGAGATTGATTATTTACATTGATTGAAGAACTAGCAATAAAGGAAAAAGCCATTGAAAAAAGCACTGATCACGGGTGTGACGGGGCAGGACGGGGCGTATCTGGCGCGGCTGCTTCTGGCCAAGGGGTATGAGGTGCATGGCATCAAGCGGCGGGCCTCGTCGTTTAACACCGCCCGGGTGG
>CAZBBS010000130.1:0-1594 GCA_964490145.1 uncultured Enterobacteriaceae bacterium
GGTCGATGCTCACCGATTTGTACCTGGCCTTGCGTGCGGCTTCAATGACAGCCAGGGTCTGTTCCATGCTCTGCAAGCGGTTAACCGCCTGCTGGACTTTGGGATTGAAGTCCTGCACACCGAAACTGATGCGGTTGAAACCCAGTTCACCAAGCAGGGCTATGGTGTTGTCGCGCACGGCGCGCGGATCGATCTCGATGGAAAATTCCCTGTCCTGTTCCGGTGCCAGGGTGAAATGTTTGGCCGTTTCCGCCATCAGGGCTGACAGCTGGTCATCACTGAGGAAGGTGGGAGTGCCTCCCCCGAGGTGCAGCTGGCTTACCTGGCGTTTTTCATCCACGAGAGATGCTTGCAGGGCAATTTCCCGATGCAGTCTTTCAAGGTAAGGCAATGCTCTTTGTTTTGTATGGGTGATGATCTTGTTGCAGGCACAGTAAAAGCACAGGGATTCACAAAAGGGGATGTGAAAGTACAGGGACAGATCCTTGCCGTCCTGGTTGCTTTGCGCCACCGCCTGGCGGTAGTCATTCTCAGTAAATGCTTCGGTAAACTGGACGGCAGTGGGGTAGGACGTGTAACGCGGGCCGAAGGTGTCATACTTTTCGAGCAACGCGGCATTAAAAACGGGATTCAGGCTGGTGTCTGTCATGGGCGCTATTGTAGGGAATCTTTCCGGTTCTGTACTGGATACAGATCAAGAACAGGTGAAATGCTGGCATCCTGAAGGGGCCACATCACTGGCCCGGAGCCAGGCCAGTGATGGATAACATGCCGGTTAACTGGCAGCGGCAATATCAGCCAGGATCCGGCTGGTGCTGTCGCGTTCGCTGAGCATCTGGTACCAGGTATTCAGGCCGGGTATGGCATCCAGCATGTTCCAGTCCAGGTATTGCATGGTCAGACGGTTGCCCAGTGTCAGGCAATGAAAAGCCACAATATCAGCAAAGGTAAATGAATCACCGGCGATGTACGGGGCAAAGGATGTGATGCGCTCCAGGGCGGCCAGACCTTTTTCAGCGGCCGGGCGGGCATTGGCCACCACATGGTCCGGCACGTCACGACCAAACCACTTGCCTACCAGCGGATGCACCGGGGCTTCAACATACAGTTCCATGATGCGCATGATCTGGATGACCCGGGCTCGGGCATAGGGGGCAGCAGGATACAGGGGGTTGGCCGGGTATTTTGTTTCCAGGTATTCCATGATGGCCGGGGCCTCAGTCAGCGGGCCTTCATCGGTTTCCAGCATCGGGATCTTGCCCATGGGACTGAGCGCTAGGAAGCTTTCATCCTGGCTGGGTGGGGTCAGCACTTCCTCGAAAGCGGCCCCTTTTTCCAGCAGGGACTGCTTGGCCATGTTGTAAAAATTGCTTTGGGGTACACCGTGTAATTTCATGTCTTGTCCTGTGTCCTGTTGTTTAGCTTACGTAAATCTGGAGCGTGGAATTAAAACGTTCTACCTGGGAAGTATTTCATTGGCGTCAGGCAGACAGCAACTGGCCATAGCCCGGCACCCTGGCATCGATGCCGAGCAGGCGGGCACCTTCAAACAGGGCGTGAGGGGTACTGGAAATGGCCGGGATGCGGGTATTGG
>CAZBBS010000130.1:1694-6695 GCA_964490145.1 uncultured Enterobacteriaceae bacterium
TTGCTCATGGTGGAGGTGGGCAGGCCGGTGGATTCTGCAATGGTTTTGGTGAGGCGCTCATTGAATTCGCGGCCCTGGTAAAAAGTCAGGGAAGTGCCCATGACCATGATGGCATCCACATCCTGTTTTACCAGCTTTTCTGCCAGTGCCGGGATGTCGCCGATCACCGCATCGTAGCCCTCGGGCGTCATGGTTTTCAGATCCAGGTTTTCCACTACGTATTCAATGCGATCACCATACATGCGAATGGCTTCTTCCGGCACGTCCCTGTCAATGACCGGGAAAATCATGCCCAGGCGGGGTTTGCGCTGGGCATATAGCGAAATGGGCAGCGCGGAAAGAGACAGCGCTTGAAGAACGGATCGGCGTGTGAAATTCATTGCTGGTCACCCTGAATAGATTTGGTCGAGGACAATATTAGAGTTTTTTGAGGGAAATTTCCTGTATTTACGGTACAGGGGAGAAACATGGAAAGTCACTGTTATTCCAGTCCGGATTTTCTTATGCTTGTCTCCTTACTGCGATTAACAATGGCACCGACACCAGAATAATAACGATTGGAGAACCCATGCTTTCCAGGTTGCATTTACTAAGTCTCATCGCGGCAGTGCTGCTAATATCCTGCGGACAACAGGAATCCCCTGGGACTGCGCAAGATACCGTTGCTGCACCCAATGTTACTGTCCCGTCTGAAACAGAAGCTTCCCAGGCTCCAAGTGCCATGCCTTTTGTCATTTATCCCGCCCAGGTTCGGGAGCTGGCCTCGCAGGACGTGCTTGAACGTGGTGAAGCCGTCTATGAAGGCCTGTGCCGGGCCTGTCATGGCGCCGACCTGCGTGGTGGTGATATGGGCGGTCCCAACCTGTTGCGCTCCCAGCTTGTGCTTAACGATGAACATGGTGAACTGATCGGCGAGGTGATCCAGAACGGGCGCAGCAATCCCGGTATGCCGGCCATGCCGCCGCTGCAGGTGCCGGCCGAGGATCGTGTCGCCGTAGCCGAATTTATTCACAGTGTCTGGGCCAACCAGTCTTTCCAGGGTGGGCCGCCCGGTGGCGCTGATGTTGAACTGGATATCGTGGTGGGTGATGCCGCTGCTGGTGAAGCCTTTTTCAACCAGCGCTGCACCGGATGTCATTCCCTGAGCGGTGACCTGGCCGGGATTGCCTCACGTATTGATACGCCGGTGAACCTCCAGAATTCCTGGGTGGCGGGTAGACGTTTCGGTGCCCCGGATCCGGGTGCCGATCCGTCACGTCGTGCTATAAGAGCCACTGTGACGCTGGGCAACGGGGAGCAGGTAAGTGGTGTGCTCAAGCGGCAAGATGATTTTGTTGTCAGTCTGGTGACTGACGAGGGTGAGCATCGCAGCTTCTCGTTAACCGGTAACACCCGCGTTGAAATAAACGATCCCGCACAGGCTCATCGCGCACTGCTGAGTGAACTGACCAATGAAGTCATGCATGACGTGACCGCTTTTCTGGTGACACAACAATGAAGACACTGATCACACTATCTGCCATTACCCTGGGCGCTGCGCTGGGCCTGTCAGTCTCTGCCCAGGGGCTTGATCCTGCCGCGCTGTATCAGCCTCTGGAGGATCAGTGGCTGTCCTACTCCGGGGATTACACCGGTCAGCGCTACAGCCGCCTCACCTCGGTGAACAAAGACAACGTCAGCCACCTGACCCTGGGCTGGACCGCGCGGATGAACAGCAATATCCGCACCAACGGACCTGTAGTCACCGTGCAGGGCGGGGAGGGCGATGGCAAATACCTGCCGCCCGGTGCCAACCTGAAAGGCAGCTTCATTGTTCTGGATGACATCATTTATGTGACCTCGCCAGACCACGTCTGGGCGCTGGATGCCCGTGACGGCACTGAACTGTGGCATTACTTCTGGCAGTCCAGGGGGGGCGTGCATATCGGCAACCGGGGGCCGGCCATCTGGCACGACTCTTTGTTTTTCGAAACGCCGGATAACTATCTGGTCTCGCTGAATATCCAGGACGGCAAGGAAAACTGGCACGTGGAAATCGCGCCACTGGAACAGCAGTATTTCTCCACCATGGCGCCCATCGTGGTGGATGATCATCTGCTGGTAGGCACCGGCAATGACCTCGACAGCCCCGGCTTCCTGCAGTCCTTTAATCCGGCCAACGGTGAGCTGGAATGGAAGTTTTACACCACGCCGCAGAATCCCGGTGATCCCGGCCTGGATACCTGGCCGAACCTGGATGCTGCCCGCAATGGCGGTGGACAGGTGTGGGTGCCCGGGGTATTTGATCCTGAAACCCGTTATTACATTTTTGGTACCGGCAATCCCACACCGGGGTATACCGGCGTGGCCAGGGCGGGGGACAACCTGTTCACCTGCACCCTGATGGCGGTCAATGTGGATACCGGGGAAATGGCCTGGTATCACCAGACCTCACCCCATGACACCCATGACTGGGATTCGGCCCAGACACCCATCCTGATTGACGGGGTGATTAATGGTCAGCCTCGCAAGCTGGTCTCCACTGCTGCACGCAACGGGTTCTTCTTTACCGTCGACAGAGTGACCGGTGAATCCATCGTCACCAAACGCTACGGCACCTATTCCAACTGGGATCTGGGAGTTCGTGAAGACGGCTCCCCGATTCCCAATCCGCAGAAGGAAGCCATTATTCCAGGTGCCATTGTGTCGCCCATCGAAGGTGGTGTGGCCAACTGGCAGCCGCCGGCTTTCAATCCTGATCTGGGTCTGTTCTATACCCATGAAAACAACGGCTTCAATATTGTCTACCTGACCGATCCGGATCCCCGCGGCTCCATGGGACTGGCGGGCAAGGATGTGGCCATCGTCGGCTTTGAGGACAGCGCCTTTAACGCCATCGACTACCGTACCGGTGAATCCGTTTGGCGCCATGCCTGGCCAGGCGGCGGCGCCGTCGGTATCGGTGTGTTGACCACGGCAACCGGGCTGGTGTTTACCGGCGATGGTGCCGGCAACATGGTGGCCTTTGATGGGGCCAATGGTGATCTGCTCTGGCATACCCGCATTGGCAACCTGACCAATGCGCCGCAAACCTACCAGGTGGATGGCCGACAGTACCTGCTGGCCGCCGTGCGCGACACCCTGTATGCCTTTGTCCTGTATTAACCGAGTTTCCGAGAGTCGTCACGCAATGAGAAAAATACGCTATGGCATGGTCGGTGGCGGGCAGGGCGCCTTCATCGGCGAGGTGCATCGCATGGCTGCACGTCTGGATGGCTGTTATGAACTGGTGTGCGGTGCCTTTTCTGGCAGTCCGGAAAAGTCCCTGACTTCCGGCCTGGCTCTCGGGGTGAGGGAAGGGCGCTGCTATCCGGACTATGTGTCCATGTGCCAGTCCGAAGCCAAACTCCCCGCCGAAGAAAGAATGGAGTGCGTGGTCATCGTCACGCCAAACAGCCTGCATCTGCCTGTGGCCAAAGAAGCCCTGGAACATGGCTTTCACGTGATGTCTGATAAACCGGCAACCGCATCATTGAAAGAATGTCGTTTGCTGGCCAGCATCGTGAATAAATCCAGAAAGCTTTACGGATTGACGCATACCTATACCGGCTACCCCATGATTCGTGAGGCCCGCGAACGTGTCGCGGCAGGACAACTGGGCAAGGTGCGCAAGATCCTGGTGGAGTACACCCAGGGCTGGCTGGCTGATCGCGAGGAAGACAAGGCCAATGCCCAGGCTGCCTGGCGGCTTGATCCGGAGCGTGCCGGCAGCAGTTGCTGCATGGGGGATATCGGTGTTCACGCTTTCAATCTGGCTGAGTTTGTCTCTGGCTTGTCCGTGGTACGGTTGAACGCAGAATTGAACAGCATCGTGGAAGGTCGTCAGCTGGATGATGATGGCACGGTATTGATGCATTTTGATAACGGGGCACGTGGCACGCTTATCGCGTCCCAGATTTGTGTCGGTGATGAAAACAACCTGCGCCTGCGCATTTATGGGGACCAGGCCAGTCTTGACTGGCAGCAGATGGAACCCAACACGCTCTGGATACGCTATAACGACCAGCCCACCGAAATGATTCGCACCGGTACGGCGGCTATCGGTCCTGGCGCCGCCTCCAGCACCCGCGTGCCTGCAGGGCATCCTGAAGGTTACATTGAAGCTTTTGCCAACCTGTACCGTACCTTTGCCGATGAAATCCATGCCTTCCGGCACAAGGAAGTCATCGATAAAACCATCCCGGGCATACAGGATGCACTGCGGGGCATGGCGTTTATCGAGACAGCAGTGGCATCGTCCAGCGCCGGGAATGAGTGGGTGGAGTTTCCTGAGTTATAGAAACAAGAGACAAGAGACAAGAGACAAGAGATAAGAGACAAGAGATAAGAGACAAGAGATAAGAGATAAGAGACAAGGTGTCAATTATCAAAATTTGTGGAGTTGAAGATTCTGAGTGTCACGTTATCTTAATGATGAAAACACTTTTTAAGTATTACCTGAACAGCCTTGCCTCTTGCCTCTTGTCTCTCTCCCAAAAGAATAGTTAATTTAAACATTACCACAGTAATAAGGATTTTGTTCATGAAAGGCCCCGCCATTTTCCTGGCCCAGTTTGCCGGTTCCGAAGCGCCCTTTGACTCCCTTGAAAATATGGCCAAATGGGCGGCTGATTTTGGCTACGTGGGCATTCAGGTGCCGACAGATCCGTCCCTGTTCGATCTGGAGTTGGCGGCTGACAGTCAGGATTACTGTGATGAAGTGGCAGGCAAGGTGGGCCAGCATGGTATCCGGATCACCGAACTGTCCACGCATCTGCAGGGCCAGCTGCTGGCGGTTCATCCGGCGTATGAACAGATGTTTGCCGCGTTTGCGGCACCGCAAGTCCGGGCTAATCCAAGAGCCTGGCCGCAGTGGGCAACAGGACAGCTGATGGCTGCCGCCAAAGCCAGTCAGCGCCTGGGGCTGAAAGCCCATGCGACGTTTTCAGGGGCTCTGTTGTGGCACACCATGTATCCCTGGCC
>CAZBBS010000131.1:0-6690 GCA_964490145.1 uncultured Enterobacteriaceae bacterium
CGCAGTGTTCGAGACGAGTGCGATAGCCAGAACCAGGGGCAGCATCATCCAACTGGGTTGAGCCGCCTCTATCCTGCGGCCGAACTCCCACAGCCACAACATATTGAAGGCTAGATGAATAATGCCATCATGAAGAAGTACCGGCGATACCATCCTGAGCAAATGGATCACAGTGAAATTTTCCAGCACCCGTTCAAGGTCAATGATTCGTGTTCCGAAACTAAAGTCGGGAAAGAGCAGAGCCCGGGCCAGCGAATTCATGTCACCCAGCGGTGCCGCAAGGGCCATCACCAGACAAACAACAATCAGGCTCAAGGTCACCGGTGCCCTGAAAAAGGCCTTGAGAAAACGCCGAACGGATTCGGCAGGCTGAAAATATGCGCTGAAATCGGCTCCATCTTCAGCACCAGGATGAATCTCGCCTCTATGCCATTGTTCAAACAACCGGGTAGCCGGGAGTATGGCTTCACGGCTGGGGACAGTCAGCACCTGGCTCTCTTCCAGGCGTACGATTCTATGGGTGATTTTTTTCTGCCATAACAGACGGCTGAACTGACTAAGATCTTCCTGGAGTGCTACTTCAACGATCTTGTACATAGACGGTATTCAAATCAGCGATTTGTTGGCCGATGCGACCACCCCAGCTTGCTGCGACAGGTTTCATAATAATCATAGTCCGCAGGGTGGAGTATCTGTAATTCCTTGGCCTTTTTCCGGATTGTGATTGTGTCGCCGGGCGTGCAAGTATGACTGGTTGCTCCATCACAACTGAGTTGCGGCAGGATATGATGGCGGTCTCCGACAATCAGGGTGAGTTCGCGGTTTCCATCGATCACTATCGGACGACTGCTCAGGCTGTGAGGGTTGATCGGGACGAGCACCAGGGCATCCAGTTTGGGATGCATGATTGGACCACCTGCTGACATGGCGTAAGCTGTCGAGCCCGTCGGGGTTGCCACGATCAGACCATCGGAAGCCTGGTTATAGACAAATTCACCATCAATATAGAGGGCAAATTCGATCATCTGCACAGCTTTGCCCGGATGCAGCACGATGTCGTTCAGTGCCGAGCCCAGGTATTTAGGCGAATCCTTGCCCGTGTACAGATCCAGTAAAAACCGGTTTTCAATCTTGAACCGACCTGACAACACCTGATCGAGGGTCACCTCGATCTCATCGGGCAGCACATCAGTCAGAAACCCCAGCTTTCCCCGGTTGATGCCGACAACGGGTAAATCCTGCTCTGCAAGCAAGGGGGCTACCTGTAGAAGACTGCCGTCGCCACCGACCACTATCATCAGATCACACTGCTCGGCCAACTTTCTCGTATCCAGGACAGGCAGGCCATGCTCATCAAGCAGGCTGGCGATTTCGGCATCCAGCAGAATGTTGACATCAACGTAGGTTTCGAGAGCCCGGATCAGGTATTGCAGGGAATCGAGAATTTCCCGGTTATGCCGTCCAGTGAGTCCGATATTTGAAAATACTGCCATATAAGGTAACCACCTAAAGGGTGGGCGATTATAGCACGCTCTTGCTGTAGAAATATTTGCCAATAATGGCTACGACACCCGGCAAACCATAGTTTATAATGGCGCCCGCTTAAGGAGTGCACGTTGAATCTAGAAAACAGCAAAATCGCCATTATTGGTCTCGGGTATGTCGGCTTGCCGTTGATGGTGGAGTTCGCCAAGAAGTACCCTACCCTGGGTTACGACATCAATGCCCAGCGCGTGGAACAATTGCAGGCAGGCAACGATCTTGGAAAAGATCTCAGCCAGGAAGAACTGGCTGCAGCTGTTCATGGCAGCTATTCCTGCAATCCAGAGGACCTCAAGCACGCCAACGTCTATATTGTCACGGTGCCCACGCCAGTGGATCGGCAAAATCATCCCGACCTGAGCCCTTTGATCAGCGCCTGTAAACTGGTCGGTAGTGTTCTGGATGCCGGAGACACCGTAATTTTTGAATCCACTGTGTACCCTGGTGCCACAGAGGAAGTCTGCCTTCCGGTGCTGGAAGAGGTCTCAGGCCTTAAGTTGAATGAAAATCTGTTTGTGGGCTACAGCCCGGAGCGCATCAATCCCGGCGACAAGCAGCATCGCCTGACCACGATCATCAAGGTGACGTCAGGCTCCAATGAACAGACCGCCAGCTTTGTCGATGCACTTTATCGCTCCATCATCCCGGCAGGCACACATCCTGCCAGCAGCATCAAGGTGGCAGAAGCCTCCAAGGTCATAGAAAACACCCAGCGTGATCTGAATATCGCGTTTATCAATGAACTGAGTATTATTTTCCACCGTCTTGGCATAGACACTGAAGAAGTGCTGACAGCCGCAGGCACCAAGTGGAACTTCCTGAATTTTCGACCTGGTCTGGTTGGCGGTCATTGCATTGGTGTTGACCCCTACTATCTCACTCACAAGTCAGAAGAAATCGGCTATCACCCGGAAGTCATCCTTGCCGGCCGCCGTATTAACGATGGCATGGGCACTTACATCAGTGAACGGGTGGTCAAGGAATTGACCCATAAACGCATCCACGTGGTGGACTCAAACATTCTGGTCATGGGCCTGACCTTCAAGGAAAACTGCCCGGACATCCGCAATACCCGTGTGGTGGATTTGATTGCCGGTTTGAAGGAATATCACGCCAATGTCGATATTCATGATCCCTGGGTACTGCCCCAGGCCGCCAGGGATGAATATGGTCTGGATCTCATCAAGGAACCACAGCCAGGCCATTATGATGCCGTGATCATTGCGGTGTCCCATGACCAGTTTAAAAATGCCGGCGTGGATGCCATACGCAAGCTGACTCGCGACAACCACATCATATTTGACGTGAAGTGCCTTTTCCCAAAAAGCGAGAATTTGTTCAGGCTATAAACACCAAAGCCTGACCCGGGAATTAAAACGATCCGGGACGGGTGGTAACTGAAAAAGAGGCAGGGACAGCACTGTAAACCAGCTCCCCCGATTGCAGAATCTGATAGGCAATAAAAACCTGGAACTGCCCTGAAATCCCAAGCTGTCCAAAGTCCATATCCTGCACAAGATCAAACAACTCAGTAGACTGCAATGGCCTGGGCCGGGTTGCCGGTTGCAGACTGGCTAACTTGCCATTCCAGGGCACCAGGCCGCCATCTACTGTCAACTGCTGAAACTTGTTGTCCTTGGCCACAACCATGTAGGCAACGTACTCTTTACCCTGCTGTCGGGGCAAAGGCCGAATTTTCATCCTGAAACCGACAGGAGATTCGCTGAAGATACTGGTGATGAAATTGTCGTGATCACCATCATAGGCGCCTACGCCAAGCGCCACAGATACCCCGCCGGCCTGGCTGGAAATGGCTTTCTGGTTGCCTATTCTGGCCTCCTGGGATGAATAGTAGGCAGCAACCTGGTGTTTGACCAGGCGCAGGGTTTTCACGGCATCAGCTCCCTCGTCCGCATCTTCATGCTCCGCACCACAGGAAAATGGGCCGCATTCACGGGTCGGGTCTGAAAATCGGTAAAGGCGATTGACGACATCAAAGTCATCGGGAAAGGCCATGACTGTGACAAAGCGGGTATCAACACCATAACCTGCAGATGAAGAAAGCGTCCCTCCTTCAGCGTCTTCCCGACGAGAATGCACCAGCCCCAGATTATGACCAACTTCATGGGCCAGAACGCTGTCATCGTTGCAGTCTATGTTGATCACCGACATGGCAAAGCTTTTCTGGTAATCCGCTGACAGATCCCCCTGGGTGCCCTTACCGCCAAGAGTGGCCAGACCGCAAAGTCCGGACTCCTGACCGCGTCGAAACAGCACGACCAGATCGCCGCCAAACAGGCGACGCTTTCTGTCCAGATCAATCAGGGACTCGTCCGACTGGCTGGTCAGAGCGGCAAGGTCGGCACTGAGGTCTTCGGCAGCCTCATATTTCACCGCATGTATCCCGACCGGCCTCAAGCGGATACCGGTATGGCTATCTTCATGAATTTTGTTGGCGACATTGAATAGCTGGTTGATGCGGGTTTCAATCTCCCCAGGATACAGTGCTTCAAGATTCTCGGTATAGGCTACCAGCACATCAATAGTGGTAAGGTCCTCTTGTATGGCATCCAGTCCATTCGCAGGATTCAGCCCGATCAGGGTTTCATTGTAGTCGCTGATTCCGTCTTCATCCGTGTCTGTCAGGATATCCTGGTACACCTCGATAAACGTGTCACTGCGCTCTTCTCCAACAACTACAGTGCTGTTGATGATGGGAAACGATTGTTCAATGGTTTGCAGGGTAAATTGCAGACGCTGCTGCCCTTCACTGGCGATGTTGCCCAGTTCACAATGCAGGACAGGCTCTCCCGTGGTGGTCTCCAGTTGCTGGCAGTTTGGCGGCACAACAAGGGCCGTTGTATTTTCAAGCGCAAAATAAATATCCGCTACCTGGTCCACCAGGGTTACCGTGTTCAGGTTACGAATAATCACATCAATGCTCACAGCCCCCCCGACAGGAATCTGGCGGGCCGATGCTGTCTGGGTAATAAGCAATCCGCTTGTCAGAACCCGGTCTGGCACAATAAGGGTGTCGGCAACGGAAACATCATCACGGATATGATCCAGCCGCTTCAGTACCCCAATGTATGAGCCCGAGCCAGACAGTCGGCCATAAAGCTGAAAAATGCCGGAGGGAGAAGTGAGGATGACATGGGCAGTCTTGTTTCCGGCAGTAATGACCAGGGCGTAATCCAGACCTGTATTCTGGATAGATCCATACCAGCTGCGATCACCATTTGACAGGGTGAAAAAGTTGTCAATCCTGATGGTGTATTGCTCTGCTTCGGAGACCTGAAGTTCAAATTCATCCCCGATCTGCATGCTTTCCAGAGCGTCAAGATCCAGGTTGGCCTGGGCAAATCCAGTGAATTGATCAAGGGTCCAGGGGGCGTTTTCCTGGGCCGAGACGGTAAAGGACAATATCAGCACAACCACTGACATCAGCCAGTGCTGCCATGCTGCAGGTGAATGCCCCCTGCTTTGCTGATCCTTTGTCCTGTTCACGTTGCCTCAATTTTATAGAGTTTACTTTATATGAAAGCAATATCTTCTTGATTTACTTGCTTATTATACAAAGCCTCTGCGTCCCTGAATACCGCCGCTGTGGATCGCCAGTATACGGCATTTTTGTGGGAAAAAATCCCTTTTTTTCAGGATATACAACGCATTTAGCAGTTTGCCAGTATAGACAGGATCCAGAGGAATACCGGTATCTGCTTCAAACTTGTTGATAAAACTGAGCAAGGCAGGTGAAGCCCTGGCATAGCCACCATCATGCAACTGGTCGTTAATGGACCAGGTGCAAGCGGCCTCCATGCCAAATCGCAGGAAATTGTCCTGGATTTGGCGCTCAAGATAGCCTTCCCCCTTGAGTACCTGAATGCCAAGAAGCGGCTTGCAGGCATTTGATGCCAGACCGGTTAGCATGGTGCCTGTCCCACAGGCCATGGCGATCAGGTCTACTTCTTCCTGGTTAACCAGATGAAGAATCTCCGCGCATCCCAGCGCCCCTTCACGGTTGGCGCCACCTTCCGGAATCAGGTAAAAGTCACCAAGCCGCTCTCTGAGCGTATTCAGCAAAGCCGGATCTTCCTTTTTGCGATAGTCCAGCCTGCTGATACCAATCAGGCGCATACCGGCTTCTGCAGCATCCCTGAGACAGGGATTAAGTGGTTCGGGCACCCCCCCCCTGACAATACCGACGGTATTGAAACCGAAAGTCTTGCCGGCAAAGGCCAGGGCATGAAGATGGTTTGACCAGGCCCCGCCAAAACTCAGCAGCGTTTTGTGGCCTTCCTGGCGGGCCCGGATGAGATTGTGCTTGAGTTTGAACCACTTGTTACCGGAAATGTCAGGATGAACCAGATCCGTACGCAAAACCGACAGGCGACAACCGGCATCATTGAATACCGCGTCCTGGATATGCTCTACAGGAATATCCCTGATGTTGAAAGCGTTTTTCAGGTTCATTGTGCCACCGGTCAAAACCGGATTATCCGCGTCGTCGCCGATTCAGACAATGGCACAAAGAACAGGTGTCAGTTCAGCACCAGGTATCCCCTTCCTGACAGACAGTTTCTCACCACCCGCTGGCGTTCATCCACCGCACTGCCAGCCCCACTGAGAGTGCCGGAGGCAGCCCCTGCACCGGCGCTGCGTTTGGCGGTATCGCTGTCACCTATCACGGCACCAACGACTCCCCCAACCACAGCGCCTGTTGCAGCACCTGTGGCGACTTTCCGCCCGGACTGTACCTGATCAGCAAAGGCATAGCACTCCTCCAGATCAGTCTCATATTTATAGGGATCAATTCCCTTGGTATCAACGATGGGGCGATTGCCAGTGATTTCCTCCACCTGCCGGCAAGAGGTCAGGAGCAACATGCCAGCTATGACATAAGCAACGTACTTCATACAGTTCTCCAAAATAACGGGTCAGTGAGTTAAAACGTCGACACAAGGCACTGGTTGACATGGCACCAACTCAATTTGGACGTGAATCGTCAAAAACAAATTCAGCCTGTTTCAGAAAGCATACTTCGGGCATACGCTTCAAACAGTTGATTAGGGGCTGTTTATTAGGAACAAGGGGAAGTAATGGCGGACCGGACGGGACTCGAACCCGCGACCTCCGGCGTGACAGGCC
>CAZBBS010000132.1:0-6690 GCA_964490145.1 uncultured Enterobacteriaceae bacterium
GATCCATCAGGAACTGGTTCAGGTAGCGCCTGACAGAAGGCACATCAGGATTGTCAGGGGAGCCCAGGTTGGCGAGCAGCACGGCACGTTTGGTCATAGATCTGTTTCAGGTCTGTTAGCGTATATGTCACTTTGAGTGAAGCATTATATGCCAGATGTATACGCAATACCTGAGGCAATGGATGACACCAGCCCGAATACCTCTCAACTGATCCTGCTGGCTCATGGCAGCCGCGATCCAAACTGGTGTCAGACCTTCGAAGCAGGCCAGGGTCTGGTCAATGATTATCTGGATCACAAGGCCGGGCTGGCCTACATGGAAATGGCCGCGCCATCCCTGGAAGAGCTGGTTGGCGAATATTACCAACAGGGGAAGAAGGATATTCAGGTCCTGCCGCTGTTCTTTGCTGCCGGTCGGCATCTGCTGGTGGATGTGCCGCAGATGATGGACGACCTGCGGAGGCAGTATGCCGGCTTGCGCCTGGATCTGCTTGATCCCGTGGGACATCATCCGGCATTCTGGCATCATCTCGGGTCAATGATAGCCCGCCAGACAATGAATCAGGATTCGCCGTCATGAATGATTTGAAAAATTCACCGGCCCGCATCAGGGTCGGTATCAGCAGCTGCCTGCTGGGTGAGGAAGTGCGCTATAACGGCGGGCACAAGCATTCACCGCTGTGTACACGGGACCTTGCCCGTTATTTTGAATTTGTGCCCACCTGCCCCGAGGTCAGTATTGGTCTGGGTATACCCCGCAAGCCCATTCGCCTGGCCGGTAATCCCGATGATCCGGATGTTGTGGGTGTTGATAACCGTGATTTCGTGGTCACCGATAAACTTAAAGCCTTTTCCAGCGAACGGGTGAAGGAGCTGGACAACCTGTGCGGTTATATCTTTATCAAGGGTTCTCCCAGCTGCGGGCTGTTCAGGGTCAAGGTTTACAACGACAAGGGCTTTCCTCAGGAAGATATGGGGCGGGGCATCTTTGCACGGGCTATGACCGAAACCTATCCCCTGCTGCCTGTAGAAGAGGCCGGGCGTTTACAGGATGCCGTGCTGCGGGAAAATTTCATCACTCGTGTGTTTGCCTATCACAATTGGCACAGGATGCTGGAAGGCGGCCTGACGCCTGGCAAACTCATCGACTTTCATGCCAGTTACAAATACACCCTGATGGCCCATGACCCCCAGTCCTACTCGGCGCTCGGCAGACAACTTGCTGACTTGAGCAAACAGGATTTGGATGCAACGGCACAGGAATACTTTACCGGCCTCATGGCTTCACTCGAGAAAAAAGCCAACCGCAAAACCAACACCAATGTGCTGATGCATCTGCAGGGCTATCTGAAAAACCAGTTGAGCGCTGCTGAAAAACAGAAACTTCTCGAAGTCATACACCAGTACCGCAACGGCATCATTCCATTGATCGTACCGGTGACCCTGTTGCGCAGTCATTTCCACACCCACCCTGACGACTACATCAGCAAGCAGGCCTATCTGCAACCCTATCCCGACGACCTCAGTCTGAGAAACCAGATATGAAACTGGTCTGGTTTCGTTCAGACCTGCGTACACGTGACAATCTGGCCCTGAATGAGGCGCTGGCGTCTGGTCCGGTGGCTGCGCTTTATATTGCGACCCCCGGACAATGGCAGGAGCATGATGATGCGCCGATAAAACAGGATTTCTGGCGTCGAAACCTCATTGAACTGGAAGGTCAGCTCCGGGCACTTGGTGTGCCGTTGCTGTTTGCCCAGGTAAAGCATTATGCCGACATTCCAGTATTTTTCCGGCATATCCTGGCTGACGGTACCGTGGATGGACTATACCTGAACGCGGAATACCCGTTGAACGAGGCGCGCCGGGACCAGGCAGTAGCCAGCGTCTGTGAAGACCTGTCCATGCCTTGCCGAATCTTTCATGACCAGGTGTTGCTGCAGCCAGGTTCCGTGCTCAATGGCAGTGGTGAACCCTTCAAGGTGTTCACACCATTTTCCAGAAAATGTCGGACCATGATGCCAGTCTTCAGCGTTGAAGATGCCATGACCTGTCGGGGAAAGGCAGAAACCGACACGCTGTTTGAAGATTATATGTGCAAGCTGGATGACATCGACTGGCCGACTCCACAGGCTCACTGGGAAACCCTGTGGCCTGCCGGTGAGACACATGCCAGGCAAATGCTGGACGGATTCTGTGAAGAGGGTATTCAGCGTTACCACGAACAGCGGGATCTGCCAGCCGTGGATGGCACCAGCATGCTTTCACCCTGGCTCAATGCCGGTGTGCTCTCGATTCGTGACTGCTGGCAGCGGGCTACTCTTCATCATCAGGGTGAAGGTCCAACAACCTGGACGAACGAATTACTGTGGCGGGAGTTCTATCGCCACATCATGTTTCATTATCCCCATGTGAGCATGAGCAAAAACTTTCGCCCTGATTACGATCACGTCCCCTGGCGCGACAGCGAGGAGGATTTTCAGCAATGGTGTGAAGGGCGCACCGGCATTCCTGTCATTGATGCCGCCATGCGTCAATTACTCGAAACCGGCTGGATGCATAACCGCCTGCGGATGATCTCCGCCATGTTTTTGAGCAAGCATCTGCTGATTGACTGGCGGAAAGGGGAGCGTTGGTTCATGGAGCATCTTATCGATGGCGATTTTGCCGCCAATAATGGCGGCTGGCAGTGGAGCGCCTCTACCGGCACCGACGCCGTTCCGTATTTTCGGGTGTTCAACCCGGTGACCCAGTCTCAGCGGTTTGATGGCAACGGCGAATTCATTCGCCGCTATCTGCCGGCACTGGCTGAACTTGATAACAAGAGTATCCACCAGCCCGGCTTGCTCAGGCCGGATGATTATCCCTTACCGATGGTGGACCTGAAGGCAGCGCGAGCCAGAGCCCTGGCAGCATTCAAACGCTGATTTATTTGGTAGGGCTGTTAAACAGTGGCATAAGAAGCCTGTAGATCGGATTCTTCATTACGATGGGGGCATCCAGGGTGGCCAGACAGATGCAGTCTTCATCCTGGGAGGCCACGGGGGCGTGAGTTTCACCGTTGGTGCGAACCACGTAATCTCCGACCTGGTATTTGTCTTCCTGGTCGGAAAAGCTGCCCTTGAGGATAACGGTGATTTCATCACCCTGATGGTGGTGTTTGGGTATCGTTCCACCCGCCTTGATACTGAGCAGGGAGGTTTCTCGAGGATCCTGCTGCATCCTGATGGTGGAGTAGCTGAAGCTCTTCCCTACCTTGCGCCAGTTGAGATTGGCAAAATTTCCGCCGGTGAGTTTATGGATGGCAGGGGGCAAGGCTTGTTTGCGGCGACTTGACGGGCTGCTCTGGTCATCCACTGAAACCGGTCCGGGTGAGTTGTCCAGTTTATCCATGATGCGGGTAAAACTGGCTTCACTGACGTTTTCACCGGTCTGGGTCATGAACAGGGTGGTGCCAAGTTCTGTCAGCTCGTTAACCCGCATACGGCAACTGGCGCAGTAATGCAGGTGAGCGGCAACACACAGGGCCTGGGATTCAGGCAGGCTGCCAGCCGTGTAGTCTGTTAAAAATCGTGTGTCAGGGTGATACTTGATCATGGTCATTAAACCGTCTGTTTGCTTCCTGTTGTTTATCTAGCGATCTACTGTGAGTCGCAGTTTGTTCAGTGCGAGCCGGATTCGGGATTTCACCGTGCCCAGAGGCAGTTCCAACTCTTGGGCTATTTCAGTATGGGATTTGTCTTCCATATAGGCCTTGCGCAGGATGAAAGCCTGGTCTTCCGGTAATTCCTGTAACGAGTCGTGGAGCATTTCACTGGTTCTCTGGCTGGCCAGCTGGTGAAATGCGTCGCCATCGTCACTGGCTACCCAGATATCTTCAACATCCAGACCGTCATCATCGACAGCCGGCTGAACCCGGTTGCTGATATGCCGGGCATTTTTCCGTAGAAGGTCGATTCGGGTGTTTCTGGCGATAGTGAATATCCAGGTGCTGGCTGCGGCTTTCTCGGCATCATAGGCCCCGGCCTTTTGCCATACCTTGATCATGGTCTCCTGGACCAGTTCCTCGGCAAGCTGTTCATGCTGTTCTCCAGCAGCAAGCTTTCCGGCATAGGCTTTTATCAATGGACCGAAATGCATGAACAGGGCATGAAAAGCTTTCCTGTCAGCATCCCTCGCCACCTTGCCAATGGCTTCAGCCCATTGAGTGCTGGCATCATCCATGGTGCCGGTGCTCCGGTGCCGGGATGTGGTCAGTATTGTCGCCATATATCGCCCTGGTGTTGTGTCCTTCAAGCAAATGGGCTTCACGGAAACAGCGTACGGGCTGTCTGAAGCTCACCATACCGGGATATACGCGCGAAAATGGCGATTGGATCAGGGAATGTAAATTGGAAGGGGGCATTGATCCGGGGGGATTCCAGTTACGTATACAGTCTTAATTTTGTGGATAACCAGCTAATCTGTAAAGGACATTATGGCTGCCCTGACTGCTTTGAAGAATGATACATTGATTAAGAGCTTCATGGAATTCTATGAAGATTTCTCCCTGGATAATCTTGGCAAGCTTGATAACTTTTATACACCTGATATTGAATTCATTGACCCCATCCACCGGGTTGACGGAATCCTTTCACTGAAGCGATACCTGAAAAAAATGGCCGGCAATCTCAGCCATTACAGAATTCATTATTTAGACAGCCTGGCTGTGGACAATATGGCCTACTTGACGTGGGAGATGGAGTTTGCTCATAAGCGTATCAACGGTGGACAAGTCGTCATGTTGCGGGGTATGTCCCACCTGAAGTTCACCAGTCGTGTTTACTACCATGAAGACTGCTACGACCTTGGAGCCCTGGTTTATGAACACCTGCCGTTGATAGGCAGCCTGACACGTTCAGTCAAGGCCAGAATGGCAGGGCTGGGGAACTGAGATGAAAAAGTTCCCAAAAATCTGCTGGGTCACCGGTGCCGGTTCCGGGATAGGGCATGCCATAGCCGCAAAACTGGCCTCTGAAGGGCACCGAGTCTATATTAGCGGCCGGGATCAGGCCAGGCTGGAAAAAACGTCTCGGGAAATTGCAGGTGAGCTGATTCCGCTGCCCTGTCAGGTAGGAGATGACGCTGGCATGGCATGCCTTCTGGTGGATCAGGGAATTCCGCATCTGGATCTTGTCGTTATCAATGCCGGCACCTGCGAATATATCGAGCTGCCAGACCTGGATATCAAAGCCTGTCGACGTGTGGCAGAAACCAATTACTTCGGGGTTATCAATACCTGCATCGCTGCCTTGCCATTGCTGCAGCGGGCGGCGTCCATGCCGGGCAGGGCAAAGCCACAGATTATCGGCATCGGCAGTCAGAGCAGCCTGCTGGGTTTGCCGCGTGCCGAAGCCTATGGATCATCGAAGGCAGCCATGAGCTATTTTCTGGATTCCTTGCGAACCGACATTGATGGCCAGATCGACGTCACCGTGGTTTACCCCGGTTTCATCCGGACCCCCATGACAGACCAGAATGATTTCCCGATGCCTTTTTTGCTGTCGGCTGAGAAAGCCGCAGATATCATCCTTTCACGCGCCGCTAAACGGCCGTTGCGCGTCATCTTTCCTTACCGTTTGTACTGGTTGCTCAAGGTGTTGAATATATTTTCAGGACTTTGGTATTTCCGTATCGCGCCAAGGTTGAGCCGTCAACAGGAGATGAACACATGAAAATAGCCATCATTGGCAGCGGGATATCCGGCATGGCGGCAGGGCACTTCCTGGCTGAAGATCATGAAATCACCCTGTATGAGTCAGCATCTGTACCTGGAGGCCATACGGCAACCATTGATGTGTCGCATAACGGCAGGGACTATGCCATCGACACCGGGTTCATTGTCTACAACGACTGGACCTACCCGGAATTCATTCGCCTGATGGATGAACTTGGCGTGGCAAACCAGCCGACCAGTATGAGTTTCAGTGTCAGTGACAAACGCTCGGGTATTGAATATGCCGGATCAGGTCTCAATGCCCTGTTTGCCCAGCGACGCAACCTGGTGTCACCTCGCTTTCTTGGCATGGTCAGGGATATCCTGCGCTTTAACAGCCAGGTCGAGGACCATCTGCAGACAGATCCCCGTTGTCAGGAGATGAGCCTGGGAGACTACCTGTCTCTTCATGGTTATTCGACGGCATTCAGGGATCTGTATCTCATTCCCATGGGTGCCGCAATCTGGTCATCCGGCACCGATGTCATGCTGAATTTTCCCTTGCAGTTTTTTGTGCGCTTTTTCCGCAACCACGGCCTGCTCAATATTCGCAACCGACCGCAGTGGCGGGTTATTCAGGGAGGTTCAAGAAACTATATTGATCCTCTGACATCCCGTTACAGGCAAGGCATTGAGTTGAATAACCCGGTGAAGGCCGTGACCCGCATCAGAACTGCCAACGGCGGAGTGAAAGTCAGGGTGGACAGCAAAACGGGAGTCGCTGACTTTGATCAGGTGATTTTTGCCTGCCACAGCGACCAGGCCCTGGCGCTGCTTACGGATGCCTCCGGAGATGAAAGGGACATACTCGGTGCCATTCCCTATACCCGTAATGAAGTGGTTCTGCATACTGATGAGCGCCTGCTGCCGAAAAACCGTCGCTGCTGGTCCAGCTGGAACGTGGCGCTGGATGGGGAGATGGCATCCACTACCAT
>CAZBBS010000133.1:0-6687 GCA_964490145.1 uncultured Enterobacteriaceae bacterium
CGATGATGTATTCATCTACGGTGAAATCGAAGTCACTGTCATCCTCTTCTATGCGCTTGAGTGAATAGACCAGTCGATCCATAAGGCGCTGGCGATAGCGGTTGAAAATCAGGTATCCGAAATCGACATCGCCATCCTGCAGCAGATCATCAAGGCGGTATCGATACTGCTCAAATTCAGCAATATCTGCCTGTGTGAAATAAATGCGCGCGCCATCCAGCGTTTCAAGAAAACTGTCCAGCAGCTTGCCTGAAAACTCATCGTTAAAATTGATTTCAGAATAGTGATTCGCCCCCAGCTGGCTGATGATGTTCTGGGTGATGTCGTCGTATTCTGGCTCAGGGGCCAGTTCCTGATAAATGGTATCCACATCCAGGGGGATTTCTGCGGGCAGGTATAACGGCTGCTGTGCCTGCAATACACCAAACCCGATCGAATAGGTAAATCCAAAGGCCAGTGCAAAACGGGTTAATCGCCTAGAAGAGAGTTTCTTGGCTGAATCCAAAATTTTCATGTTATGTCGCATACGAATTCACTTACTTCCAGTTATACCTGATGGTGCTGCACGCAGAAGACAAATTTCAAATAGGCAGCACACCGTTAGACCAGTATTTCTCTGGCATCTTACTATCATATGGTGAAAATAGGGCAAAAAAATGCAGCCTCGCTCAGGGGATGTTAAGCCGGGGGCAAAGGCCGGATTTTGCGCCTAATCATCGAGTTTGATGCGTTTGCGCCTGGCAGAGGCATGTCTCTCACTGAGCTGGACATCGATATATCTGTCAGTAATGGCACTGGAACCATGCCCGGCATCATCTCTTACGTGCTCCCTGGGGCGGTGTTTGACATCCTCGGATATACCGGTGTGGCGAAGCCAGTGCACCGTGGCTGCAGTAAGTTGCTGTGCCTCCTCGATAAAGCCTTCGTTGCGCATGGCGTTTTCGGCCTCGTTAAAGCAGGACTGGACAATGCCCCGTATCTGACGGGTGCTGGTAATCCCCCCCTGGCCGCGGGTTTTATGAACAAGCGGTGAATATTCACCGGGTGAGGGCAGTTCTGGCAGTCCCCGTGAACGCCGGTAGCGTTTAAGGGCATCCAGCATCGCATCACTTACAGATATCTGCCGCTCCTTGTTCCCTTTACCCACTGTCCTGAACCACCAGTTGCCTTCCAGATCTCGTTCGAAATCGCCCATTTTGGGGGTCCAGCGCTCGGTTTCCACCAGTTCGGAGATACGCAGGTACATACCGAACAAGGCATTCATGATAAACAATGTACGCTCATGCTGCGGGTTTTTTTTAGCCATTTTTTCAGCAGTTTCAAGGACATAAGCCCACTGCAGCTGGGAAAGCCGGCGAATGGGCCGACTGGAGGGGGTTTTACGCAGAAATTTGCCTTTCTGACGAATCTGGGCAACCGGGTTGAACTCAAGATATTCCTCTTGAATCAGGAAGTTACAGAAGCTACTCAAGACCGCAAAAATGCTCTGGATAGCGCTTTGGGACAGGAAATAGGGCGCTTCCTGCGGATTTTTGCCTTGCAGCACGTAGGGACGCCAATCAGGGTTAGGCACCCTGTCACCACCTTTATCCAGAAACCTGGCCACATTTTTCTCACCGATCCAGGGTTTTGGCGGATTTTTGGCAAATTCGATATAGGCCTCAATATCCTCGCGACGGATAGATTTCAGTGATTTTTCGGCGATCAGCCAGCACCAGTGCAGAAAATGTTCAATTTCACGCCTGTAGGTGGAAAACGTATCCGGACTGCCGCGATAGGAATACAGGAATTCACTGGCCAACTGGTAATCATCAATGGCGTGCTCAGGTTCGTCAGTCACCAGGTGCTGGACCGACGTGATGCGATGCTTGTAAGGATTCTGCATGACATCGAGCGTATCGAAGAAGGGTTTTGGCGATTGATTCAATGCAGCAGCCATGGGTTACCTGAAAAAGGATCGGCAGTAATAGACGTGATTTTGCCTGTGTTGACCTGGACATTCAAACTTACATTTAAGCTTAAAAATACTCTATAAGATATTGTTAGGGCTGAAATAAGTGCTAAATCACAGCCCATCTTTGAAATCCCAATATTTCCGGTAATAAAGATTACCGGAAATAAAAGGGATGCTTACAATACCCCTTCACGCTGCCAGCCACGTTTAGGCTCTGGCCTGCCTCATGGTGACAAACTCTTCAGCTGCTGTCGGATGTATGCCTATGGTCATATCCAGTTGTGCTTTGGTTATCCCTGCCTGCATGGCAGCGGCAAAACCCTGGATAACTTCGCCGGCATCGGCCCCCATCATGTGCATCCCGACAACTCGATCTGTAACCGCATCAACAATGACTTTCATATAAGTCCTTTCCTGGTTGCCGGACAGCGTATGTTTCAGATGTCTGAATTCACTCTCGTAGACCCTTATCTGCTCATATCGGCTTCTGGCCTGCTCTTCGCCCAGACCAACAGTACCCACATTGGGATGGCTGAAAACTGCGGTGGCGATTATGCTGTAATCCATCTTTCTGGCTGTACCATTGAACAGATTTGAGGCCAGAACCATTCCTTCGGCTATTGCCACAGGTGTCAACGGTGCTTTGCCTACTACATCGCCCAAAGCATAAATACCGGGGATGCTGGTCTGGAAACCCTCATCGACCACTATCGTGCCGTTGCTCCGGGTCTCCAGGCCGACATTTTCCAGCCCAAGATCGGCAGTATTGGGTACCCGGCCAGTGGCATACAGCACACAATCGACTTCCAGGGTTTTTTCATCTTTAAACAAGACTTTCAGGCCATCTGCCGTCTTTTCCACTGACGTGACATCGCTGTTCATCATCATTGTCATGTGGCGCTGGCTCTCCGTGAACAATCTCTCGCGAATATCCTTGTCAAACTGCTTCAGGGGAATTTCCCCCCGGTATGACAGTGTGGTTTTTGCACCCAATCCGGCAAAAATACCGGCAAATTCGAGAGCAATATACCCGCCACCGACGACCAGAATCCGCTCAGGAAAGGTTTCAAGGTCAAAAATCTCATTTGATGTGACCACATGCTCCTTTCCCTGAATGTCCGGGATGAACGGCCATCCGCCAGTGGCTATGAGCACCCTGTCGGCCGATATCTGTTGGTCACCAACACAAACGGTATTTTTGTCGATAAAGCGCGCGCGACCGTTAAATACGGTGACACCTGATTTTTCCAGCAAGCCATCGTAGATACCATTTAACCGACTGATTTCATTAGTTTTATTGTCTCGCAAAGTAGCCCAGTCGAACCCCTGCTCCGGGCCATGCCAGCCAAAGCCCCTGCTATCTCTGAATTCCTGGCTGAAATGCGCTGCAAAGGTGTACAGCTTTTTGGGCACACAACCCACATTCACACAGGTTCCACCCATGTAGCGATCCTCGGCTATGGCCACCCTGGCCCCGTAGCTTGCAGCCATCCTGGCCGTTCTGACGCCACCTGATCCGGCACCTATCACAAACAAATCAAAATCAGACATGCAAAACAGACCTCATATAATGTTTGGAGCCAACGTCTATAGATATAGAGATATTGGAATAAAGGGAAAAAATACTCCGGGTAAAAGTAACTATTCCCTATTTGATTTAATTCAGTCTATTATTGATCGGCTTCTCGATGAAACTATCCTGAACAAGAGCAGTAACAGAACCAGGAAGAAGGGATTAATCAATGACCGATTATAGCGATAATAAAGCAGGATTTTTTGAAAAACATGGATCAGTGACCAACGAGCCCGATATGGATGGGAAACACGCCCCATCAATTGTTGAAAAATTTGTCATCCGCCTCCCCCAGGGTTTGCGCAGCAAAATCAAGCATCTTTCAGAACAAAACCGCCGCAGTATGAATTCCGAGATCATCATGGTTCTGGAAAAACATATTCAGCAGAATCTTGATGACCATAACAGTGTTTTATCCGAAGCGCTGGCCAATGCTGGCAGACAGCTTGGGGAGCCAGTACAGGAACCTGTCATTTCAGATAATGAACTAACACGACGCCTTGAACAACTGCCTGAAGAAAAGAAACTGGCCCTGCTTGAACTGCTAGGGTAAAGCACTTTACACCAGGCAAGGCGCTCTTCAATAAGGTGCGCCCACCCCCCCCGGTCGAAACATGCATCTGCCCTTCTTCAATGATCCGTTTCAGCCAACTGGCGAAATCATTTCAATTGAAGACGGGCAGCTCACACTCTTCGCCGATTTTTTACCCCAAACCGAGGCCGATATTTTCCTCGACATCCTGCAACGGGAAACTCCCTGGCAACAGGATGCATTGAATTTTGGCGGCCGCCAGGTACTGATTCCCAGACTCCAGGCCTGGTATGGTGACAAACATAGTCATTACGGCTACTCGGGGCTTGCACTAACCCCTCTACCCTGGACTGACACGCTTATGACTCTAAAGCAGCGGATAGAAGTGTCCTCAGGCCAGGTTTTCAATTCGGTATTACTGAACTTTTATCGTGATGGAAAAGACAGTGTTTCCTGGCACAGTGATGATGAGGCCGAACTGGGACTCGACCCGGTGATAGCTTCCCTCAGTCTGGGGACAAGTCGACGCTTCGAACTCAGACACAGGACCAAAACCATCCCCAAGGCCATCTGCGAACTGGAGCACGGCAGCCTGCTCATCATGGGAAAGGGACTGCAAAAGCACTGGCAGCACCAGATTCCTAAACAGCCCGCAATACAGGCACCCAGAATCAATCTGACCTTCCGCCTGATTCAACCACTCCAGGCCTGAATGCACTCTCACGACCTCCGGGTTTTTGATACAATGCCAGGCCTGTTTCAAACCGTGGACACTTTCGTGAATCGTATTTTCATCCTGCTGGTGCTTCTTGCACTTCCCTTCTCCCAGGCCTTTGCAGAATACCAGCGAGCCTCTCAGGGCATGGTGTCCTCACGCTCCGATATAGCCTCGGAAGCAGGTGCCCAGATTCTGCGTGAAGGAGGCAATGCCATTGATGCCGCAGTGGCCACCGGATTCGCTCTGGCAGTCACCTACCCCTCGGCCGGCAATCTCGGCGGTGGCGGGTTTATGGTCCTGTCTCTTGCCAATGGCGACGTCCATACCCTGGACTACCGGGAAAAAGCACCACTGGGCGCCAGCCGGGATATGTTTCTTGATTCCCGGGGAGAAGTTGACCGAGACCTGGCTCTCAACAGCCACCAGGCAGCCGGTGTGCCAGGTTCAGTCGCCGGGATGCTTGAGGCCCTCGAAAAATTCGGCACCATGTCACCCGCTCAGGTCCTGGCACCAGCAATCAGGCTTGCAGAAGAAGGCTTCATCCTGAATGAAGATCTCGCTGGTCAGTTCCGTGGCAACTTCAACAGTTTCAGGAATTATGCAGCTTCACTTGCCAGCTTTTCCAACAATGGCACGCCCTATAATCCCGGTGATCTGTGGCAGCAACCTGATCTTGCCAAAACCCTTAAAGCCATTGCAGAGCAAGGCCGTGATGGCTTCTATAAAGGCCATGTCGCAGACCTTATTGTCGATGATATGCGCGAAAATAACGGACTGATCACACACCAGGACCTCGAGGATTATTCTCCCGTTTGGCGTGCTCCAATTCATGGCACCTATCGGGGCTATGATATCTGGTCCATGCCCGCCCCCTCTTCCGGTGGCATTTTGCTGGTACAAATGCTCAATATGCTTGAGTCCTATGATGTCGGGAAAAGCGGTTGGGGCAACCTGGATACAATACACCTGATGATAGAAGCACAGCGTCGTGCCTACGCGGATCGTGCTGAATTCCTGGGTGACCCCGATTATGTTGACGTCCCCACGCGGATGCTGATTTCCAAAGAATATGCCCATCAGCGTTTTGCTGATTTTGACCCGCAACATGCCACGGCAAGCGCTTTGATATCTGCGGGCGCCTGGCCGGAAGAAAGCCCGCAAACCACCCATTATTCCGTCATGGACAAATCGGGCAATGCTGTATCCATCACCACTACGCTGAACCGCTCATATGGCAACAAAATTGTCGTACCTGGTGCAGGTTTTTTGCTAAACAATGAAATGGATGACTTTTCGAGCAAGCCGGATACGCCCAATTCCTATGGCCTGATTGGCCGTGTCGCCAATGAAATCCAGCCAGGCAAACGCATGCTCAGTTCCATGACGCCGACTATCATCAGCAAAGATGGCAAGACTCTGCTGCTCACTGGCTCTCCCGGTGGTTCAACGATTATCAATACGGTGCTGCAGGTGGTCATGAATATCATCGACCATGGCATGTCGCTCCAGAATGCCGTGGCCAGCCCCAGAATTCACCATCAGTGGATGCCTGACATGGTGAGGTACGAAATTGGCGCATTCAGTGATGACGTCGCCCGGGAACTTGAAGCCATGGGCCACACAGGACTGAACGGGTCCCGCTTCCCCATTGGTGATGCCAACTCAATCTATGCTGGTGAAGGGTTCATAGACGGCGTATCAGACCCCCGCAATGTCGGTGGTGTAGCTGGCTTTTAATGAAGCATCAGTGTCCACAGAGCCTCACGTCACAGCCGAAAAGCGTGTTTTAGATATCAGCCAGACCAGAGGGTCAGAGAAAACTTTTTGGAAACTCCGGATTCAGCCAGCAATTGATCCAGCCTCCCTTTGATTCTGTGGTCTCTGTCAATCAACTGTATACCGATGCCGGC
>CAZBBS010000134.1:0-3408 GCA_964490145.1 uncultured Enterobacteriaceae bacterium
CTGCCCTGAAATGACCGGCCCCTTGAAGCTTGCAGTGCTGCCCGTCACCGGTCTTGGGTGATGGGCAGCAAGCTTTTTCCAACCCTTTCCAAGACGTTATGACCGTATAAATGGTTGTAAATCTCATCCCGTCTTTTTCTGTATCAACTTTATGCATGGCGCTGAAATGAAGGATTGAATCTTCCTCCTTCTAATACAGAGTATATTTGGTTAATCTCTGCAATCCATTTCTGCTGAGGAGGTAGCCATGTCGCAGAAAAATCCAGGTAACCAGACCTATAGACGCGAATTCCTGAAATTTCTGGCTGGCAGTCCGCTGCTTACCACATATTCGGCCTTTGCCCAGGAAGTTGAAGAAACCCTGGGGCAGAAACTGACCAATCCTGAACAGGTGATCAACGTCTTCGAAATGGAGGCCATAGCCAGCGAAAAAGTACCCCCGGCACATTTTGGCTATCTGATTTCCGGTGTGGACAGCGACACCACGCTGCGCGCTAACCGGGAAGGATATTCCCGTTTCCAGATTCATCCACGACGCCTGGTAGATGTCAGTGGCCCGACGGATATGTCGGTTAATGTTCTGGGCATCGATGCCAAATCGCCTATTTTTCTCAGTCCCGTGGGCAGCACCGGTGCCTTCCATGACGACGCCGATGTGGGGGTAGCCAGAGCCGCCACGGCGAAAGGGCATCATATGATCCTGTCCACTCAGGCTTCATCGCCTATTGAAGAGGTGGTGAAAGCCCGGGGAGATATGCCGCTCTGGTTCCAGCTTTATTCCACTGACAAATGGGAATACACCGTTGCCATGCTGCAGCGTGCAGAACGTGCTGGTTGTACTGCAGTCTGCCTGACCGTTGATCTGCCTGGTGGCCGGAATACGGAAACCTCGGCAGTACTGGCTCGCGAGGATGACCGTTTCTGTGAAGAATGCCATTACGGCCAGGCCAAGCCCATGTTTGACGGCCTGGATATGACCGGTGTCAATCTGGTTGGTCCTGCTCTGACCTGGGATGTGATTGGACGGATGAAAGATGTCACCAAAATGAAAGTGCTTATCAAGGGTATAGAAGTCGGTGGCGATGCCGCGTTGGCAGTTCAGTATGGTGCCGATGGCGTTATCGTTTCCAACCATGGCGGCCGGGCTACGGATACCGGCAGGGGCACAATTGAATGCCTGCCGGAAGTGGTCAAGGCGGTAAACGGCAGAATTCCTGTCATTGTGGATGGTGGCATCCGCCGTGGCACAGATGTTTTCAAAGCCCTGGCGCTGGGTGCTTCAGCCGTCGGCATTGGCAGGCCCTATTGCTGGGGTCTGGGTGCCTTTGGCCAGGCCGGTGTCGAAAGGGTGCTGGATCTGCTCAATCGTGAGTTGGGTATCACCATGCGCGGCAGTGGGACGCCGAGTGTTGCCCAGATCGGTCCGGACTATGTCCAGGATGTAGGTTATCGTGTGCCACGTGGCACATTGGGTCGCGAGTTACTATAATCCCGCGACAGCATGCCAGTTCATTGGGGGAATCAACAGGGTCAGGATATAAAGCGATCCTTTATTATCCTGGCCCTGGTGATTATCAAGGCCAGTTACCGGCTTCTCCCGTTGTCCAAACAGCCAGTCATGACAGACATTGCCAGTTTTTATCCGTTGCGTTCTCTCGTAGCGGAACGCGGGGAGGTGGAGCGTGTCGGGAATCAACAGAAGGGAGTTTATGGCATTGTCTGCTAGCGTTTCGGCCATGGCCGCCTCCGGGGCTTCTTCTGCCCAGGCGGCACCAGCAAAAGACCTGTTTGTCTGTATGCATGGCATCACCTCCAGCGGTTCTGATTTCAGAACGGTCATGGAAGGTTGGGCCGGGGCAGGGATTACCGCTGCTGAACCTGATCTGCCTTCCGCTCGCACTTTCGAGCAGGCCAATGGTCCCGGGTCTGCCCGGCGCCTGATGGACGATCTGGGCATCAGGGCGGTTTCCTCGACCAACCAGTTATACCTGGAAGAATCCGGACCACGCCGTGCCCAGGCCATTGAGGACCTGAAGTGGAAAGTGGTCATGGCCCAGTCCCTGGGAGCAGATCGTCTGGTCATACCTTCTGCTGCCACCGAGGCGCATACCAGCCATGACTATGCCCAGGTCATGGACAATCTGCATGAAGCTGCTGAAATTGCCCGGCCAAACAACGTGACCCTCATGGTCGAGTTCACCCGCTTGTCCACGCTGATCAACAATCTGCGCACCTCCATGGAGATTGTCAGGACCATTAATCATCCTAATCTGCGCTACATGATTGATGTGTACCACCTCTGGGCAGGGATGAGTAAGTTCGAGGACCTTGACCTTGTTGTGCCCGGTGAAATTCATCATGTGCATTTTGCCGACACCCCGGCAGCACCAAGGCTGGAAGTGGCTGAGCGCAAGGATCGTGCTTTCCCTGGTGAAGGCATAGCCCCCTTGCAGCGCATTGTGGATAAGCTGGTGGAGAAGGGATACAGCGGTCCGCTGTCACTGGAGCTGTTTGATCCGGCGATCCAGAAGGCTGATCCGGAAACCATAGCGCGAAGAGGGATTGAGACCATCACGCCTTACCTGGGTTAAGGCGCGATGCGCCTTAACCGGAGGCCTCCTGCCTCTACCTCAATATCCCCCGGGTTATCTCCTCCCGGTTGCGCACCCCGGCCTGCTTCATCGCGATGGTGAGCTCGTTGTCCAGAATATTGAACACTTTCTCCACACCGGCGGCACCGAACGCGCCCAGACCCCACACGTAGGGGCGACCTATACAGACAGCGTCGGCACCCAGTGCAAGGGCTTTGAGCACGTCCGTCCCGCGGCGTATTCCGCCATCAACGATAACCGGCACACGTCCCCTGACAACACTGACCACTTCCGGTAAAGAATCGATAGTGGCAAAGCCGCTTTCATCCGCTCTGCCGCCATGATTTGACACATGGATGCCATCAACACCAACCCGTAAAGCCTGCCTGGCATCATCCGGTTGTGTGATACCTTTTATGACCAGTTTCATGGATGTGGAATCCCGGAGACGTTTAACAAAGTCCCAGTCCATGGATGGATTGCTGGGAATGATGCTTCGTGGGACAGCCAGTCCCTGCATCATGGCCTTGTCAGCAAAGGTGGTGCCGGGGATATGGCATTCCGTACAGTCGTCAGCATCCCGATTGAAACGGCGCATCCGGTCCTGGTTGCGGGCGGGGATATCCACGGTCAGGAACAGGACATCTGCACCAGCCTTTTCGGCCCGCCTGAGCATCCCCTGGGTGATCTCCCAGACATTGGTCGGATACAGCTGGTACCATACCGCTTCGCCTCTGGCCTCAACGATGTCTTCTATCCCGAACGTGGCGGCAGTGGACATGATCATCTTGTGGCCGGTGTTCCTCAGCCCCCTGGC
>CAZBBS010000134.1:3508-6608 GCA_964490145.1 uncultured Enterobacteriaceae bacterium
TCGGCACTGTCGGCAATGTAGTCCCGGTCATTAATGCGCTGGGCAGCCTGGGCGGAAAAAATGGGAAGCAGCGGGCTGGCGGCGATGAATTCGAGCAGTTTGCGGCGGGCGAAAGTTTGGTTAGCCATAAGCTTTCCTGAATTGTAGGATGTTTTTTCCTATTATCTTTTAATGCGGGTATAAAAAAACCCCGCCTGGGCGGGGTTTTCTGATTGATCAGCCCCTGGGGCTGAGTTTGACCAGGCGACCTTCGGGGCCGTCTTCAATAATCCAGATATTGCCGTCCGGTCCCTGTTCGATGCCGCGAATGCGTCGACCCATGACAAAACGCTGGGCTTCCACGGCATTGTCGCCATTGACCACGATGCGCATGATGGACATGGAAGACAGGCCGCTGATGAAGGCATTGCCTTTCCACTCCGGGAAAGCGTCACCTGTATAAAACATCAGGCTGGATGGCGAAATTACCGGATTCCACCAGACCTTGGGTTTTTCAAAACGGCCTTCGGTGTCCGTGTCGTGATCAGGAATGATTTCACCGGTGTAATGGTTGCCATTGGAAACGATGGGGTAGCCATAGTTGCTGCCCGGCATGACCATGTTGAGTTCGTCACCACCACGGGGTGCCATCTCCACATTCCACAGGCGGCCCTGGGTATCAAAGGCTATGCCCAGCGGGTTTCTGTGTCCGTAGGACCATACTTCGGCAGCCACACCACCCTGACTGGCAAAGGGGTTGCCGGGTGCAGGAGTGCCATCATCGTTGAGCCTGACAATTTTGCCGAGTGTGGCGTTCAGGTCCTGGGCAGGGTCGTACTTGTTGCGTTCTCCGGCTGAGACATACATATAACCCTCATCATCGAAGGCGATACGGTGGCTGAAGTGCAGGCCCCCATCCACTTTTGGAAAGGCGCGCCAGATAACCTGGAGGTTTTCCACGGCTGGTTTGCTCAGGTCCAGTGTGCCGCGAGCAACAACAGCACCACGGGTTTCGTTGGCACCGGCTTCCACGTAACTGATGTAAATCACCCGGTTGCTGGCAAAGTTGGGGTGCAGGACGATATCGCCCAGACCGCCCTGGAAGAAGTAGTCCACTTCCGGTGCGCCAGCGACTTCGGTTTTCTGTCCGTCCTGGGTGACCAGTTGAATAGTGCCGCCTTTTTCCGTGACCAGAAGGCGGCCATCAGGCAAAAATTCCATGGCCCAGGGTTCGTTCAGGTCGGCCACGGGGGTCGAAATGAAGGGGTAGGGAACCTGCGCTATTGACTGTGCAGTCAGCAGCAGACCCAGCGTTAGCATCAAAAGCTTTTTCATGTAAGGACCTCGATGATGAAAATGAGCAGTCAGGGACAGTGTTGTTTGATTATGATTGTTCAGACCCTGATTTACAGATAATCTTTTATGCCCCGGGGATATTTTCCCTCGGGGATTGTGGAGTATATAAGTCCCTTTTGGTGAAATCCACGCTGGTATTGAGAAGATCTGTCCGGAAGGAAATATGAAAAGACAACTGGTTCTGATGCGGCATGGCAAGTCTGATTGGAGTGAGGATGTTTCTGACTATATGCGGTCCATCAAGCCCAGAGGGTTTCGTGAGTCGGAACGGATCGGCGACTGGATGACTACGCAGGGTGTGGTGCCCGAATACATTATCAGTTCTCCGGCTGTCAGGGCCCGGCAGACGGCGGAAACCACCATCAATTCACTGGGGCTGGATCCTGACGCCATTCACTGGAATGACTCGGTTTATATGGCTGACATCAGTGAGTTGCTGGATGCCATCGCCCAGACGCCGGACGAATGCCAGAGCCTGATGGTGGTGGGACATAACCCCGGTCTGGAAGATCTGATGTTCTATCTCACGGAACATATCGATGTGCCGGTTGATGGCAAGGTCCTGCCCACAGCCACTATCGCCATTCTGGAAACAGAATCAGACTGGGCTGACCTCGAGCATGCCAGTTGCACCCTGGAGCTCATCGTTCGCGGTCGATACCTCTGACCAAATCTTTTTTTTAAAAAATATTTCCCATAAAAGCTTGCTTTCAAGCATGGTTATATAGCTATATATAACACTATAACTATATCCCTGCCCCGGATGAACTGCCATCACTGTTTTGTGCAGAAGATGCAGCCGTGGTCCGGGCTTCACTCACGAGTGCGCAGGATTCAAACCCCATGCAAATCATCTGGAATGACAAAGATCCGATTTACCGCCAGCTTCATGACCGCATGGTGGAGTTGATACTGGAGGGTTACTTCGCCGAAGGGGAGGCCTTGCCTTCCATACGGGAAATAGCCAGCCAGCACCGAATAAATCACATCACGGTAGCCAAGGGTCTGCAGCAGCTTGTGGATGATGGTCTCGTGGAAAAGAGAAGAGGGCTGGGCATGTTTGTGACAGAAGGTGCTATCCAAAAACTGGAAACCATGGAGCGGGACAAATTTCTTTCTGAAGAATGGCCATTGGTTTGCGAGAAGGCCCATCGCCTGAAGCTGAGTGCCAGTGAACTGGTAGCAATCCTCGAAAAACACCTGAAACAGTCGGAGAAAAAACAATGAGTACCGTTGTGCAGGCCAAGAATTTGAACAAGTGCTATGGCGATGTAGCTGCCATGGACAATATCAGTTTCACCCTGGAACAAGGGTCCATTCTCGGTCTTATTGGCCCAAACGGTGCCGGCAAGACAACGACCCTGAAAGCCTTGCTTGGTTTGACCTCCTTCGAAGGATCGCTGGATGTGCTGGGGAGGGATCCCCGGGTCAATCGACATCTGTTGATGGACGATGTCTGCTTTATTGCTGATGTGGGCATTTTGCCGCGCTGGCTGAAGGTGTCCAACGCTATCGATTTTATTGAAGGGGTGCACCCGGCATTCAACCGGGAGAGGGCTGAAGCCTTGATTGCAGAAACCAAAATTTCGCCCAGGAAAAAAGTCGGACAACTGTCAAAGGGTATGATCACCCAGCTACATCTGGCGTTGATCCTGGCCATTGATGTCAAACTCCTTGTTCTCGATGAACCTACACTGGGACTGGACATCATTTACCAGAAATCCTTTTTTGATCGCTTGCTCAATGATTACCTGGATCACGAAAC
>CAZBBS010000135.1:0-6553 GCA_964490145.1 uncultured Enterobacteriaceae bacterium
GGAAGCCGATGGCGGTGGGCAGGCCGACGTAGCCCAAACCGATGACCGCCACGCTCGTCGTCGCCACTTCAAGCGAGTGACTCTTCAACATAGTCCGCGGCATCCGTTCAAGTTGATGAAGGACATGCACAACACCGCCCCACGGGAGGCGTTGATAAGGCTCAAGCCGAGAGCCGTCCACATGGAGCGTGGGATTACTGTCTCCCTCCATGAGGTTGGGGGTGGGGTATCCGTGCTCCAAGCCCCCATCAAACACATACAACTTCTTCGAGAATACAGGTTCCTGATCTCAAACCTTGTTCGCAAGGAAATCCGTGGACGGTACAAGAATGCCTTGCTTGGGAAGGCGTGGACGGTGCTCGAACCTGCCATGTTGGCCGTAGTGTACTATTTTCTATTCGCACTCATAAGCGGGAATGAAGACGTCTTGTACGCAGTATGGGTTTTGATCGGTGTCGTGATATGGTCCTGTTTCGGAAAGACGCTTCAATCAACGGTCGGCGCGCTCACACGAAATGCTTCGATGATTCAATTGGTCCATTTCCCGAGAGCCGTGTTCCCTCTGACCGTCATGATGGCTAACATCGTCCTGTCCATGCTCTCATGCATTGTGTTCATTCCGCTGATTTTCTTGTTTGATGTGGACGTCTCCTGGCGGCTGATTTTCATTCCTGTTTCGGTCCTCCTTGCTTCAATGCAAGCCATTGGTCTCGGGATGTGCTTGGCCCCATTCAACTGTGTGCAGCAAGACGTTGAGCACATCATCCGGTTTGTTGTCCGAGCAGGGTTCTTTCTTTCGCCCGTGATGTGGACCTGGGAAATGGCCATGGAACGAGGCGGAGTGTATGCGGATGTGGTCATGCTCAATCCTATGGTCCTTCCAATCACCCTTGCTCGACATGGATTTGAAGGGCAAACCTTGGGCATGGGTTCATTCGCGATCATCCTCAGCACCGTGTGGATTGTAGGGACTTGGATTGTTGGCAGCATGGTGTTCGCGGCGAAAGAGCGGGGGGCGGTGAAGCACCTATGACAGAGAACCCCGCGCTCGTGCTGGAGGACGTGCACCTTTCATTCCCACGTCGCCAAGGCCTGCGTGCCCTCATCGGGGGGGAGCATTCAACAGATTTTCTTGCCCTAAAAGGAATCAACCTCAAGGTCCAGCGCGGTGAAGTGCTCGGTGTCATCGGGCGGAACGGATCGGGAAAATCCACCCTGCTTCGGGTTGTTGCTGGCATTTACAGCCCAGACCAAGGTTCGGCTCAGGCCCATGGGAGGGTGTCGTTGCTCGCTGGGCTTGGCACTGGGTTTGCCGGACACCTTACAGGCCGGGAAAATGCCATGCTCTATGGAAGCATTCTCGGACGAACCAAGGAGGAGATGCTCCAACTGATGGATGGAATCATCGATTTCAGCGAGCTTAAGGATTTCATTGACGAGCCGCTTCGGACCTATTCATCAGGGATGAGGGCACGTCTTGGTCTCGCAGTTGTGAGCGCGCTTGATCCGGACATTCTTTTGATCGATGAGGTTCTTGGTGTTGGGGACCCCGTGTTCAAAGAGAAATCGAAGGCGAGGATTCTCGACATGGTGAAAGGTGCAGGAACCGTGGTGCTGGTTAGCCATTCATTCGCATTGATGACGTCAATTTGCGACCGGATTGTCCATATGAAATCAGGTGAAATTGATTTTATTGGGCTTCCAACAGAGGCAATTGCTGCATACTATCGGAGCGAGGGGATTGAATCTGAGGTGGGGACGTGAGGATTCGAACCTTCGATCCTGAACATTCTGTCTCCTTTGCCTTGGCAGATGAAGTAAGAAAAGCAGTCTTGCGCCCATGGAAATTACCTCTTCTACCGCTGAATGTTCCCAGACGGCTGACTCGACGTACCTCCAACGCCACATCTCAAGCCCCCACACTCGTTGACGCCGTTATCGTGATCGATGCAGAAACAATACGAGATGTTGACCTTAAACAGATATTAGCGGGAATGAAGAAATCGTTCGACAGCGTCGCACTTGCCCTTATCGGCACGATCGATGGCGTGGTTGCTGATCTTCAACTCCCGAGAAAAGGTGACAAAGCGAACGCGGAGCCATGGAATGCCTTGGTTTGTTCATCTGTTCTTCACCTTGTTCGGACCCTGTCACCACGTCACGTCATTTACATCGGGAAGTTTCCTCACGGTGGAATTCGGAGAATCGGCAATCGAATCAACCCCCGTGGGCAGATCTCTTGGTTGGCGATTCGATCTGATGAAGCAACGCTTGCAAAATATTCACCAAACTTCTGTTCAGTAACATCATTTTCACAAGCAAAATATCCAGAGAGTATGACAATATGGGTGGATAACTCTCTGCCGATTTCTTGGTCGATTCCGTGCCGAACGGATGACATTAGCGCCGCAGATATTCTCGTAGTTCCTTCTGGGGAATTGCCGTCACTTGAGTCATGGCTTAGCGAAGGGCGTGTGGTCGTGATGGTCGAAGATGGACCAATGCCGAGCGTTCTTGATTTCGTGAACCTCGCAGGCCTCCGTCTTGTTCACCTTAATGCCTCAGATGGACGCCTTGAAGAACACATACACTCAGTTTTTACGCATTTCAAGGGGCAAGGGCACGGTCCTGCTCTGCGATCAGCGATTCGTTGTTTCAAGGAACTTACGCTTGTTCAGTCGTAAGTCGAATCTTGTGAAGCCGGTCAACTTCCTCATCGGACATGGCAGATGAGAATCCCTTGAGAGCCGTGAGTATTGGTGCTGCAAGGGGCTCGGGAAGAAGTTCCAATGCTCCTCGATGGAACCTCTCGAGGAAAGAAAGATCTTGTGACAAGAGTGGTATCAAATCAGGGTGACGCTCGTGAATTTCGGATTGTAATGCTTCGGGAAGATGTTGAATCGCATACAAGGTGGAAGCCGCCTGTTTCAATGGCCGAGTACCAAGGAACACCTCGATTTCACCAGTGAGGCGAATAGGATGACCTTTCATTGAATTCTTCCGAAAACATTTCCAACACTGCCCGCAAATTCCGCCTGGCGTGGTTGAACGAAGGCAACTTTGGGCATACCCTTCAAACGGAGATGCATCCACAATTTTTTGGTTGATGATTTCCGATAGACCTGCAACAGGCAACAATAGATCCAGTCCGGCTTTCTGGAGAAGTCTGCTATGTGTTCGCCAATACTGGCTCGTACGAAAATCCCTTCCTCGCCATCCATGAAACAAAAACGCATTTTCAAGGGGCATGCCCATCGAAACTCCACCTAAATCAAAATAATCGGCCAGCAAAATCACATGAACGGCGCCTGCCAAATCGGTACTGAACCCGGGGTTTTTACCAAAATCAGTACGGATGCTCTCATGGTTGCTTTGGATGCGCACCACAGCGCGCCCGTGGGCGGCCAATGCTTCAAAGAAACGGTGCGCGTTGGCATGATTCAACGCTGAAGAAAGCCCCTCCCGTTCATGGTACAACAAGACGGTTTGAGGGGGAAGCAACTGCATCGCAGCAGTTGAATCAACGCCTCCGCTGAACGCCAATCCTGGACGCCATCCTTTCGATCTGCTTGGTATCCAGCCATCAAGAATCCCGTTTTCCCAGGGGCTGGTCAGCACGAAATGAGCGACACGCAGCAGATCGGAATGCGTGCAAGCGAGTGACCAATCTTGCGGCATCTTGAACCAGATTGAACGGGGTCCTGCATCGAAATACAGGAGTCGCCCTTCTTGGGCCCACCTGCTTCTGTCATAGGAATCGAACCTCAACGACGGTTCCCCATACAGCGAGGAGTTGGTATTTCCTTCGATGTCCACCGGTGTTTGCGGGATGAACCACGGGAGAAACTTACGCAGTTCATCCAATGAGGGTTTCGGAACGATAAAAGAAAAATCCGCATTTTTTGCCAATTCTCTGTATTCTACTTCTTCCTCAACGCCCAACTGTGCAAGATGTTCTTCAAACACGACCTTTGATGCACTTTTCTGATGTTCAGAGTTCACACTCGTAACATTGTTCCCATGAAATCTACGGAAATAGACATACGACCTCGTGTGTGCAAAACGGTGACCAGAAAAGGCAACTTTTAGGTTCATGACCCAATCCGTACCAAACTGAAACCTTTCGTCATATGGATGTTGAAGCAACACCGACCTACGAATCATGCTTGCAGCATGAACGAGTACTTTCCCTCCAAACAAGAGTTCGGCGTATCCATGCTTTTTCCCTTGATGATAATCAAGATTGAATTCTTCATCAAAGTCAATCCAACCACCATAAGTCCCATCAATATCGTCGTTGACAACTGAAAGGTGGTCTGCAATCCTTGAGGGGAGCATCAGGTCGTCATCGTCCATGATAACGACCCATTCGCCAACTGCCTCTTGCACCCCCCTGTTTCTGGCGTACGGGATTCCTAGAGGATCCTGCTGAATGTAGCGAATTCGGGGATCATTGAACGACTCTACGACGACTTGGGTATCATCGGTAGATCCGTCATCAATCACCACGATTTCAAAATCAGAATACGTTTGCCAGAGGCAACTACGTATGGAATCAGCAAGCAAATGCGCCCTGTTTCTGGTAATAATGACGACGCTCACCAATGGAGTTCCACCTGCTTTTGTGAACTTTTTCCGTTGGAAAATGACATTTTTGGGAGAATGGCCGTCCACATCTGGAACCACTTCCCATGCGGTGAGGCCTAACGAACGAAGATGCCGCTCCTGCAGTTGTCGTGTATTTTCTTTCTGGGTTGAGGCATAGGCGTGGCTGGTCGACGCAGCATGAATGCGGTAATTGTAAAGCATCGTATCCACGTGGTGGAGTTTAGAAATCGCGGAAAGCCGAAGGTAAAAGTCGTAATCGACCGCGTTCGCCATGGAGGTATCGAAGCCCCCTACCCTCGACCATTCACGCTTACGAAAGAGCCTGGGTGGGTGCACCATCATGCCGTATAGCATCCGAATTCGATTGAAGTTCGGCACGCTCCAACCTTCGGTTCGCTCCTCGAGATTGGACTCAAAGCGGTAGTATGAGCCGTACACACAGCCATGCTCTGGTCGTGCTTCAAGTTCGGGAAGAAGGACCTCAATCGCGGTTTGCTCGAGCACGTCGTCAGCATCGAGGTGAAGAATATACATTCCAGTCGCTGCAGAAATAGCTGCATTGCTTGCCGCTCCGATGCCTGCATTTTCTTGATGGATAAGTTTGATCTTCGGATGATGCCCATACTTTTCGTCCAAGATGGCTCTTGTCCGATCTGTTGAACCGTCATTGCAAACAACGATTTCGAAATCACGGAATGTTTGAGCGAGGGCTGAATCAATGGCTTGTTCAATGGTTTCAGCAGCATTGTATGCTGGAATGTAAATCGAAACAGCAGGTGTCGAATGTTCCGCCTCAGGGTCGTATGTCCGATAGAAAGCAGGGACCTTGTCAAGCAGCATCGGCTTGGTGATGGCCCGTCCGGCCTCCCGATCCACAAATTCTCGCCCACCAGGGGGCTCCTGATGCATCCCAAGCGCGTTGGGCAATGGGACGAAGTAATAACCTGCATTCCATACACGGTAACCGAATTCGTTGTCTTCGGCCCCCCATGCCGTGAATTCCTCATCAAAAGAACCCGCTTCGTTGAAGAGACGGCGGTGGAAAGCCACGTTGCCGCAGGAGCAGCATCGAAACGGATGAGGGGATTGCTTTAGGAAATCAGTTGCTTCATAGATTGGTTCGCGCCAATCACTGGAAGGACTGCTCTTCATCACCGCGTTCTTTGTTTCAACGTTTGGGAGTTTTGTCATCACCATTGGGTCTTCAAGAACAGCGCCAGGGTCGACGTCGTTCGCATCGATATACCTGCGATGCCCAATCAAGAGAACATTCTCCCCCACAGCTAACCATTCTGCATATGTTTTCACGAGTTCAGGAACTGGCGCCATGTCGCAGTCGAGAATGATAATGTGGTCATGCCTTGCAGCTCGTATTCCGAGGTTGCGTGCATGTGAGAGTCGATAACCAAGGTCTTGTTGACGGACGTAATTAACCTCAAAGAAAGAAGAGAACTCATCAATCAACTGTTCCGGATGGTCCGATGATCCATCATCCGAGATCACAACCTCAATGAGGTTCAGAGGATAGGTCTGATGTGTGAGCATCGCCATCGTTCGCCGAAGCATGTCAATCCGATTGTACACTGGAATTACGACGCTAATCGGGAACTTTGGTTCGATGCTACCGACCCTTGCCTCGATGAAGGAGTAATCGTTTCCCGGACCTCGCAAAGGAGGCAGCACCATCCCGTCGGGAAGGGTGGTTCCATACTCACTCATCGGCCACCCTCCTGCTTCAACACTGCCCATGCACGCCCCTTCATCAGACCTTCACAGTCCACCCAATGCGTCGTGGCTGACCCCGAATGCCAAGCCTCAACATGGGCAAGAAGGTTTGATTCTGCTCGCCGATGAACATCGTCCACAAGAATGGGGACGTCGGGGGGGAGTGCATGTAGGCTTTGCAAGAGACCGGTACGTCCGATGGAACCCGGAGGGCCATCGA
>CAZBBS010000136.1:0-1570 GCA_964490145.1 uncultured Enterobacteriaceae bacterium
GGGTGTAGACGTGCATACGGCGCTGCATCCCCAGGTTGTCGGAGTAGTACCAGACCTTGCGCACCTGTCCGTGTGGGACTTCGCGATTGTCCTCGAACGCCGTTTCGGCACCCTGCAGGTAGAACATGTTGTCCACACCGCGAATACCCTGTTTGATTTCAGGGTTCTTGGGATCGAGGGTTTTCACGCCGTCTACATACAGGGAATAGCTGTAGTAGTCCGGACGCAGGGTGTCCAGCGTCACGGACCAGATGCCGGCGGCATCACGGGTCAGGGGGAGGGGGGCGAAAGGATTCATCCAATCGCCGATCACGGTCACTTCCGATGCTTTGGGGGCATAAATCGACAGGGTAACCTCGCCATTGCTGACCAGCGGTGAAACCAGATCATCGTTGGGGGAAGGCTCACTGGCAGCAAACAGGCTGGTTGCCAGGACCAGAAAAACAGTGGTGAGAAGGGTTTTGATCATAACGGCACCTTGTGATTGTTCTTATGACGTAGTGAGTGCGACAGGAACACCAAGTATGCCGTTACGATTTCTTCGGGGCAAGGTTCAGGCCCAGGCCTCCCGGTAGTCCTGGATCACCTGTGCCAGGGGCTTGGCCGCTTGCCCTGTGATCAGTTCCACGTGGCGCGAACAGATGGAAAAATACAGCTGCTTGATGGCCATTTCGTAAGTGATCATTTCGTTGCTGGCCCAGGCATTGGTGTTGTCATTCATCATGCCTTCCTCGTAATCGCGATTCACGCCCATGCTGTCAAAGATGGCCAGTTTCTCGTCATGACTGACATTCACGTAAGGGGTTTCCTTGCCGGCAGCCTCGGAACACAGGCGGGCAATATCAGTGAATGTGAGCAATTCCGGCCCGGTAATTTCGTAGATGGCATTTTCGTGCTTGTCAGCATTAGCCAGAACACAGGCAGCCGCATTGGCACAGTCGTCCTTCGACACTGCTGCTACAGAACCATCACCTGTGCTGGCGACGAATGCTCCGGCATCAATGGACGGCTTCATCATCAGGGTGGGGATGACATCGGCATACCAGCTGTTGCGCAGGATGGTGAACTTCAGGCCAGTGGCAAACAGGGCCTGTTCCGAAGCATAGTGTTCCTGCCCGGACAGGGAAGGCGTCTGGGGCTGGATACCCATGCTGGAGGTGTAAACCACATGGGGAACACCAGCGCGTTTTGCCGCCTCAAAGGCATGGCTGTGCTGACTGACCCGCTTGCCGATGCTCAGGGTGCTGATCACCATGAAGACATGGCCGCCTTGCAGTGCTTTAGTCAGGTTTTCCACATCATCAAAGTCTGCCTGTCTGATTTCTGCCCCCCGGGCGCTGGCCCAGGCCAGTTTTTCCGGACTGCGGGTTAGCAGGATTAAATCGGATGGATCGGTTTTTTCCAGCAACAGGCGGGTAATGCGTGTGCCGAGATCGCCTGAGGCGCCGCTGACGATGATGGCCATAAAATGCTCTCTCTTATATTCACTTCAAAACATGAGATTCTATCAGATTGTCCGAACCTGAATCAGTTCCCATATGAACTTGAAAGAAACAGTTGAATTGGAAAA
>CAZBBS010000136.1:1670-6544 GCA_964490145.1 uncultured Enterobacteriaceae bacterium
ATGGCTCGGACGTCTCCCTGACTTTATCAGGGACACCAGCTCGAGTTCAGCTATGCATCAGGTTTCAGTAACTTAAGTTTCGCGGAGCCCACCAGTATTGCGTTGCGGAGCCATAGTTGATTTACTTGCCAAGCTCGAAATCACTTCAATATTAGCCAGTTACCACATTATCCGGGGACAACACCGTGACCAGACCCTTAACTTTTTTCCTGTTATCCGTTTTACTGCCTGGCCTGACTTTTGCCCAGACACACAGGCCCAATGCCGTGGCCAACTATGATTGTGACCGGGCCTGCCTGTTTGATCTGGTCGATCAGTATCTGGCCGGTCTCAAGGCCAGGGATCCCTCTGGCATTGCCTGGGCGGACGAGGTGATGTTCACCGAAAACAATGTCCCACTGCGCATTGGTGATGGTCTGTGGGGCACCATTACGGGGATGGGAGATTACGACCTGCGCTTTGCCGATGTGGCGTCCGGGGAAGTGGGCTTTTTCGGGGTTGTGGACGAGCCGCCTTTTTCCTCCCTGTTCGCCATGCGCCTCAAGGCGGATCACGGCAAAATCGCCGAGGTGGAAACGGTGGTGCTGCGCACCGAGACCGAACCCAAAAGCATCATCTGGCCGCAGCCGGTGCTGGAGCACAAACCGGTGTTCTATGACATTCTGCCGGAAGAAAGGCGCAGTCCACGCGATCGTATGATCAGCATTGCCGATGGTTACTTTGACACACTGCAACTCAACGATGGCACCCTGTTCACCCGTTTCCATGCGAACTGCAACCGGGTGGAGAATGGCACCAAGACCACCAACAATGCCGCAGTGGAATTCACCTCGGTTGGCGCCCTGGGCTGCGAAGAGCAGTTCAAACAGGGCAACTACCGCTATGATTCACGCCTGCGTGCCCGCCGTTTTCCGCTGGTGGATGAAGAACGGGGACTGGTGCTGGCCTCCGGGTTCATCGACCATTCCGGGCAGCTCGACAAATACACCCTGGCCGATGGTCGTGAAATCAATTCACCAATTCGCTACCCCCATTCCTTTTATCTGCTCGAACTGTTCAAGATAGATGATGGCCAGATCCTGCAGATCGAAGCGGTGTTTGTCTCTGTGCCCTATGGCATGGGATCGCCCTGGATGCCGCCGACATTGCCCAGTCAGTTGTAAGTGACACCCTAGCAAGCACCGGTGTTAGAATCAGTGCCAGTAAACTTTTTTAACCAGTTCAAGGGGAACCACGATGAGTGACAAGAACAGTACAGATAAACACAGCCTGGATCGCCGGGAATTTCTCGGCAGTGCCATTGGTATTGCCGGTGCGGCTGCCGCTATCGGCGCCGGCAGTATGGTTTCCAATGCTGCCCAGGCCCAGCCGGTGGGTGCGCCACAGCAAAGTGCTCCGCGTCTGTTCCGTGCTGAAGTTGATGTCAGCGATTGTGAAGTCACTGGCAAGATTCCCGATGATTTGACCGGTGCGTTTTACCGGGTGGGACCTGATGCCCAGTATCCGCTGGACCCGCGTAATGTGCCTTTCGATGGTGAAGGCCATGTCAGCATGTTCCGCCTGAAGGGTGGTCGCTGTGATTACAAAACCCGTTTTGTAAAGAATGACCGCTGGCAGTCCCAGGATGAAGCCGGGGAACGCCTGTTCAACATGTACCGCAATCCTGCCATGGATGATCCGCGCGCCGCAGGTTTAAGCCGTAGTACAGCCAATACTCACATTATTAATCACAAGGGCTATATTCTGGCACTCAAGGAAGACAGCCCGCCGTCAGCTCTGGACCTGCTGACCCTGGAAACCAAGGTCAACAATTTCACCTTCGATGGCACACTGCCGAGTGAAACCTTCACCGCGCATCCTAAAGTGGATTCCCATACCGGCAACATTGTGGCCTTTGGTTATGAAGCCACCGGGTTCGGCAGTAATGACGTTTCCCTTTTCGAGTACACGCCACAAGGTGAGCTGGTCTGGAAGGCCATGGTAAAAGTGCCTTATGTGTGCATGCTGCATGACTTTGCCGTGACCGAGAATTACATCGTGCTCTATGTGATCCCCATGGTCATCGATCACAAGCAGATGCAGGAAGGCGGTCCGCACTGGGCCTGGAATGACAACGAGCGCACTCACTTTGGTGTGGTGCGTCGTGACGGTGACGGCTCCGACATGCGCTGGTTTACCGGTCCAACCCGCAGTGCCACTCACGTGATGGGTGCTTTTGAGGATGGCGGTCGGGTATACGTGGACGTGGAAATGTCCGACTCAAATCCCTTTCCGTTCTTCCCGATGCAGGGCGGCAAGCCCTGGGATCCGGTCAGGGGCACCAGCTACATGACCCGTCTGTCCGCAGACATGAACAACAAGAGCATCACCGGCTACGATATAGAGCGCCTGTATGATTACACCGGCGCCCTGCCAAGACAGGATGACCGTTACAATACGGCGGCCTATCGCTATGGCTTCCTGGGGACCCGTGACAAGGATGCGCCGGATCCACGCCGGGCCAATGCCGGCTATATCCGCATGGACCACGCCACCCGTACCACCGTGTTCTGGAATGCAGGTCCGGACACGTCGCTGGCGGAATGCTGTTTTGCGCCCAAGCATGACCGCGCCCGGGAAGGCGAAGGCTATCTGGTGGGCGTGGCAACACGTCGCAATGAAGGCGGCAGGGGAGACTTGATCATTCTGGATGCCGAGCATCTTGAGGACGGTCCTGTCGCCATTGTGCATCTGCCGGTAAGGGCTGTTGGCCAGGTGCATGGCTGGTGGGTGCCTGAATCCCAGCTGCCCAACGCCTGATAAAAATCATCAGCAGGGCAATCCCGAAAAATTCTGATTCCTTTTTTCAGAAATTGATGCAGAATTTTGTTTTTCGCCTCACGTCGGGATTGCCTGCTTCATGATGACCTTCCAGGAACTCATTGCCATTGACCCTTTCACCTGGCCTGACATTGGCACGTCAGTGCTTTGTGGCACCCTGATCGGGGTGGAGCGACAATTACGCGGGAAACCGGTGGGTATCCGGACCTCTTCCCTGATCGTGCTGGGTACCTACATCTTCCTGACCATTTCCCTGGGCATACACGAGGCCTCCACGGATCCTACCCGCATTATCGGGCAGATTGTCACTGGCATTGGCTTTCTGGGGGCCGGGGTCATGCTGTCCAAGGATGGCGTGATTCTGGGGGTGACATCCGCCGCCACCATCTGGTCGCTGGCCGCGATCGGCATCATCATTCCCACCGCTGGCAATCTGCCGGCAATCAAGATGTCTCTGGTGGTGCTGGCCATCCTGTATCTGGTGGATGAACTGGAAAATTATTCCACCCTGTTTACCCGGGGTGTGCATGTCCGCTACAACACCTGGAAGACGCGGACTAATAAAAAGACCGATGACCGGTTATCATGACAATCCGGCAATATGCCGTCTATTTGCAATAACAACATGTTCAGGGGAACGCTATGAAACTTGAAACCGGGCTCGGATTGCTCACACTTTGCCTGACGTTTTCACCTGTTGCCGTGATGGCCCAGTCCCGATCGGCCTGTGAAGCGATGATGGATTACACCCTCGATGACCGGAATCTGGAAATCACCGGGGCACACTGGCATGAGGCCCGCGAGGTCGCTAACCGCTTTGGTCCGTCACTGGTCCTGCCACCGCATTGCCGCCTGGATGGCGTAATCGACCGCCGAATCGGGGTCAATGATCAGGAGTACGGGATTGGCTTTGCCATCAACCTGCCTGATGACTGGAACGGTCGCTTCCTGTTCCAGGGGGGTGGTGGACTGAACGGGGAAATTCGAGAACCTCTCGGTGTACAGGCAGCCGGCTCGGTCAATGCCCTTGACCGTGGTTTTGCCGTGGTCAGCAACGATACCGGCCATGCCGCCCGCTACCCCTTTGATATCGGCTTTTTCGATGACCAGGAAGCCAGCCTGAATTTCTGGTACAAGGCCAATCCCAAGGTGGCTGAACTGGCCAAGCTTATCGTACGTGATTACTACGTACAGGATATCGACTACAGTTATTTTGTCGGCTGTTCCACCGGTGGCCGTGAAGGCATGCTGATGACCCAGCGCTACCCGGATTTTTTTGACGGTGTGGTATCCGGTGCACCAGCCATGCGCACCAGTGTCTCCAATATCGGTATTCGCTGGGTTGGGGTACAGCTCAACCAGGCTGCTCCCCGGGATGACAACGGCAAACCCATGCCAGGCCCCATGCTCAGTGAAGCGGAACGTACCCTGGTGATCGATTCCCTCAAGGCCCGTTGTGACACCATGGATGGGGCGGCGGATGACCTGCTGTTCAATCCCCAGGCCTGTGATTTCGATGCCCGACAGATCGCCTGCGGCAGTGAAGGTGCCCCGGCCAACTGTCTGGCACCAGCCAAGGCCGAAGCCATCCACAATGCCATGCTGGGGCCAAGGGACTCTCGCGGCATCCAGGTCTATCCCGGCTTCCAGTACGACCCGGGTATCGACGACCAGCCAGGTTTGCCGGGTATCCTGGCCAGTACCAACAACCCGCCGGAAGGGCCTGGCTCCGAGGGAGAACTGACCATTGATGTCGATGCCCAGGTCATGGCGTTCACCAAGCCCCACCTGATCATGGGGGAATCCACGTCGGTGATCATGAGCAGTTTCTCCGGAAAAGGAGGCAAGCAGATTTTGTATCATGGTGCTGCTGATCCCTGGTTCTCCGTGAATGAAACTATTCGCTATTACGAGGAAATGGCAGAAGCCAATGGCGGTATGGACACAGTCCGCGACTGGAGCCGTTTCTTTTATGTCCCAGGCATGGCCCACTGCCAGGGGGGTGACGAAACCCTGGATTCCTTCGATATGCTTGATGCCATCGTCAATTGGGT
>CAZBBS010000137.1:0-6538 GCA_964490145.1 uncultured Enterobacteriaceae bacterium
ACACAAGCATAGATATCCGGAACGAGCGCATGCGTAACATTGTATTTGAAATCGCAGATTATCCGCTCGCAAGCGTCAACATGGCTGTCGATAACACCATGCTGGCTAATCTCAGTGCAGGTGAATCCCTGGTTCAGGAATTTCATGCCAGTGTTGGTTTGCATGGTCAGGAACAGGAAGTAGCTGCACTGATGCAAATTGTGAAGAATAAGGAGGGTGGTCTGATTGTCACCCTGGCCAGGCCATTGCTGATTAATGCAGCGTTGTTTGGCCTGGCTTCAGGTGTGGAAGAGCTCAGGGAAATTGCCAAACTGCCCAGTATCAACCCCAACGTGATAGTGGATTTTACTTTGCAGTTTGACCTTGTCGATTAATCCCCGATGCTGTTCTGAGTGCCTTGCTGGGAGTTTTGAGAGCTCTCAGTGCCATTACCGGAAGCGGCAGCTGCCGGTGAACGGGCACCCTCATTACTGCTTGTAGCAGAGGATTGAGCAGAGGCAGGTGCTGAAGCAGAAGCTACTGAGCCGGCATTATCCGCTGCAGTGGCCGGTGCTGGCGCAGGGCTTCCTGGGGCACTTGGCGAATTGCCTGCATCAGCTGAACTTGCAGCACTGGTTGCATTGGACGTACTGATACTCGCAGAAGCTGCAATTCCACCTGTGTTAGCGTTCTGCCCAGGAGCACTGGCTGGTGCCTGGGAAGCATTCGCTTTCATCCTGTTGCGGGGATCATTGGGAGCACGCTGTTTGCTGCGACCGCTTTCTACAGGTGCGGATTCCACTTTTGGTGCTGGTGTCGGAGCTGCTGTTTCAACCGGTTTTTCCACGGGTTTTGTGGACGGTGCCACGGAAACTGCTTCAGGTTTTCTGCTTTCAGGCGCCGTTTGCTGGCTGACAGTTTCCTGTGCATCTCTATTAGTGGTGTTGCTGTCATTGCCAGAAGCCGGGGCAGGTTTTGGCGCTGCAGCATCAGCACTTTTCACAGCGTTGTCAGTGGTGTTTTCAACGATTGCTTCCTGCTTGACCGGTTTATCCTGAGCTGAGCGTTCTGCTTTGGCTGTAGGCTCCTGCTGCACACTTGATCCGGAATTTTCACTGCCTGCTTTCATCGGAGCTGGTTTTGTGTCGGTTGCTTTGGCATTGCCTTCACCTGAACCTGATGATTCTGCTTTTACATTTGCAGCGGACTTGTCCTGCATTGTCTGACCAGATTCGGTCGCTGCGACAGGATGGGTTGTTACCGGATTGTTTTCCGGAGTCTGTTGTCCCGCATCCTGTCCCTGTGCAGCTGCTTCATCACGAGGTCCGCGGCGACGGGCTCTGGGCTGTTTCTGACGTTGGTCAGCAGGGCGTTTACGGGGTTTATCCTTGCCTTCACCGGTATTGTCGGGACCAGTACCATTGGAAGCTGCATTATCTTGTGCTGCCTGTTCCTGGGATTCATTAGCCTGGCTTTTACGGCGTGTACGCTTCCTGCCGCTGCCCTTGCGGCCGTCACGGCCTTCAGTGTTGTCACGATTCTGTTCGCGACCGCCGGCATTTTCCTGGCGTCCTTTGCCTGAAGCATCCTTGTTGCCTCGTGTACCTTCCTTGCGAGTGGATTCACCTCTGGCGGGACGTTTGCGTGAACGACCGGATTTGCTGCCGTCCCGACTGGTGGATTTGGCGGATTTAACTGGTTTGGATTCTTCTTCTTTTTCCGTAGAGCCACTAAACAGGCTGCCAATGGCTGCACTGATGCTTGCCAGCAGGCCGCCACTGCTCTTGGCCTGTTGCGGCGAAGGTGGTGCGATGGCCGGAGTTATATGGGGCGCCTGTACAGCAGCTCTATCGGCCACTTCTGGCTGTTTGGGCATGAATTCGCTGATTTCCTCAGCGTCAGTGGTCTGAATATTGTAACTACGCTCCCCGGTGTCATCAGAGATGTTCTGGACTTCGTAATGGGGGGTATCCAGGTTCGGGTTGGGGATTACCACAACCTTGGTTTTGCTTTGTCCTTCAATGGCAGCGATATGCTCGCGTTTTTCGTTCAGCAGGTAAGAAGACACGCTGATAGGAACGATCGCGCGGACTTCCCTGGAATTGTTCTTGTTGGCTTCTTCTTCGAGCAATCGAAGAATGGACAGTGCCAGTGACTCAATGTCACGGATAGTACCCTGTCCATTGCAGCGGGGGCAGACAATGGCGCTGGTTTCACCCAGGGAGGGACGCAGGCGCTGACGGGACATTTCCAGCAAGCCAAACCGGGAGATTCTGCCAATCTGGACTCTGGCGCGGTCCATTGCCAGGGCATCACGCATGCGATTTTCCACTTCGCGCTGGTTTTTCTGGGACATCATGTCGATAAAGTCGATGACGGCCAGGCCACCAAGGTCGCGAAGTCTCATCTGACGGGCAATTTCATCAGCCGCCTCCAGGTTGGTCTGAAGGGCGGTTTCTTCAATGTCAGCACCACGGGTGGCCCGTGAAGAGTTGATATCGATGGAAATCAGGGCTTCCGTGGGGTCAATCACAATGGAACCGCCGGATGGCAGTTTCACTTCACGCTGGAAGGCCGTCTCGATCTGGGCCTCAATCTGGTAGTTGGTGAACAGGGGAACCTTGCCCTGGTAAAGTTTGACCCGTTCCTCGAACTGGGGCATGACCTGGCGAATGAAGGTTTTGGCTTCTTCGAAGGTTTCCGGGGTATCAAGGATCACTTCTCCGATGTCCTGACGCAGATAATCACGAATGGCACGAATGATGACGTTGCTTTCCTGGTAAATCAGGAAAGGGGCTTCACGTTCCTCGGAAGCGCTTTTGATGGAGGACCAGAGCTGAAGCAGGTAGTCCAGATCCCATTGCAGTTCTTCCGGGGCTTTGCCAACACCTGCAGTTCGCACAATGGTGCCCATACCGTCGGGTATGGTGATGCTGCCAAGCGCATCACGCAGTTCAGCCCGGTCATCACCCTCGATGCGCCTGGAGATTCCACCGGCACGGGGATTGTTGGGCATGAGGACCAGATAGCGTCCGGCCAGAGAGATCATGGTGGTCAGGGCGGCCCCTTTGTTGCCACGCTCTTCCTTGTCCACCTGGACAATAACTTCTATGCCTTCATTGATCACATCCTTGATGTTGATCCGGCCATTGATTTCAGACGGCTGCTTGGAGAAATACTCCTTGGAGATTTCCTTGAGGGGCAGAAAGCCATGGCGATCGGCACCAAAATTGACGAATGCGGCCTCCAGGCTGGGTTCTATGCGGGTGATTCGACCCTTGTAGATGTTGGCCTTTTTCTGAACCCGGGCACGGTTTTCGATATCCAGGTCGTAAAGCCGTTGGCCATCGACAAGAGCAACGCGCAACTCCTCTTTTTGAGTTGCATTGATAAGCATTCTTTTCATGCTGTTTACTTCTCCAGTATTGGAAAAACAGGGCAAGAATGCTTAGCAGATAAGATTAATAAAGCTTTATAACTTATTGAAAAATAAAATTTATTATTTCAAGAGAAAGGGTGAAACAGAGTACTTTTCGGGTATTGTGCCCTAAATACGGTCAGAACCGTGTCCGGTAAAACCGGATTTTTTGCGAGCAGGATACTGCTTTATAACTTGGGGTTCCCGGGGAACGCGTTTGTCGTTGCTGTCCTGCTTGTAGCGAATTGGAACCTGTATCCCAGGATCGTCTTAGCCTCGCTTTGAGCAGCCGATACCTGGCTGTCCAATAGTGTACTGTTTCTTTGCAACTGTCTCAGGGGATTGTTTGTCGTCCTGGTATCAATTGCTTACTTTCTCTCGGTGCGTTATGCACCGGTTATCAAACTTTTCTCTCCATCCGCCTGAAGGCGGCCTGTTCTGCAAATCCCAGCACACAGTTTATTGGTGTTGGCTGGAACCTGAATCTCACCCGGCTTTCCGGGATTTACATCAGCCCTTACGGGCATAAATACATATTTTGTTGATTGCCGGCCTAGTTAGCCGGTCTGCCAGTGTTCTGCTTGAAATCATGACCTGCTTGTTAATCAGGAGCAGAGCCGCACTGGTGTTTACCTGCATCCGTCAAATCTGCTGTTCAGATAATAAATGCAGTAATCAGTATGTTCTTTAACGTTTTTCTGATATTTCCTGGTCAGGTATAAATAACACAATGAAATATCTAGAAATTTTTCAGTCATACCCGGACGAGACGGCATTTGGCCTGTTCAGGTTCCGAGTTGACTGCCTGACTGTCAGTAATTCCTGTTGCCAAATTGGCATCCAGTAACGGACAGGACCGGGAATATAGCAGTAAACCTTAGTGCCTTCAATGGTTTACAGGTTTTATTTGGAGTGTCACTCCAGCAACTTGCTGTAAGGCAAAAAAGGGACAACGCATCACCGGCTATTGGCGTTATACTCCGCTTCCTGCTTCATCTTATACAGTCCGGATCTCAGCGTTGAATAGTCTTCCCCCGTCCAAATCTGACACCTCCCAGTCCCGGTCAAATGGCGTTGTATTCATGGAGGTAGCTGAAGAGCAGGCCGGGCAGCGGCTGGACAATTTTCTGCATTCCAGGCTTAAAGGGGTGCCAAAATCCCGTATTTACCGGATTATCCGCAAGGGTGAGGTCCGTGTTAACAAAAAACGGGAAAAACCTGAATACAAATTAGAGGCCGGAGACCAGATCCGTATTCCGCCTGTCAGGATGGCTGAGCCCCGGGAATTGATTCCACCATCAGATGCCCTGCAGGAACTCTTGAGTGACGCTGTGCTGTTGGATGATCCCGATTTTATGGTGATCAACAAACCTGCAGGGTTGCCGGTACATGGTGGTACCGGGGTCAAGACAGGTCTGATTGAGGCTCTGAGACATATGTATCCGGCAATGACCGGACTTGAGTTGGTGCATCGGCTGGATAAAGGGACTTCCGGGTGCATTCTGGTGGCAAAAAATGCCAGGGCATTGAAATTTCTTTCCGACCAGTTCAAGACCGGCAAGGTAAACAAGACCTACCATGCCCTTGTCCAGGGGACATGGCCTGATTCACTTGAAGAAATAGATGCCCCTCTGGAGCGCTGTGAACCCCGGGGCGGGGAGCGCCTAGTCAAGGTTTCTCCGTCCGGAAAGTCAGCATTAACCGGCTTCACCATACTGGAAGTCTTTTCGGCTGCGACACTGGTTCAGGCTAATCCGCGGACTGGCAGAACCCACCAGATCAGGGTTCATGCGCGCCATGCGGACCACCCGTTGATAGGTGATGACAAGTATTCTGAAGAGGCTGACAGGGAAAGGTTTGGCAAGCTGGGAATCAAGCGCTTGTGCCTGCATGCGGCCCGCTTGGAACTGGTTTCGCCAGGTACCGGAAAGCGGTTGAGGGTAGACGCACCCTATGACAGCCAGTTTGAAGCAGCCATCAGCCTTTTGCGGCAGCCAGCAGGGGATTGACCCCCTCAGTTTTCAGCATATCCACCAGTACCAGCATGGGCAGTCCCAGCAGGGTATTGTAATCCCGTCCCTCCATTGCCGTAAAAAGTGATATTCCGGCAGCCTCCACCTTGAAACTTCCTGCACAATCCAATGGCTGGTCAAGCTGTATGTAAGCCCTGATTTCATCATCCGTGAGGTGGCGAAACGTCACCCTGAAGCGCTCGGTAGTGACCTGTTCATGTCCGGAAGCTGTATTGAGCAAGGCCAGGCCGGTCAGGAATTCAACCGTGGTGCCAGAGCATAATTTCAGGTGTTTGAAGGCTGCCTCAAGGTTTTCGGGCTTTCCCAGGGGCATTCCGCCAAGGTGGCAGGCCTGGTCAGAGCCGATTATCAGGCTGTCGGGAAAGCGGTCAGCCAGGGCATGCGCCTTCTGCAGGGCAAGACGGCTGACATACTGGTCAATATTTTCATTGGATTTGGGGCTTTCGTCGATATCCGGTGAACAGGTGGAAAACGGCAGGCGTAATTGTTCGAGGATTTTACGGCGGTAGGGTGAGGAGGAGGCGAGCACGAGATTCATAACAATCCAAGTATAATCAATGGCTTTGGGGCTAAAAAAGGCAATATTTTTTTGACAGAAGGCCCCTTCATGCATATTATGCGCGCCTATGTCGATTGACCCGTTCCCAGCGCATGTTACACCACGTAAATTGTGCAACAGGAATGGGGCAATAAACAGCACCATACCTCTTGGAAAACTCCTGCGTTTAAGTGAGTACCTGGACGATACACAAGGCCAGGCAGAGGTGTGTTTAAGCTTTACCCGGGATGAAGCAGGACACTGCGTTATCAAGGGCTCGGCGAAAGCCGGGGTCAGTATGCTGTGCCAGCGTTGTCTTGAGCCTGTCCTGATTCCACTATCACTAGATATGGAGCTCACGGTAGCTGAAGACGAGAGAGAGGCTGAACGGATATCCGCCGGTAGCGCCGATCCTCTGGACAAGCTAGAAATCGTCATCTGCGAAGATGGGCAACTCGATTTGTTGTCACTCATTGAAGATGAACTCATCATGAGCCTGCCCATTGTAGCGGCCCATGAAGATGAAAAATGCAGCAAGGCACTGACAGCTCTGAAAACCAAAGCCAGGGA
>CAZBBS010000138.1:0-4005 GCA_964490145.1 uncultured Enterobacteriaceae bacterium
CAGGTTACTAGTAATTTGTTATCCACAGATCATTTCGATATTGTCATTGCTGGAGCCGGCGTTATCGGCCTGGCTATTGCCTATAAACTCACCAGCCATTACAAGTTTCAGAAGCGCAGCATTTTGCTTTTGGAACAACACCAATCTTTTGGACAAGAAACCAGTAGCCGTAACAGCGAAGTTATTCATGCTGGCATCTATTATCCAGAGGCCTCACTCAAGGCCCAATTTTGCGTAGAAGGAAAAAAACAACTCTATCACTTTTGTGAGAAGCATGACGTCCTTCACAAGAAGATAGGTAAGTTGATCGTCGCCTCGAACGCTCAACAAGCGGCACTTGATTCACTTGCCAATCAAGCAAGCCGGAATGGTGTGGATGACCTGGAAGAAGTTTCACTGTCTCAGTTAAAACAGCTGGAACCAGACATCAGGGCGACTTTAGCTTTATTTTCACCATCCAGCGGCATCATTGACAGCCATGGCTTTATGAGCGCCTTGCTTTATGAAAGCCAGAAATCAGGACTGCTGTTTTCCCCATTGACGCACATCCAACTCATAGAACCTCATGTAAATGGCTTTCAAGTCTTAACAGACTGTCAGGATACTGAATATTCATTTACCTGTTCGAATTTCATAAACGCCACTGGCTTATCAGCCCAGTCATTAGCCAATCGAATCAGCGGTTACCCAAAGGCATTAATTCCTGAACAAAAACTGGTCAAAGGCAATTATTTCTCACTACAGGGTAAATCGCCTTTCAATCACCTCGTGTACCCCTTGCCAGAAGAAAATCTCAAAGGACTGGGTGTCCATGTAACACTCGACATTTCAGGCCAAGCCAAATTTGGCCCAGATACTGAAAACATTGATTTTGTAGATTACTCCGTTGATGCATCGAGAGAAATACATTTCAGATCAGCTATTAGCCAGTATTATCCCGATATTGCCCAACGAAAATTATTGCCAGCTTACTCCGGCATACGTCCTAAATTGTTTTCTGATAATGGAGCGGTTGATTTTGTGATTAATCAGGCAAGTGAATCAGGCTATCGCGGGTTGATACAACTCTTTGGTATTGAATCTCCCGGCCTGACTGCCAGCCTTGCAATAGCTGATTATGTCACTGCACTACTCGAATAACAGAAAGTTTTAGAGCGTTATTGGAGTGATTTTTGGGCCTTTGTTCTCAGCCAGCAATTGATCCAGCCTCCCCTTGATTCTGTGGTCTCTGTCAATCAACTGTATACCGATGCCGGCAACCGGGAACGCCTGACAGGCGGAAGGCGTTATCCAGATGACAGTCCCGCAAAACGCCATGGCTGGATGTTTTTCCGGTAAATGCATCACGATAAACACCCGCTCGCCCAGGTCATACTCTGCTGTCGTCGGTATAAAAACACCGCCTTGCTTGATAAAAGGCATATATAGCGACGCCAGGTCATCTGTATTTGCCAGTGAAATAAAACGGCAAGGAGTGGACCGCCTGCAGGGCTGATCCTGTGGTGGTAGAAACAAGGTGTTTACGGCCACTGCAATCCTCCATGAATGGGGCCTTATCCTGCAGCAAAACAGGATTAGCGGGCCAGGCTGGCCCACTGGTAGAACAGGTTTTCCATCACCATCAGGTGGTTGGGATTAGATGCACTTTGTACTGCCCGTCTGGCCTGTACCAGGTTATCGTAAAACCCGTGCAATGCTTTCAGTCTAGTCTGACTGGAAAAAAATGCAGCGAGATTTTTCAGGTCATGATCATAAAGTGACGCCGAAGAAGACTGCCCGGCTTGTGAATGAGCCAGGAGATCCGTGGTACACAACATGAGGCCTTCGATATTTTCCTCGATATCAAAAGGCTCACAGTGAGCGGCAGCTTCAGCAATATCAATTTGCCTTTTCAGCAGCTTTTCCAGAATGCTGTGCAGGACCGCCCGGTCATGCAGGGCGTCTTCGTCAGCCAGGTGCAGGGCTTTCATTGGCATGTTGTTGGCCATTCGTAGCAACTCTGGGGCAGAGGCCCTGATATTTTTTGACTCAAGCCAGGGTATGACAACATCCGGTGCGGGACGGTTGAATTTAATCACATGGCAGCGACTGCGAATGGTGGCAAGTAATAATGCAGGCTGATGCGATACAAGCAGGAGTATGGTTCTTTCCCCCGGTTCTTCCAGAACCTTGAGAAGTGCATTAGAGCTATTGTTGTTCATGGCTTCAGCCGGATTCAACACAACAACCTTGTACCCGCCCCGTTGCGATGTCTGGCTGATGAACTGGATTGTGGAACGAACCTGGTCAATCTTGATGTCAGCAGAATCCTCCGGCTGGAGTATTCGCAGGTCTGGATGAGTCCCGGCATTCAGCAGTTGGCAGTCCCGGCAATGCCCGCATGGTTGCTCCCCTGATTTTTCCGAACAAAGCAGGTAGTGGGCAAAATGCCTGGCCAGCATGAATTTCCCCAGCCCCTGCTGCCCTCCCAGGAGATAGGCATGGGCAAGTTTGCCGCTGGTATGACGTTTAACCAGCTGCCTGTAATCCTCCTCCATCCAGGGCAACTGCTCTGTCGGAAGTTCCCGCAAGCTCATGTGTTCTTCACCGATACCGGCAGTTGCAGGGCAAGTTTTTCATTCACGGCCTGTACAATCCGGGTGAATACTTCATCAATACTGCCACCGGCATCAATCAGCACCTTGCTCTGCGGACTCTGACTGGCAAGCAACCTGAATCCGTCCCTTACGCGCTGCTGGTATCCCAGTCCTTTTTGTTCAAAGCGGTCCTCACTGCCTCCCCTGGCACCGGCTCGATACAGGGAAATGGATGGATCGAGGTCCAGAATCAAGGTCAGGTCGGGCTGAAAATCACCTGCAACCTGCTGGTGGACGATTTCCACCGCCTCAAGACCAAGATTGCCGGCAATCCCCTGAAACGCTCGGGACGAATCTGCAAAACGGTCGGAAATTACCCAGGTACCTTTTTCCAGGGCTGGCCAGATGGTTTCCACAAGATGGGACCGACGAGCGGCATAAATCAGAAGCAATTCCGTCATATCATCCCAGCGGTTCACTTCGCCTTCAACGATAAGCCTGCGAATTTCCTCTGCTCCAGGTGAGCCGCCAGGTTCACGAGTCAGGATAACGTCAAGGCCGGCTGCCTGCATGGCGGACAGGAGATTACGGCTTTGCACCCCTTTTCCCGCACCATCGACCCCTTCCAGGACGATAAAACGTCCACTGTGTTTCTGTTCAGGCATGGTTACTACTGCTCACTTTCACTACCGAGTTGATACTGTTGGACAGCCTGCTCATGTTCTTCCAGGGTAGTGGAAAAGTAATGACTGCCATCCCCCCTGGCGACAAAGTAAAGTGTATCACCCTGGTCCGGATGAAGACTGGCATGAATCGAATCCCGGCCAGGCAAGGCGATTGGTGTTGGCGGAAGCCCCTTGTTCAGATAAGTATTGTAGGGGTTCGGCGTCCTCAAGTCAGTTCGGGTCAGATTGCCCTGGAAACGTTCTCCCATGCCATAGATCACTGTAGGATCTGTCTGCAGGCGCATACCCCGCTGGAGTCGGCGAACAAAAACGCCCGCTATCTGTTCCCGTTCATCCCGGCGTCCGGTTTCCTTTTCTATGATAGATGCCATGATAAGTGCTTCATAGGGCGTGTCATAGGGCAAGCCGACATCACGGGCTGACCATTCCTCCTCCAGAACCTGTTGCATGAGATCCCTGCCCTGCAACAGCAGGGCCCTGTCTGTTGTCCCACTGCTGAAACGGTAGGTATCCGGGAATATCATCCCTTCAGGGTAAACCTCACTGCTGAGAAGCTGCTGGAGTTGGTCCCTGTTTCCAGGACTGAGCTCAGCGATGACCCCGGGATGTTCCTGCAATGCAACAAGCGCCTGCATCAGAGTCCGGCCCTCCACAATAATCACCTGGTGCATGACTACCTCTCCGGCAACCAGCTTGTCCAGCAGGTCCTCATGGGTCATACCCGGGACCAGTTCGTACTCCCC
>CAZBBS010000138.1:4105-6504 GCA_964490145.1 uncultured Enterobacteriaceae bacterium
CAATAAAATCAGTAGAACCGCTTGATTGACCAACAGCGTGTGAAGATCCTCCAACAAGAACATCGCGGACAGGCCAAACCCCGAAAACACTGTTGCACACGAACACCTGGTCAGCTTGCAGAACACGGTCCAGCGGGCTTTCATGAACTTCACGGGCCGCCGGCAGATTCCTGAGCAGATACTGCCTGAAAACACCGTCAACACCACAACGATCCACTGCCGGAGTCAACAATTTGTCTCCTTCGGCCCAGAACAGATTGCTGCGGGTACCTTCTATGACATTGTTCTGCATATCCAGCATAAGCCCCTCCATGACTGGCGCATCTGGCCATTCCAGGGAAGCCAGCACCTGTTCCAGTCGATTGAGATGCTTCATCCCGGCCAGTGCCGGCTGGTTGGCCAGGCGTTGCTGACAGACAAATACGGAAATTCCCTGATCAGGGCGGTCAGCCCCGTAATCCGGTGCAGGATGAATACTGAGAATACGACTGCTTTCGCCAACCTGCCCCGGCCTGTATCCCCTGCCGCCGCTGCCACGGGTCAGTACTATTTTCAGGACTCCTGAATCTGGCAAATCCAGATCATCTATCTCATCAAGCAAACGCCCCCGATCCAGCGAAATCTTGAGTCGGGAGGCACCGGATTGCAGTCTGTTAAGGTGCTCATTCAGCAAAACCGGCTTGCCGCCATGAACGAGAATGGTTTCAAACAACCCATCGCCGTACGCCAGTCCCCTGTCAGTGATTGCAATGGTGTCCTGGGGGGTTCCGTTGACAGGCATGGAGCTGCTCAGACCTTACTGAAAATCAGACTGCCGTTGGTGCCGCCGAACCCGAACGAATTGCTCATGGCATAGTCCATGTCCATATCCCGGGCTGTATGAGGGACATAATCCAGATCACAACCTTCTCCCGGTTCGTCCAGATTTATAGTGGGAGGCGCCACGCTGTCCAGCATGCTCTTGATGGTGAAGATGGCTTCTACTGCGCCCGTTGCTCCCAGGGAATGCCCCAGCATGGATTTGATGGAGCTGACTGCGACCTCATTCTGCCTGGCCCCGTAAAGTTGCTTGATAGCCATGGTTTCTGCAAGGTCACCTGCCTGGGTGGAAGTGCCGTGGGCATTGATATAACGCACCTGTTCAGGGTTAAGCCGGGCATCGTTCATGGCATTGCGCATACAGGCCGCCGCGCCGTCGCCATTTTCCGAAGGAGAGGTGACATGATAGGCATCGCCACTCATGCCGAATCCAACCAGTTCTGCATAAATATTGGCCCCACGTTTCCTGGCAGCCTCATATTCTTCAAGCACCAGAATACCGGCACCATCGCTGAGGACAAAACCATCACGACCGGCATCCCAGGGCCTGCTTGCTCCCTGCGGGTCGTCATTGCGTGAGGACAGAGCCCGTGAGGCACAAAAACCGCCAAGTCCAACGGGTGATGTGGCTTTTTCCGCGCCACCAACGACCATGGCATCCGCATCACCATAGGCAATCATGCGCGCCGCCATGCCGATACTGTGGGTACCTGAACTACAGGCTGTACAAATGGAAAAATTCGGTCCCTTGAAATTGAATTCGATAGACAGAGTGCCGGAAACCATATTGATGATGGAACCCGGTACGAAAAAAGGTGACACTTTTCGGGGACCAACTGTACGAATGAGGTCTGCTACAATTTCAATATTGGTGATGCCACCAATACCCGACCCCACAGCAACGCCTACCCGTAAAGGGTCATAGCCTGCCTCCATCAAACCGGCATCTGCAACCGCCTGTTTACCGGCGATCACCCCGTATTGCAGGAAGACATCCATACGCCTTGCTTCCTTCAGGGGCAGGTAATCTTCTACATTAAAATTGCGAATTACGCCGCCAAAACGGGAGCTATAGGCCGAGGCATCAAAGTGTTCTATCGCGGAGATACCGCTTTTTCCTGCAAGCAGTGCTTTCCAGGTATCTTCAACGTTGTTTCCCAGCGAGGTTAGAACCCCCATACCGGTTACAACGACTCTTCTTCTGGACAAAGACAAACCCCTCAAATCCAACTTACCAGACGATATCGTGACAGGTGCAATTTTGCCATGAATTGACAGGATGGTCAGGATTTTCGTACAGGAAGTACAAAGAAAATATCCTGACACACTTTATTCAAGCCCAATAAAAAAGCTACTTCCAGCAGAACTGGAAGTAGCTTTTAAACAAGACGATAAATCGACTTACAGGTGTTCGTTGACGTAGTTGATGGCCAGCTGAACAGTGGTGATTTTTTCAGCTTCTTCATCAGGAATTTCAGTCTCGAATTCTTCTTCCAGCGCCATGACCAGTTCTACGGTATCCAGGGAATCTGCGCCCAGGTCCTCGACGAAAGATGATTCGCTTTTCACTTCTTCTTCTT
>CAZBBS010000139.1:0-6444 GCA_964490145.1 uncultured Enterobacteriaceae bacterium
TACTTCTTTTTAAAAAGAAGTAACACAGCCCTTTGCGTCAAAGAAAGTAACGCCCGCCCGGCAGGGCAAAACCTACCCCGAAAGGCGAACAACCCTCCGTCAGGAGAAAAACCAACCCGATAGGACGTAATTTAGAGGAGGTAAACGGAGCAAAAGCTCCTGCTAACTATCTATAAGCCTTTTGATATCCGGCCAGGATTTCTGCCCGTTGGCATACATCTCATCCGCCAGTCCCTGCGGCATCCACTTCACAAACGCTGACTCAAACGCCGGACGTTGTTTAATAGCCTCGAACCAGCGTTCCACATTGGGCAAACGGCCGTTTTGCCAGAGCGGCTCCATGGCCAGTGCGGCCAGACGGTTCAGGTAAGGTGCCAGGGCAACATCAGCCATGGTGAAGCGCTTGCCAACCAGCCAGGGATTGGTTGCCAGAACGGCTTCCATCTTGTCGAGATAATCCAGGTACAGCTTTATCTTGTCTTTTGCGCCAGGGGCCTCGATTCCATCCTGGATCCATTGCCATTTGAGCAGACGTGCGGCTTTGCCGGCGCTGTCGCCGTTTTCGACAAAGTCTTCAAAACTGCCCACACCATTGCGCAGTATGGTGTGACGATGAGATACCACGTAGGTAATCGCGGAACAGGCCGGATGCAGGTCCTCATCCACGGCTTTGGTCCATAACCGCACCCTTGCCCGGTCTTTGGCATCCGCCGGCATCAACGGATAGTCAGTGAAGCGTTCTTCCAGATATTCACAGATGACTGTGGACTCCGGCAATACGAAATCCCCGTCAATCAGGAGAGGGACAACCCCTTTGGGATTCAGCTTCAGGTATTCCGGATCGAACTGTTCTCCCGCCAGAATGTCGACATAACGACCTTCCCACGCTATCTGTTTTTCCTCCAGGGCAAAACGGACCTTGGCGGCACAAGCGGATGAACCATGATGATAGAGAGTGAGCATCAAATATCCCTTCAACTATAATGGTAAACAGACTACATACCCAGCAGTCTCTTTAATCTGACCTTAAACCAGTAGACCTTTTCCCTGAATGCCAGCCGCTGGTAGAAATACTGCACTTTCACGGCAAACGGTTCCTGCATGAGACCGTCATCAAGTCTGAACGGGTTATCCCGATCTGCGCGTCGCTGATTGTATTGCTGCTTCCACCAGTCATCACCTGTTGTGGTGAAGGCAGGATTTGAAGTTCGTCTGAAAATAGCTGTGGTTCGGGCCATTTCAACAAATTCCCACATGGCATCTTCCTGGAGAATGTCTGCCATCCTGCCAATCGACGCAATCTGGACATCATCAATGATGAGCAATCCACCAGGCCTGACCAGCGGATAAAAATGAAAATATTCAATATCTGGAAAGGGGTATCCATGGGGACCATCGATTAATACACAATCATATTTCCCGTCATGGGCATATCCTGGCAATGTCTGCTGGGTGGGACCAAACACGAACTGCACACGATCAGGCTGGAACAGCTCTGACTGTCGGCAATACATAACACTGGAACCCTGTTCCATCTGGTCATCCAGACAAAACGACGTAAGACTGGTCACCAGGTTGGAGAACAGGATGGTCGAACGGCCGCAACCGGTTTCAGCGGATTTCACGGCCCCTGCCGGCATCAACTGCTCTATGCGCTCGAGGACATCATAGGCCAGGTTGCCTGCCGCCTGCTGACCGCGATTCTCTTCCGAGAGTTTCAGCTGTTCAGAAAACACTTTTCACTCCTGTACTACTTGAAAAACAGGCCGTTATAGAAAGACCACGCTAGCGTGCCCTGCTTCAGAGCTTTTTCACACCGTCGCCAACGGCAACGGCGCCTGACTTGATCACCCGGGCATTCACGCCCCTCAGGTTTAGAGACTTGCCTCCGGCAGAATTCACAAAGGCGGTAGCATCCTTGCCGAAACGTTCGGAGAACTTTTTGCAACCCAGATGCGGCTCATCCGTCACTTCAACCACGGCCTCGCCTATTCCCAGGTGCGTACCGGGTGGCAGGTTTTCCGTACTGAGATCAAAATCGACAAAGAACTGGTCACCGGCTTCAGGCCAGCGCGCCTTATCACCACAGATGGCATCGATCACCCGGGAATTCATCAGGGTCAGCTGGCACTTGGGATCAGCCCTTCCATCAGGCATATGCCGGTTTCCCCGTGCCAGCCAGTTATCACCGACCAGGCCTTGCTCATCATGGAGTTCGGCTTGCTTGAGCACTCGTCTTTTATTGGTATCAGGTCGTGACACAATCATGGCCACTGCCCCCTCGTTGGCAGGCGAATCCTGGATCTGCTCCAGGTAGGATTCCATTTGCTGCAGGGTTCTGTTCTCGTGCATGACTACATCCTCTTTGTCAGCCGCTACGTCAACATGAAAGAAATGGATCAGGCATAAAACTCACCAACGACTTTCACCACCCTGTCGATATCGGCTCTGCTTACATCAAGGTGGGTTACCAGTCGAATCTGTTTGGCAGCATCCACCAGTATGCCCTGTTGCTCCAAATGTGCTGACAATGTAATTGCATCACCCTTGCGCGGTCTCATGAACACCATGTTGGTATGCAGGGTATCAATATCGACATCCAGTGCATCGATGTTTGCCAAGCCCTGCCCGAGCACCAGGGCGTTGGCATGGTCCTCAGCGAGCCGCTCAATGTTGTTTTTCAGTGCATAGATACCCCCTGCCGCAATAATCCCTGCCTGGCGCATACCGCCTCCCAACATCTTGCGCCAACGCCGGGCATGAGCAATGAGATCGGTGGGCCCACACAGCACGGACCCCACAGGAGCACCCAGACCCTTGGACAGGCATACCGATACACTGTCGAAATGCCGGGATATCTCTTTCACATCACAGCCCAGCTTAACGGCTGCATTGAAAATTCTTGCCCCATCAAGATGGGTACTCAGGCCACGTTGCCGGGCCAGGCTGGTAGCCTGTTCAAGGTAATCCATCGGCAGGACTTTCCCGCCAATGGTATTTTCCAGGGAAAGCAGGCGGGTAATGGCAAAATGAAAATCATCCGGTTTGATGGCAGCAGCAATTTTGTCCAGGTCAATGGTGCCGTCACGATTCATCTCCAAGGGCTGGGGCTGGACACTGCCGAGCACTGCGGCACCCCCCCCTTCGTATTTGAACGTGTGGGCCTCCTGACCAACAATGTACTCTTCCCCGCGCTGACAGTGGCTCATGATGGCCAACAGATTGGACTGGGTGCCGCTACTCACATAAAGAGCAGCTGGCGTTCCGAGCATATCTGCTGCCATGGTCTCCAGTTTATTGACTGTCGGATCATCCCCCCAGACATCATCGCCTACAGGCGCACTGGCCATGGCCTTAATCATGCCCGGTGTGGGTCGGGTGACTGTATCACTGCGGAGATCTATCACGGGAAATTTTCGCCTCAGGTTTAACGGGGAAGTTCAACAAATAAACATGGACCAAGGATGCAAGAGAAAAGAGGCAAGATGCAAGCAGGAAGACGACAAGATCAGGCAAACTTTTGCTGACAAGGAAAACGTAAACTTCCCTTTAACGTGAAGACCCAGGCATTACAGATAAAGGCTATCCTTGCCTCTTGCCTCTTGTCTCTTGTCTCTTGTCTCTTGTCTATGCCCTTATCCCTGCTGCTCAACACCGCTGTGCAGCCGGGTATTGATCATCCGCAGGGTGGCTTCCACGGCCGCGTATACCTGGTTGGCATGCACGCCTCGAGTGCGCATGTTGCGTCCGGGTTGACCGAAAACATTACCCGCCCAGGTAATAGTACATTCAGTCAGGGCACCGGGCTTGCCACCCTTGGGAATGCGTACGGAGTAGTCCACCAGCTCCGGCATCTCGAAATTCACCTTGTCGAGAATCTTCTTCATGGCATCAATGAAAGCGGCATAACCACCATTGCCACTGCCGCTCTCACAGAAAGGCTCACCATTGATTTCAACTTCCAGATTTACCCTGGACGCTTTCTCGAACTGGCTGTTGATCTCACAGTCCACCAGGCGGATATGCTGGTAGTCGCTGGTCTCCAGTACATCGGCGATGATGAAGGGCAGATCATCAGCGGTTATGGTTTCCTTGGAATCACCCAGTGAGACCACCCTCTGCAAAACCCGCTTGAGATTTTCCTCGGACAGGGTAATACCCAGTTCCTCGATATTCTTGAGCACAGAAGCCTTGCCACTGAGCTTGCCCAGGGCATAGGTGCGCTTGCGGTCAAAACGTTCGGGGCTTAGCTGGGTTTCATACAATCCGCCTTTCACATCGCCATCGGCATGAATGCCTGCCGTCTGGGTGAACACATCCTGGCCCAGGATGGGCATGTTGGCGGCGATGTACTTGCCAGAAAATTGTTCCACCATGGTGCTGATGTCATGGAGGTGGGATTCATCTATGCCAGTGGCAATGCCCATCTTGTCTTTAAGCACTACCGCCAGCTCAGCCAGGGAGACGTTGCCTGCACGCTCACCCAGGCAGTTCATGGTGCAATGCAGACTGGAAACGCCGGCACGAACGGCTGCCATGCAGTTTGCCGTGGCCAGGCCATAATCATTGTGGGGATGAAAATCGAAGGTGACTCCCGGAAAGCGCCCGCACATATCAGACAATGCTGAAAATACTTCATCAGGACTCATGACGCCCAGGGTATCCGGCAGCATGAAATGCTCGATACCACAATCCCTGATGGCATCCATCAGGTTGAAGACATAGTCCGGACTGTCCTTGTAACCATTGGACCAGTCTTCCAGATAGGCATTGACCTTCAAACCCTGCTCACGGGCATAGTCGACGGTTTTCAGGATATCGGCCACGTGCTCATTCAGGGTTTTGCCCAGCTGATTCGTGCAGTGTTTTTCACTGCCTTTCACCAGCAGATTCAATACCTTGCCGCCGGCCTCACGAATCCAGTCCACGCTGCGAGTGAAATCCACAAAGCCCAGCACTTCCACCCGGTCATCCAGGCCATGGGGCCGGGCCCAGTCAACAATGGCTTTAACAGCGTCCTGCTCACCTGCCGACACACGTGCTGATGCTACCTCGATGCGATCAACACCCAGAGACTCCAGCAGGGCCTGTGCAATGTTGAGCTTTTCCCCGGCCGTGAACGACACGCCCTGGGTCTGCTCGCCATCCCTCAGGGTGGTATCCATCAAACTGACATAGTCCGGCAAGGGTTTTGCCTGGCCCTGTGTTTGGCTGGTTGTACTCACGATGTGCTCCTGTTGTCTAACCTGACTGTATTTCCGTCCCGGATTTTCAAGGGCCAGAAATGCAAAAACCCGCCGTTTGGCGGGTTTTCAAAATCTTGTGATGACAAATAATCAAAGATCCAACCCGCCTTCAGCGTCGGATAATAATAATGCCCTTGATTATTTTCATGGTGTATTGCATGCCGCGCAGTCTCGGGGGTTTGAGCCTCAAAGTCAAGTATTAATGGCCGCAGGCCCCGTATTACGGGAGTTTCCCGAAGTTTTCCCGTAGCAATTGGGCTTCATCTTCGGCCAGGATTATCCCGAATGCGTCTGCCAGCAGGGTGAGCAACTCATCCGCATTGTTCAGGGTTTTCCCCTGCCGTTCACCTGCCAGTGTGTAATGCCCGTATTCACGATTTTGCAGCACATGTCGGCCATCGGGCGTAGCACGCCCCAGCATCAAGTTGTGAATAAACAAAGAGTCGGGATGCCTGGACACAAAATGATTGGCCATCTCGTAATCCACCGGATACTGCTCGACCAGGTCAAAGACATACATGGGTTTCCAGGTGTCCTTGAGCAAGGCCTCGATAACATGATCCGAACCATCCCGGCGAATACGGAAATGTTCATGCGGGCTGTCCTGCTCACCCTCCTCCCGGAGTTTCAGTGCGGCCGTCATGGTCAATCCGCCAAAGCCCACATCGGCAATCCATGGCTCACCATCAATGATCACTTTCAACAGCATATGGGTGCGGGCCATCTGCGTCTTGTCGGGGGAACGCCACACAACACGTGCTGCATGTTCGCTTACGATGAACCCGATCTCGCGTAATACTTCCGCAAACAGACGATTGTGTTCGAAACAATAACCGCCGCGCTCCTGCGCCACCAGTTTGCCAGTCACATCTGTAATACTGATCTTCACGGGCTTGCCAATGAAAGACGAAAGATTTTCAAAAGGAATCGCACAGGGATGCAGCACGTGCAGTTCCTGCAGACAGGCAAGTGTCGGTTCCGGGGTACCGTTATAGCCGATACGCTGGAAGTAATCGTCAAGGTTCATTGGCGGTCGATAGTCCACAAATTCAACAAGGGAGGCAAGATACAAGATTCAAGGGCCAAGGAATACTTTTTCCAGTTTTCGGTAATACCCGGATAACAAATTATCAGTGGACACCTTCCTGTCTCCTGTCTCCTGTCTCCTGTCTCCTGTCTCCTGTCTCCTGTCTCCTGT
>CAZBBS010000140.1:0-6328 GCA_964490145.1 uncultured Enterobacteriaceae bacterium
TCTTGCTGGAAGGGTGTTGCAATTAGGGGGCCAAGTTTTGCGTGCTACGCACGGGAGACAGGAGGCAGGAGGCAGGATGCAGGGTTGTTTCTGGAAGGCTTTGGTTTTCCGGTTATTATTTTTACTTCAGGTAGATAAAAAGACTTGACGGTTATCCCGGAAAAACGATCATCGTCCCTGCCTCCTGCCTCCTGCCTCCTGCCTCCTGCCTCCTGCCTCCTGCCTCTACTACTTGCAAATATCCACCACACAGATGGAATCCAGGGTTCTGCCCTCGGGAGGGACTTCCAGCCCACGTTCAAGCATCAGCTGTCGAATCAGGGCGGAAGTTTCGGAATGGGATTCGGCTGACTGCACGCCGACCCTGACCAGGCCCTCAGCATAGTCAATGGCCTGCCAGGTGGTGCCTGACAACAGATGGATGCTGTCACGACTGCCAATGTCGCGCAGGGCAAAATCAGCACCGGCATCGGCGAGGATCTGAATGGCGTAATTCCGGCCCTTGTGAGCCGCCCCCATCAGGGCTGTCCTGTGATCCTCACTGTCCTGAAGATTGGGGTCCAGGCCGAGCTCGAGCAGAAGCCTCAAGGTTTCTTCATTGGCACTCTCGGACCACTCGAAGGTGACTCCTTCCACCCAGCCGATTCCTGCAGCCACCATCAGGGGAGTGACGCCATGAGAAGTGGGAATGAAAGGATCTGCCCCGTATTCCAGGAGCAGTTTCATCAGTGTCAGATCACTGGATTGGGCGGCACGGAGAAACGGGGTTGCACCTTCCTCCCGGAGCCATTGGTGCGTGAAAATGGTCCGGGTTTCAGTACTGGAGGCCATACGCAGGTTGGGATCGGCACCGTGGTCCAGCAGCAGGCGGATGAAGGCAAGATGATCCATATCCGGCTTGCGTGTCGGGTAATCCCCGGCTTCGATGTTCCTGTTGTCTGTGGCAATGTATAGCGGGTTCCAGCCGCCTTCATTGGCGATATTGGGATTGGCGCCATGATCCAGCAGGTATTTGCCGATCTGGTAATAGCGGTTCTGGGTAGCGGTGAGCAGAGGCGTCCAGCCAAACTCGCTGAGCTGGTTGATATCAGCGCCGGCTTCAACAAGAACCCTCACAGACGCCAGGTCACCTTCGCGGACCGCAAAATGCAGGGCGCTCAGCCCGCCCCAGTCTTTCCCGCCGACCGGCGGCATCAGCAGCAGGAACTCAGCAGGCAGATCGGAGCCCGGGTTTTCCATGAAATCCTGGACCAGTGATTCAGGCAAGCGGGAGACCAGTTCGGCCCGGCTGACCCTGATTTCGAGATTCTCATCACTGGACACATCCTCGCTGTTTTCCAGGGAGTCGCCCACAAGACCGCCGCCATGATAAAAATCCCAGATACGCTCGCGGGCAGTAGGAGCCAGATAAGGCCCGCTACCTGCTGGCATCGTTCCGGAATTCCGTCTGATTTCGGCGCCATTGTCCAGCAACAGGCGGATGGCGTCCGCATTGCGATTTGCCGCTGCCCACATGATGGCCGTGGTGCCACGGAGGTTTTCACGGGCGTTGATGGCGGCGCCCCGATCCAGCAGGATTTGCAGTGTCTCCAGATCCCCGGTGCGCGCGGCCATCATCAAGGGCGTTTCACCATTAAGCAGGGTCTGGTTGACCGCTGCGCCGGCATCCAATAGCCGCCTGGCGATATCGGCATTACCCGCCTGTGCAGCGAGTATCAGGGGGGTCATGCCTTCCCGGTTTGGCTGGGAGGCATCGGCACCGGTGTTCAACAGGGCAGCGACGATATCGGCATTGTCCTGGTAAACGGCCCATTGCAGAGGATTGGTGCCATCCTTTTCCGGGGCGTTCACGTCTGCGCCTTGCCGGATAACCAGATTCACGGAGTCGGGATCGCCGGTTTTGATGGCGGTGACCAGGGCGCTCTCAGCCAGAGCTGTCTGGCCAAAGAACAGGGCGGCCAGGACATAAACAAAAGCATGTATAGCTGGTTTCATCATATTTCTTCAATTTCAGTCAGGGTTTGAAGGCCAGAGTATAAAACAGGGAGCGAGGATCGCTTTGTTCTGACGCAAGGGGCGAGTGTAGAAAAAAATGTTGGCAATAATGTGGCCGTGGAACAGTTGTGCCCCATTAACCCGGGATAAGCCGGGTTTGCAGCCAGCCAGTGAGAGACGCCATATCAGCAGACGGATGGCAGCAGGCAATATAGCCGTCAGGCCGGAACAGGTAGGTCAGTGGGATCCGGCTATTGCCGTAGACGGCCTGGAAAGCTGGTATATCGGGAATGGCCAGAAAACGGATGCTGCCGTGATAGCAGCTGGCCAGGGATGTGAGCTGGCTGTGGACGTCGACTTCAGTGGCAGTTGTCAGCAGGGTAAAACGTGTATCACGCAGCAGGCTGTATAGCGAGGAACCTGCCGGGAAGGCAACGTCGGGCGCACGATCTCCAGCACCAGGACCGCTTATGCCGATTGACGTATCGTTCAGGGAGCTTGCCCGATACGTATAGGCAATGCCGGAGCAGCAGCCAACGACCTTGCGCAGGTAGTCGGGGTCATCCATCCGGCTTTCGCGTCTGGAAATGTCCTGGCCATGCCCCATGAAAATGTCATGCAGGGATGAGGCTGCCCAGATTACCTGTTCGGCAACAGGCCGGCGCTCTGATTCGTAGGTGTCCAGCAAGCCAGGCCTGGCAAGACCGCTTTCGACCATGCCCAGTTTCCATCCCAGGTTCCAGGCATCCTGAATGCAGCAATTCATGCCCTGGCCGCCGGTGGTGGAATGCACGTGGGCTGAGTCGCCAACCAGAAAAACACGCTGATCCCGGTAGGTTTTGGCCAGCGTGACCCGGCTTTCCCAGCGCGAATGCCAGATTCGCTCACCCATGGTGACACCATCAAAATGCAGGTCCATCAGTTTCTGGATGCTGGCTTCGGGCGTGGCATCGGAACCTGCAGATTCACCCCGGTCGCTGACCAAAAGCCGGTAAAAATCACCCGGAAGATAAGCCACCATCATGAAATGATCGGTGCCGGCACAGTAATGTATGTGTTGCTTGTTGCCCGGAAAATTATTCAGGCGTATGTCCAGGTTCTGAAGCACCGTGCCCGGGTAACTGCTTTCATCCTGCTCCAGGGCCAGGGATTGTCTGACCCGGGAATTTACCCCGTCGCAGGCAATGACATAGCGGGCAAAAATAATTTCCTGTTCACCGGTTGCGGTATCCTCAACCACACAAACGTTCCCATTGGCCCGTTGTTCAAGGTTGACCAGTTTCTTTCCCCATTCAGCTTCCTGTTGAAAGTGCAGTGTCCAGTAGTCTCTCAGTGTCTGTTCGGTTTCATCCTGCCGATGTATCAACAGATAAGGGTAGTTGCAGGCCGAAGTGGTGAAGTCTATTCCCATGGGAACCACATGACGCCTGCCGTCACGGATGTAATGAAGGTCATAGCCCTCATTGACGATGCCGCGATTTAGGAATTGTTTCAGGAGGTTTTCATCCAGCAGCTCAAAAATCTCCAGCATGCGGGAGTGGACTGTAATGGCCCTGGATGTGGGGGCAGGTCCCGGCAGACGATCGATGGTCCGGAAGTTGACGCCATAGCGGGACAATTGGAGTGACAGCATGGTGCCGGAGGCACCTCCGCCCACCACCAGTACCGGGATCTCTGTGGTTTGTTTCATCAGGCCATCTTAAAACAAAATGTTTCACCTGGCCAAAGTGACCATAAAGTGCTGTGACTCCTTTCAGGATTAATTTATTCTTGGGGCAACTGTTTTTAACCAAATATGAGCACAGGGGAGCTGGCTGTGACAGACAACGTGGCATCAGGAAAAAAACTGGATCGCAGAACTGTGCTTGGAGGCCTATGTGCTGCAGGCCTGGCTGTGCCGGTTGCAGGTACGGCGCAGGAACCGGATCCGGACAGCCTGATGCCACCTCAACCGGATGATGTCCTGGTGTATGCCTTTGGTGACGAAGCCGGGAATGTCATTGCCTCGGATGCGTTGGATGTCGACAACAAGCAGATTTTTGCCTGGGCGATGAACCCTGTTACCGGTGTGGTTAGAAACGGCACCCGAATGAACCAGCTAGTCCTTGTCAGGGTCAGTCCTGAAAGGATGTCAGAAATGACCGCAGCGCGGAGTATCGGTGGACTCGTGGCCTATTCAGGCGTCTGCAGTCATACCGGCTGTGATGTTACCGACTGGAACAGTGAATTCCAGCGGTTCCAGTGCCCCTGTCATGAGTCACAGTTTGACCCGGCAGACGGGGCGCGGGTGGTTGGCGGTCCTGCGCCATGGCAACTGGCTGCCTTGCCATTGAAAGAGATAGAGGGGAAGGTTGGCGTGGCTGGTGAATTTGAAGGGCGTCTGGGATTTCCACAGCCGGGTCTTTCACCCTTCGGGATATAACAACATCAATTATTTATGGGGGATGCACATGTCATTCGTTACGAGTACCGTTTTTAAAAAGGGCTTGCTGGTTTCCTGTTTGCTGGCACTGGGAGCATGTGCTTCGGATACCATGACCAGTACCTCAGTGGCCACGGGGGAGCATGCATTCAGCCCGGTTACCGACCAGCGTCTGCAAAATCCTGAACCGGAAAACTGGCTGATGTTTAGGCGTACCTATGACGGCCAAGGGTTTTCCCCGCTGGATCAGATCAATGCCCGCAATGTGGCGAACCTGAAACCTGCCTGGACCGTGTCCACCGGACTGACAGAAGGCCACCAGTCGCCACCCATTGTTAACGACGGCATCATGTACATCACCACGCCCCTGAATCATGTGCTTGCCCTTGATGCGGCTACGGGTGATGTGATCTGGCGCTATAACATCCAGATGCCTTTTGATATCAGCCTGATGCATCCCACCAACCGGGGAGTGGCCCTGTATGGGGACAAAGTCTATATGGCCAATTCCGATGCCACCGTCGTAGCCCTGGATGCGCGCACCGGAGCAGTGGCCTGGCAGAAAACCGTGGCGAATTACCGGGCGGGTTATTACATGACACTGGCACCGCTGGCGGCCAACGGCAAGATTTTGGTCGGCGCGTCCGGGGGTGAACGTGGGATTCGAGGTTTTGTTGCTGCGCTTGATGCTGATACCGGTGATGAATTATGGCGTACCTATACCATTCCAGGACCCGGTGAGCCTGGCAATGAAACCTGGGAAGGTGATGCCTGGCAAACCGGCGGCGGCTCCATCTGGGTGACAGGCAATTATGATCCGGAAACCAATCTGAGTTTCTGGGGAACCGGCAATGCCGGGCCCTGGACCGGGGAGGCTCGTCCTGGTGACAACCTGTTCGCCAATTCCGTTATTGCCCTGGATGTGAATACCGGGGAAATGAAGGGCTACCACCAGTATCACTGGAACGGCTCCTGGGACTGGGATGAAGTGTCGCCACCGGTGCTGATGGATGTGGAGAGGGATGGGCGCCGTTTCAAGGCACTGGTCCATGCCGCTCGCAACGGCTATCTGTGGGTTCTGGAGCCAACCGCTGACGGCATCCGATTCGTGGATGCCGAGCCGTATGTGTACCAGAACGTGTTTACCTCAATCGATCCGACAACAGGCCGCCCGACCTATGACTTGAGTCACAAGCCCGGGATGGGCAGGGCAGCGGATTACTGTCCTTCCCTGTCAGGCGGCAAGAACTGGGTGCCCGGCGCATACAGTCCGCAGACCAACCTTTTTTATATTCCTGCCAATGAAAACTATTGCACGTCTTGGGAAGGTGTTGAGGTTGAATACCGTCCCGGACAGAATTTCACCGGGACAGCGAATATGCAGGCCATCGTGAGGGAGGGTGCTGACCATATTGGCGAAATACAGGCCTGGAACATGGATACCGGTGAAAAGGTCTGGACCAAAGAATTTGACATGGCCAACTGGGGGCCGATTCTGGCCACCGGCGGCAACCTGATTTTTTCCGGAGGGACAGCCGACCGCTGGTTCCGTGCCCATAATGCCACGACGGGTGAGCTGGTCTGGGAGCAGCGTCTGAACTCCGGTATCACCGGCGTCCCGACCACCTTTGAAGTGAATGGCAAGCAGTATGTTGCCGTACAGTCAGGTTGGGGGGTGGATGCCATGCGCATGCAGGCGGGCATCGACCGGGTACAGGGCAAGAACACCATCGTGCCGCAGGGCGGCGTGCTTTGGGTTTTTGCGCTGGAAGACTAACAGCGCTACGCGCTGGCGACTGGAGGTAAGAGGACGGGTTATTTTCGGCTGATGTGAGGGTTATTTTTCTAAAAGCAGAGAAATAGTCTTGACGTTAAACAGAGAAAATCTGACATCGTCCCTGCCTCCTGCCT
>CAZBBS010000141.1:0-6316 GCA_964490145.1 uncultured Enterobacteriaceae bacterium
TCGAAAGGGCCGACTTTACGGGTTCTCATTTTCCTAACTCCTGAAACCAAAAAACGGGGAGGTCCCCGTTTTTCGGTCAATCTTGACGTTTATTTCTGTGCGTTCAGACATTGCTCCAGGCGATCCAGGGTCTCCATGGCTGGCAGACACTGGGCAACGCTGGAATTCGGCTCGCGACCTTCGCGAATGGCGGCGAAAAACTCACGATCCTGTAATTCGATGCCGTTCATGCTGACATCCACCTTGGAGACGTCGATCTGCTCTTCCTTGCCGGTGAACAGGTCATCATAACGGGCCAGGTAAGTACCGTTGTCGCCTATGTAGCGGAAGTAGGTACCCAGGGGACCATCGTTATTGAAGGACAATGACAGGGTGCATATGGCACCGGAAGGTACTTTCATGCCGATGGACATGTCCATGGCAATACCCAGTTCCGGGTGGTGAGGACCTTCCAGGGCAAAACACTCGGACACGGTCTGACCAGTCTGGTACTGGAACAGGTCCACGGTATGACAGGCGTGATGCCACAGCAGGTGATCAACCCAGCTTCTGACACCACCGGCAGCATTCATGTTGCTGCGACGGAAAAAGTAGGTCTGAACATCCATTTGCTGGATATTCAGCTCACCGGCCTTGATCTTGTTGTGAACCCACTGGTGGGAAGGATTGAAACGGCGGGTGTGACCGGCCATGGCAACCAGACCGGTTTTCTTCTGGGCAGCATCAATAGCACGGGCATCGGCCAGGGTATCAGCCATGGGAATTTCCACTTCCACGTGCTTACCGGCTTCCAGGCACTTGATGGCCTGCTCAGCGTGTACCTGGGTGGCAGAGGTGATGATGGCACAATCCACGTCCTGGGCCAGACACTCGTCAAGGCTGGTAGACCAGTGCTTGATGCCGCGGGCTTCGGCAGCCTCCCGGGTGGCATCTTCACGGCGACCACAAATGGAGACAACTTCGACGCCATCGATATTGTCGATCCCGTCCATGTGCTTCTGGGCAAAGGCACCATGCCCAACCATTAAAACTTTCATAGTAACTCCTTAGTAAATTGGGGTCAGAACACAATTTCTATTTAAAGATTTATATCAGGCTGATTTTACTGAATAAAATCCTGATCAGGGTGTTGTGTTCAAACTCCGGTCTTAAAATGGATTGAATGCTTAATATAAAAAATCTGCTCTGACCCCGTTTTATTATTTCAGGTCGTCCAGTGAGTCCACGTAGACCAGGCCGGCTTCTTCCAGGCGGCCGCGCATGTTGTAGATATCCAGGCCCAATTCACCTTTTTGCAGGCGCTCGCGTTTGGCAACTTCTGCATCTTCACGGGCCCTGGCCTTGTCGCGGACGGTTTCGGCGTGCGCTCTTTCAACAACACAGACGCCGTCTTCATCGGCCACAATAATGTCACCCGGATTGACCAGGGCGCCAGCACAGACGATGGGAATATTCACGGAACCCAGGGTTTCCTTGACGGTGCCCTTGGAGTGAATGGCGCGGGACCAGACCGGGAAACCCATTTCCTTCAGGTCTCGGGTATCACGAACACCGGCGTCGATGATGAGCCCTTTTACACCGCGTGCCTTGCAGGAATGGGCCAGCAGGTCACCAAAAAAGCCATCAGTGGAGTCGGCTGTGATGCCTACCACGATGATGTCCCCCGGCTGGCACAGCTCGATGGCCACATGCACCATCCAGTTGTCGCCCGGCTGGGCCAGTATGGTGATCGCGCTGCCGCCAATACGTACGCCATCGTAGACAGGACGCATGTAGGGTTTCATCAGGCCGACACGGCCCTGGGCTTCATGAACGGTGGCCACGCCCATGCTGCCGAGATCATCGATCACGGCCTGGTCGGCGCGGGGAATATTGCGAACTGCTACGGGTCTATGCATGGGTTGGTCCTGAGGAAAAATTCGGGAGCCACATTATATGTAGCATGGGGGGCAGGCTCAAATCTGATTTGCCCTGGCTTTCAGCTGCTGTTGATGTGTCAGAACAGGGACAGCATATCAGAGCTGTTGAGGAGCTTGGCCTGGGTTATTGCAAGATGCCTGGTTTGGAGATGTTCCGACATTTAATTCAACTTCTGTCCCGAGGCATGGCCCCCTGGTGCCATTGCGCCCGCGGCGCCTTCGTGCTGAAAAAGCGAAGTGTTCCAATCAAGCGCTGAAAAAAAGATAATGCATCCAGACTATTACTGGCTGGAAACACGACAATGCAAAAATCCATCCCCTGCATGCTCATGCGCGGCGGCACCTCCAAAGGCACCTATTACCTGGACAGCGATCTGCCGGCAGATCCCGCAGAACGCGAGGAGGCTCTGCTCAGGATCATGGGATCGCCTGACAGCCGCCAGATTGACGGCGTGGGCGGTGCCCACCCTTTGACCAGCAAGGTGGCCATCGTCAAGAAATCCGAGCGTGAAGGCATCGATGTGGACTACCTGTTCGTGCAGGTGGTGGTTGATGAAGAGCGTACATCCACGGCCCAGAACTGCGGCAATATTCTGGCTGGCGTTGGTCCCTATGCCATCGAAAAAGGCCTGGTCGAGGCTCTGGATGGTGAAACCCTGGTCACGGTCTACATGGAAAACACCGACAGTATTGCCCGCCAGCGCATCCTCACCCCGGGCAAGCAGGTGCAGTATGACGGCGATGCCCGCATCGACGGTGTGCCCGGGACTCATGCGCCGATCATGATTGAGTTCCTCGGTGTGGCCGGTTCCAGCTGTGGTGCCCTGTATCCCACCGGGAATGTGGTGGATGAGGTGGATGGTATTGCGGTCACCCTGGTGGACAACGGCATGCCGGTGGTGATGATCGCTGCCGATGCCCTGGGGCTGGTGGGCGATGAGTCCATTGAGGCTCTGGAAGCCAACACTGACCTGAAGGAGAAGGTGGAAGCGATCCGCCTGAAGGTGGGGCCCATGATGAATCTGGGGGATGTGAAGGAAAAAACCGTACCCAAGATGACGATCGTGTCAGCCGCCAAAAACGGCGGCCTGATCAACACCCGCAGCTTCATTCCCCATCGTGTCCATGATGCCGTTGGCGTACTGGCGGCAGCCAGCGTAGCCGTTGCCGCGACCACCCCGGGCGCCGTGGGCAATGATATTGCCACTGTACCGGCCGGGGACCGCAAACTCTGCTACGTGGAACATCCCACCGGCGCCCTCGCCGTGGAAGTGGAACCCAGTGACGAACCGGGTAATCCCGAACCCAAAAGCGTGGCGATCATGCGCACTGCTCGATTACTGATGAGCGGAGAAGCGTATTACATTCCCGCTTAGCGGGAATGGGAGACAGGAGGCAGGAGGCAGGGGTGTTTCTGGAAGACGTTGGGTTTCTGGGTGTTATTTTTACTACAGGTAGATAAAAAGACTTGACGGATATCCCGGGAAATCGATCATCGTCCCTGCCTCCTGCCTCCTGCCTCCTGCCTCCTGCCTCCTGCCTCTGCTCAGTTCTGATCCATTAGTCTGAAGAACGCCTGCAGCCGCTTGCCGTTTGTCCCCGCGTCACCACCGCCAACCCGTGACAGGGAGCGGGCATCCACCCGGGTCTGGCCGTTTTCCTCACGCAGGCGTATCACCACATCATCCTTGAAACGGAACCAGAAGGTGGTTGCCGTGGCTTCAATCCTGCCTTCTTCGGGAGCAGCATCTACCAGGTCCCAGCCCATGGTGTCCACGGCGGTCAGTGCCCGGGCAAATACCTGTGCTGAATCTTCGGCATAGTAGTGGGATACCAGATCGGGAAAGGCTTCCTGCTGGAGCTGGGCATTGCGCTCAGGGGTCATGTTGCGCGAGCCGCCATATACGGTGGTATTGGGGGCGTCTGCCCGCAGGGGCATCACGGCGACGTACTCAGGGATATCCACCAGATCCGTGGACACGTCATGGATAGGGGGGTAAGGCTGGTCGGCAGGTGCCCTGAAAGATGAGGGGATATACCAGGCCAGACCAGCAGCCAGTGCCCCGGCTGCAGCCAGGTTGAACAGAGTAACGGCATTTCCGGTATGCTTCAGTGTAGCGCCGCCAGCCAGGGCAAGCGCAGCGATCATGCACCCCAGACCAACCCACCCGGCCAGGGGGTAAACGACCCCCAGAATGCTGAACCCGGTGCCGAACTGCCAGAGTCCCACCCAGACCCCGAGAGGGGCAATAAGGGACGCCAGGCCCGTGCCACCGCCAGCAATCAATGCGGCAACAGCCGCCCACGTCATCCAGTTTCTCTTTTTGCTCATGATGCCCCCTCAAGCTGTGGTGGACAACCTCTGTCCACAGGAATACGCTTTGGCAAACTTAGCGTAAAAAAGGGTAGGGGGAAATCATGAATGACAGGTCCTGGAGAAACGCCATCTTTTTGCTGTTCATTTGGGCCTTGCCCTGTGCGTCCATGGGCCATCATTCCTTTTCTGCCCAGTATGATGCGAATCAACCCATTACCCTCACGGGTTACCTGATCAAGATGGACTGGCGTAATCCCCACGTCTATTTTTTTCTCGAGGTTGAGAATGGTGATGACGTGGAAGAGTGGGCCTTTGAGATGGGGTCACCCATTGCCATGGAGCGAAACGGCTGGAACCGCAATTCAGTGAAAGTCGGCGATATTCTTGAAGTTGAAGGCAACCTGGCCCGCGATGGCAGCCATCTGGTCAATGCCAACAGTGTGACACTGTCTGATAGTGGTCGTCGCCTGTTTGCCGGTTCCAGCCGGGATGAGGAAAAGCCATGAGATTGCTGACTTTCATCCTGCTGCCGGTGTTGTCAGGCAGTGTGCTGGCCCAGGCACCCACACCCCGGTTTGAGGATGGAGGTGTCAACCTGGGGGCGATGCGAGGGGAGACCGGGCACTGGGATAGCGGAGTCGGCAACCTCTCCGAAACCTTTGTGGAGATGGAAGGTGCTTTTCTGGTCCACCCGGAAGAACTCGACAAAGTGGCCCCTTTCCAGCCCTGGGCAAAACGGCTGGTGCAGGAAAGACTGGCTACACTGGGCCGCGATGATCCCCATCCCCGCTGCATGCCGCCGGGCGGTCCACGTCAGTTTCATACGCCCTGGGGACTGGAAATCGTCCATGATCACGGCCAGGACCGTATTCTGGTGATGTCCGGCGGGGCCAATCGCAGTTGGCGGGAAATCTGGCTGGATGGGCGGGAACATCCGGATCTGGACACCTACACCCCTACCTTTTTTGGTCATTCAGTGGGGCATTGGGAAGGTGATGTTCTCGTGGTGGACACGGTGGGCTTCAATGAGCGGTTCTGGTTCGCCCGTCGACCAACGGGTATGCCCCATACCGAGCAGCTGCATCTGGTGGAAAATATTTCCCGCCCGAATCATGACACCCTGCATTACGAAGTGACCATTGACGATCCCGGTGCCTATACCCGTCCCTGGACCGCTTCATGGGACATCCCCTGGTCGCCCTATCACATGACTGAATATTTCTGCCAGGACAACAACCTGGATCTGGAGCATATCACCGGTCCCGGTGAATAAGTCGCCTGTCTAGATAGCGCGGGAGAACTGCTGGCGGGCGGCGCGCCTCAGGTAGGCGTCAAACACCATGGCGATATTGCGCATCAACAGACGGCCCAGGGGGAGAACCCGGATACTCCTGTCGTCCACGCTGACCAGCTGATCCGCTTCCATGCCTTTGAGGGATGAGAGTTCTTCGGCGAAGTAGTTGCAAAAATTCACCCCGAAGGTTTTCTCAACCAGGGGGATGTCCAGGATGCCCAGGCACATCAGTTGCTGGATTACTTCCCGGCGCAGGCGGTCATCATCATTGAGGGTGTAGCCCTTCATCACCGCAAAGCGATCATTGTCGATGGCTTCGAACCAGGGGTGTTCATAGCGTTCGTTCTGGCAGTAGCTGTCGGCAATCTTGCCGATGGAGGTAATGCCCATCCCGATCATGTCGGTGTCGGCATGCGTGGAATAGCCCTGGAAATTACGCTGCAGTGTGCCATTGTCACGGGCAATGGCCAGCTCATCGGTGGGCAGGGCAAAGTGATCCATGCCGATGTACTCATAGCCGGCATCCTGAAGCTTGCCGATGATCAGTTCCAGCAGGGCCAGTTTGGCTGACGCCGGCGGCAGATCCTCTTCACGTATCAGCTTCTGGGCTTTTACGCGCCGGGGCAGGTGGGCGTAGTTGTAGATGGCCAGGCGTTCCGGGCCCAGGGCGATGACGGAATCCAGGGTTTCGGCAAAGGTTGCTGTGTTCTGGAAAGGCAGGCCATAAATGAGGTCGATGCTCACCGATTTGTACCTGGCCTTGCGTGCGGCTTCAATGACAGCCAG
>CAZBBS010000142.1:0-6150 GCA_964490145.1 uncultured Enterobacteriaceae bacterium
TTCCCCCGGGTGCCAGACATCAGCCTTCCACCCCGCCAAGCAGCGGAACAAAGCGGACATGCTCTACACTTTCTTCAAGAATGCTATCCCCTTCTTTTCGGTAGATTTTCAGCTCCTGATATTCCCTGCCGCCTACCGGGATCACCAGAACGCCACCATCATTAAGCTGCTGCAGCAAGGCCTTCGGGACTTCCGTTGCGGCACAGGTGGTGATAATGCAGTCAAAGGGAGCGTACTGCGGCCAACCGAGATTGCCATCGCCACACTTCACCGTGACGTTGCGAAACCTGAGCTCGCGAAGCCTGTTACGGGTTTTTTCCAGCAGCGGACGGATGCGCTCGATACTGTAAACGTGTTTGACCATCCCGGCCAATATGGCGGACTGGTAGCCGCAACCCGTGCCAATTTCTAGGATACTCGCCTCATCTGGGGCCGCATTCAGAATAATTTCCGTCATCCTGGCGACGATATAAGGTTGGCTTATTGTCTGGTTGTAACCGATGGGCAGGGCTGAATCTTCATAGGCACGATGGGACAGGGCTTCGTCAATGAACAGGTGGCGTGGGGTGTGACGGATGGCCTCGAGCACATCAATGCGCTGAATGCCCTGCGCTATCAGGCGATTGACCAGGCGCTCGCGCGTCCTTAACGAGGTCATCCCTATGCCTTCATGTTTAAGTGGATCCAAGCTTCAATCCTCAAAATGCCATATTGGTGGATATGTCAGCCAGCCCCTGGAGCACGGCATGATGTGTCATATCTGCATGTATCGGGGTAATGGAAACAAAACCATTAGCGACTTCATGAAAGTCTGTACCGGGGACGTCAACAACAGGTCCCCCGGCTCGCCCTATCCAGTACACGCTCTTGCCCCTGGGGTTTTCAGTCCTGACCGGATTTTCACTCTTCAAACGTCTGCCCAGGGTAGTGAATTTGACCCCCTGGATATGGGAAGCCGGCAGATCGGGAATATTGACATTGAGTACTGTGCGCTCCGGCAATGTCAGGGTTTCAATCAACTCCAGAATTTTCAGGAAAATTTCGGCAGCACCATCAAAATTTATATCGGTTTGCTGGCTCCTGTCAGTGACCAGGGATACCGCTATGGCAGGCTTCTCCAGAAACCGCCCCTCCATCGCCGCCGCAACTGTGCCCGAGTAGAGCACATCATCGCCCATATTGGCCCCGTAATTGATCCCGGAAATGACACGAACAGGGACAGGACAGTAAAGCCCCGATGTTCCCAGGTGTATGCAGTCAGTAGGTGTGCCATCCACCCCAATGAAGTGCTCATTCAAGACTTCGACCTGCAGAGGTCGGTCCAGCGTCAGGCAGTTGCTGACCCCTGAGCGGTCATAGGACGGCGCAATAACTTTAATGTCATGCCAACCCTCCAGTGCCCTGGCCAATGCCATTAACCCGGGCGCCCTGACCCCGTCATCGTTGGATAAAAGAATTGTCATAAACCTGCTGCTGTCACCAACTCCCGAATAACACTGGTCGCAAAAGCCCCTTTTGGCAGGGTGAATTCTATCACCAGTTCCCCTTCGCCCGCAGACTTCATACTCAAACCCTCCGGTATCACTCTGAGAGCTCGACGCTCCTGTTTGAGGCCCGCCCGCTCAAGGCCCTGGGCATAAGCAGCGAACTGACCGACTATACTGTTTTCCAGTTCCAGAACCGTTCCACTGGCGGGCAACGGCCCTTTTCCCCATAACGGACCTGTTGGATGAATATCCCCGGCATCCAGCCTGGCAGGCAGATCCGGGTCATTTTCGACCGTCTTGAAAAAACTGCTGGTTCCTGCAAGCAGCATGACATCCCCGGAAAGGCCGAGATCCCAAGTGCCATCACTCACTCGCCTGGCCAACACCTGGTTGAACAGGTAAGCCCTGGCTGCCGAAAGGTAAATGCCACGTTGAAAACGAGGCACCTTTCCTCCTGTCCCATCGAACATAAGGACAGCTTTAGCCAGATTCCCGCCCGCCTTGCCAAAACGCTGCGGTCCAAAATAATTGGGCACCCCAATATGTGCTATCTGCTCAAGGCGGGCTTCAAGGCCGGGATATTCCCCCGTCACACGGCGCAGACGAATAACAAATCGATTCCCCTGGTGACTTCCTGTCCTGAGCTTGCGGCTATTCCGATGTTGTTCAAGGATTCTTACTTTCCCATCAATCAGCGAGTCGGCTTCCAGTGAACCTGGCACTTTCAGGCTAAACCATTGCCGGGCAATGGACACCCGGTCTTTCATACCTGCGCATCCCACATCCCGTGGATGACAGCCTGTCGCTCGAGCCAATACATTGCTTACTTCAGCCGTATTCACCCCTTCCTTTTCCACCAGGACAAACAGGTGTTCCCCATCCCCGGTGAGATTGAACCCCAATAACTCTGTCACCTGGAAATCAGCCGCCTGTTCACGAAACCGGGCCTGGGGGAGAACATATTTAGCGGCCCGCGGCCAATCCGGGAGTGTGATCTGCATCAGCGTAAAATTCAGGCAGACACCAGCAGTACCGTGGCATATACGGCAATGCCTTCGCAGCGCCCGGTAAAACCCAGTTTCTCCGTGGTTGTTGCCTTGACACTGATCTGATCCTGCCTGACCGACAGCGCCCGGGACAGACTGGTGCAGATCGCTGCGACATGGGGGGCGATTTTCGGTGCCTGGGCAACAATGGTCATATCGGCATTACCGATCTGCCACCCCTTTTCAATGATGAGGTGACGCACAATTTCCAGCAGCTCCATACTGCTGATGCCGCGATAACGCTCATCTGTATCGGGAAAATGCGTCCCGATATCCCCCAGGGCAAGAGCGCCGAGCATCGCATCCATCAGGGCATGTGTCAGGACATCGCCGTCTGAATGGGCCAGCAAGCGAAACTGATGCGGGATAGTCACCCCGCCAAGAATGATGCTGCTGTCTTCCGCTTCCGACATATCAAAGCGATGCACATCAATACCGTTGCCTATGCGCACCCCGTTCATAGCATCTCCTGTGAATGTAGGATATGTTCAGCCAGCGCCAGATCCTCAATGCGGGTAATCTTGATATTGTCCGCCCTGCCCTCGACCAGCTTGACCTGGTAACCCACTTTTTCCATGGCGTGGGCTTCATCGGTGATAAGCATGTTGTCAGCGACAGCCTGCTTCAGGGCATGAAACAGCCCCTGATAACGAAACATCTGGGGAGTGGCCGCACACCAGTATTCCTCTCGTGGAACCGTGCAATCGACCATATTGCCTTCTTTCGCTCTCTTCAGGGTTTCCCTGACCGGTACGGCCAACAGGCCCCCAGCCAATGCGGGATCATTCGTGACTTCCCGAAAGAGCTGCGCAATATCATCCAGACTTGCACAGGGGCGCACAGCATCATGCACCAGCACCCAGTCGTCATCCCTGGCATGGTCTTCAAGGGCCCTGAGGCCATTCAACACCGAATGCATACGTTCCGCACCGCCTTCCACGATGGTCAGTGGTTTGTCCAGATCAAGCGGCAGCTCTTCAAACCAGTTATCTTCCGGACCAATAACCACCACTATGCCAGCCAGGCCCGGAATCCTATCCAGCGTCTCCAGTGTCCACTGCAATATGGTTTTGCCCCGGATTGTCAGGTATTGCTTGGGTGCCGTGACACTGCCTGACTGCTGCATGCGACGACCGACACCAGCGGCAGGTACTATGGCAAAGGCATTGGGGGTAGTCATGGTGTAGGCCTGTTGGAATCCTGTTGCCCGGCCCGGGTGGGTTCCTCGTTCTCCGGTTCAACAATCATGTAAAAGGTTTCCCCTTCCTTGATAAGCCCCAGATCCTGACGGGCCAGTTCTTCGATGGCATCTGTCCCGTTTTTCAACTCTTCCACTTCCTGCAGCAGTTCCAGATTGCGAGCTTCCAGAATGGCATTTTCAGTAGCCTGCTCGTCAAGGTCCTGATTCAAGCGATCAATTTCTGCCAGGCTGCCGGGACCGATCCAGAGCCGGAACTGCAGTCCCAGAATGATCAGTACCAGCAAACCCTGGAGTATCCGCATGATTCACCTTCAGTGAACAGGTTGTTGTGGTGCCGGTTTCTTTATCGGGAAAACTCAGCTTTGCCCCGGTATGGCGCTGCACTACCCAGCTCTTCTTCAATCACCAGCAAGCGGTTGTATTTTGCAACGCGGTCTGAGCGACACAGTGAACCGGTCTTGATTTGCCCTGCTGCTGTCGCCACGGCCAGATCGGCAATGGTTGTATCCTCGGTTTCTCCGGAGCGATGGGAAATAACGGCGGTATATCCCGCCGCTTTCGCCATGTTGATCGCTGCCAGTGTCTCGGTCAAAGTGCCAATCTGGTTAAACTTGATCAGGATGGAATTGGCAATACTCGAGCTGATGCCACGCTCCAGAATTCGGGTATTGGTCACAAACAGGTCATCACCCACCAGTTGCACCTGATTACCGATTTTTTGTGTGAGTGTCGCCCAGCCATCCCAGTCGCTTTCATCCATGCCATCTTCGATCGAGAGAATGGGGTACTGACGGCAAAGATCTGCGAGATAATCGGCAAATTCTGTACTGCTGAAAGCCCTTCCTTCACCACTCAGATCATACTTGCCGTCACGGTAAAATTCAGAGGCCGCACAATCCAGGGCAAGACCGATATCCTCACCCATTTTCAAGCCGGTTTTGGCAACGGCTTCCAGAATGGCATCCAGTGCCGCGGCATTGGACGGCAGGTTGGGGGCGAATCCACCCTCATCACCGACCGCGGTATTCAGGCCTTTGGCATTGAGGACAGACTTGAGGGCATGAAAAATCTCGGCGCCATAACGCAGGGCTTCCCTGAAGCTGTCAGTGCCTATGGGCTGGATCATGAATTCCTGAATATCGACATTGTTGTCTGCATGTTCACCACCATTGATGATATTCATCATGGGAACCGGCATGGAGAAATTCCCGGCCGGATTGGCGCCCGGCAGTTGGTTGATATAGGCATAAAGCGGCAACTTGCTGTTCAGTGCGGCTGCTCTGGCGGTGGCGAGAGACACGGCCAGAATAGCATTGGCGCCCAGGTTGCCCTTGTTGTCCGTACCATCCAGTTCAATCATGGCCCCATCAACAGCAGCCTGATCCAGGGCATTCATTCCTTTCAAACGACCCAGAATCTCGTTGTTGGCAGCACTGACGGCCTTGAGCACACCTTTGCCGTTATAACGGGCAGGATCCTTGTCACGCAGCTCCAGGGCCTCACGGGAACCTGTGGATGCCCCTGATGGCGCACAGGCTGACCCCATTTCACCCGTGGAGAGTGTTACATCAGCCTGAACCGTGGGATTACCTCTGGAATCGAGAACTTCTCGAGCTTTGATTTGGGCGATTTCAGTCATTTGCTACCTTTAAGACGAACAGCGGTTAATGGGAAAAAGTTAATCTCTTGAGTATTCAGGCGGTATCGATGTCTTCCTGGCTTTTAACCAGGTTGTCCAGTGCCTTGATCTGCCCGACAAAGGCTTCGAGTTGCTGTATTGGCAACGCACAAGGACCATCGCACAGGGCTTTTGACGGATCAGGATGCACTTCCAGGAACAGACCGGCAATCTTCTGGGCTATCCCTGAACGTGCCAGGGCGCTCACATCCTTGCGTCTTCCTCCAGCGCTGCTGGACAGCCCACCGGGGAGTTGCAGGGAATGCGTGACATCAAAGATTAGCGGATAACCGAAATTTTTCATCACCGGGAATCCCAGCATATCGACGACCAGATTGTTATAGCCAAAACTGGTACCCCGCTCACACAACATCAATTGTGAATTGCCGGCTTCTTCAAACTTGTTAAGGATGTTGCCCATTTCAGCAGGAGAAAGAAACTGGGCTTTTTTGATGTTAATCACCTTGCCGGTTTTTGCCATGGCTATGACAAGGTCAGTCTGGCGTGACAGAAAGGCCGGCAACTGGAGGATATCGACTACTTCAGCAGCCGGAGCAGCCTGTTCAGGCTCATGGATGTCGGTAATTAAAGGCACACCATAGGCGGATTTCACACTGTCCAGCATGGCCAGTCCGGCATCGAGGCCAGGGCCGCGATAGGAATTGATGGAAGAACGATTGGCCTTGTCAAAGGAGGCCTTGAAGATAAAAGGCACATCCAGTTTCTGGCAGGTCTCGA
>CAZBBS010000143.1:0-6103 GCA_964490145.1 uncultured Enterobacteriaceae bacterium
CCCAGGAAACCATGGAGCATGCCCTGGCGTTTGCTGAAACCGGTCACCTGTGCCTGTCGACACTGCATGCCAACAATGCCAACCAGGCCATGGACCGCATTATCAACTTCTTTCCCAAGGAAAGGCATAAGCAGCTTTATCTCGATCTTTCACTGAACCTCCGGGGCTGTGTGTCGCAGCGCCTGATTCCATCGGTTGACGGCAAACGTGCCGCGGCCATTGAAATTCTCCTGGGCACCCCCCGAGTACAGGACCTGATCAAAAACGGCAAGGTTGAAGAAATCAAGGAAGTGATGGAAAAATACGAGCAACAGGGTATGCGCACCTTCGACTCTGCCCTGTATCACCTGTACCGTGAGGGCAAAATCACACTGGAAGAAGCGCTGAAAAATGCGGATTCCGCCAACAACCTGCGATTGAAAATTTCCCTGGCAGAAAGCGAAGTCGGTGGTGCAGGCGAGGATGCCGTTGATCGCACCGGCGGACTGTCCCTGGTCAAGGATGATGATGAGGGGGAGGATCAGGGGTTCTGACCCTGGTACCTTGATGCCAATATCGCCTGTTGTTGATACGGAATATTTCCTGCCCCTGACCTGGAAACGTGACAGTTTATGAAACTGGTACTTGTGGCGCTGATTGTATTCATGTCCATTGGGGTAACTCTCAGTGCCAGCCTGCTTGACCAGTTCGGCATAGAGAAAAATTACCTGCTGGTGGGACTGGGCGCCTTCGTGATCACCGGATTGGTTGCGTTCCGGGGCATGGCACTGATAGTCATTATTCTGTTTATGAGCCTTGCCATAAACATGCCCGAGGAAGTACTGGCCCAATATTACCTGGACAAGGACATACTAATTGCCGCCATTATTCTCATGGTGATTTTCCCCCTGGTTTACCGGGGATTTGTCGGTGGGAAAAGCTAATCCGGTTCAGATACTTTCTGAATCCACTCAGTGTTCGCGGGTTGCCCTGAATTCCAGATCCGGCCAACGCTCCCTGGTCAGTTCCAGATTCACCCTGGTCGGCGCCAGGTAAGTCAGGTAATCCCCACCATCCAGTGCAAGATTGTCCCCCGCCTTGCGTCTGAATTCCTCAAGCTTGGCCCTGTCCTTGGCATACACCCAGCGGGCGGTATGAACGTTTACCGGTTCATAGACACAATCGACCTTGTATTCATCCTTCAGTCGATACGCCACGACGTCGAACTGCAGCTGTCCGACAGCACCCACAATCAGGTCATTGTTGTTCAGCGGCATGAATACCTGTGTGGACCCCTCCTCGGATAGCTGCCTGAGACCTTTCTGGAGCTGCTTGAGCTTGAGTGGATCTTTCAGCCGGATTCGACGAAACAGTTCAGGGGCAAAATGAGGTATCCCGGTGAACTGAAGTTCCTCACCATCGGTAAAGGTATCGCCAATCTGGATTGTGCCGTGATTGTGCAGGCCTACGATATCTCCCGAAACCGCATATTCCGCTGCTTCGCGCTCACCGGCCTTGAAGGTGACAGCATCACTGACCCTGACTTCCTTGCCAAGCCGGACATGCTTCATTTTCATGCCCTGCTCATAGGCACCTGAACAAATCCGCATAAAGGCAATACGGTCACGATGCCGGGGATCCATATTGGCCTGTATTTTGAAAATAAAGCCGGAGAACACGGTTTCGGCGGCTGCAACCTCACGACTGGTCGATGCTCTATCCTGTGGTGCGGGCGCCCATTCCACAAAATCGTTGAGCATCTGCTCCACACCAAAATTACCCAGAGCAGTCCCGAAAAAGACCGGAGTCTGGCTGCCATCCAGGTAGGCCTGCAGGTCAAACTCGTGACTGGCTCCCCGCACCAGCTCAATTTCATCCTGAAAGTCACTGACATAGGAACCCAGCAATTGCGCGGCTTCCTCGCTATCCAGTCCCTGGATTGTCCTGACCTCACTGATTTCATCCGCCATATTATGGTCGTATACATAAATCGTGTCGGTGTACAGGTTATAGATTCCCTGAAACGATTTGCCCATCCCCAGAGGCCAGTAAATTGGGGCGCACTGGATTTTCAGGATGTTTTCCACCTCATCCAGCAGTTCAATGGGATCACGGATATCACGGTCCAGTTTATTGATGAAGGTCAGGATCGGGGTATCACGAAGTCGACAAACCTCCATCAGCTTGATGGTTCTTTCCTCCACCCCCTTGGCACCGTCGATGACCATCAGTACCGAATCCACAGCGGTCAACGTACGGTAGGTATCTTCCGAGAAGTCCTCATGGCCAGGGGTATCGAGCAAATTGACAACCCTGTCATGGTAAGGGAACTGCATGACAGACGAGGTCACCGAAATTCCTCTTTCCTGCTCCATGGTCATCCAGTCCGAGGTTGCCATGCGGTCAGACTTGCGGCCTTTGACGGTTCCGGCTTTCTGGATGAGCTTGCCCCACAGCAGCAGTTTTTCAGTGATGGTCGTTTTGCCGGCATCAGGGTGAGAAATAATGGCAAATGTACGGCGCCTGGCGACATCCGCCTCAAATTTATTCATGGCTGGTTACTTCTTGGGAAAAACAGGGAGCAGCGGACCGCCGGATTGTTTAATGAAGAACATCTGACTTCACAGGCTCAATGCGGGTGTACAACGGATCCAGAACCTGATGATGCTTCACCAGAAGCACATCATGGGGCAGGATTTCCTCCTGCTGGATAAAGCTTGCCTGGCCTATGCTTTCCAGCATGACACAGACCACATGTTCCTCATCCATGTCCACGACAACTCCCCGTTTATAGCCGTTCACCGTATTGAGTGACACGTAGGAGCCCACTTCACATTTAAAACCTTTCTGGGAGTGGTCTTCGCTGATCAGGTAATCATCGCCTGGCTGTGCCAAACCAAAACCTGCTGCTGCAACGATGTTGACGATTTCTATGGTATCGGGATCATTCAGGTCCACCTTGATGGAACCGCCGGGCGAGAGAGATTCACCACTGGGGCTGGTGGCAATCAGCTTCAGAAACAGACTGATGTCATCCTCGTTCCACTCCAGAATTTCATCTTCGTTGTCATCTGAAAATTCAGCGGTAAGGCTGACGATGTCTGTTTCTATAGTATGTTCCAGGTTGCGGTCCCCGGAACTGAAGGGAACCACCATGGAAACGACGCAAAATCCCTCTCCGCCTTTCTGGGCCCTGAGACGCCAGAGAAAAGGGACGTCATTGCTAATTTCGATCATTAAAGGTCTCTGGAATAGCCAAAGCTGGCGTAGTATCTGGGGGCAAATTATACCATCAGGGAGCAATTGCGCGATATGGGAAGTTCAGGAGGTACACGGCTGGTGTTGTCCACAGAATCTGTGGATAAGTCTATGGATAAAATCTGGCAATCGGGATGCAAGCCCCGGTTTGCGGGTTTTTATGACAGATTGGCTACTTTTTAACCATATATTTTTTCTTTGTATATCAATAGGTTGTATAAACAATTAATCTTTTCTTCATAAAACCCCTATTTTATCAGCATGATTCTTTCGGCCACACTTTTTGTGCATAAAATGCCGGGGTTTTTTAATGAAATTCCCCAGCTTTTGTTAAAACCCCGTTAAAAACAGTATATTTCGCTGCTGCCTGCAACATGAAAAAAACCGTAATTTTCTCTCGCTCACAACTGGAAAGTTCGACGGCAAAAAACAGCAAAACTCATGCTGCACCCTCGCCGTCACAATACAGAAAAACCGGTAAATCTCCCTGTCAGGAGTTCATCACCCGGTACACGATGGGATAAAGGAAAATAACCGCCAGGGTCGCAATCAGAAGATCCTTGTCAAAACCGTGCTCGAGCAGAACCTGGTCAGGCTGCAGCACAGCGATGGACAGAACGGCCAAAGTAGCCAGGACCGCAATCCCACGGTTAACCACAAGTATGGCCAGCAGCAACCCGCACATGATCAGCATGTAGGTTTCAGCCTGCATGCCTACATGGGTGAACAGCTCGGACGCCAGGGAAAACCCGAGAGTTATCCCGAGTACGAGGCCTAAAACAACTGTTTTCAACATGGGGAACCCCCAGAAAGTGTCAATTGGGCAATTTCCGAAGGAAATAACCACACCCAATCCTTGCTGGGAGAAACTATACGGGTTTCAGTGGGAAACTATTGTGAACTGACGGGCAAATCCGCAAATTTGCTGCCTGCATCCATCTGCCAGGCCAATCTGGCTGTATGCCGGGAATGTTCCGGCGAACTGGACAGGTTGTCAGGATTTATTCCGCAACGATCCTGAGCAGCTGCTCGTAGTCCGTCAACCCCATGAAAATCTTATGGATACCGTCCTGCTTCAGGGTCCGCATACCGTCCTTGATGGCCTGCTTGGTCAGGTCTGACAGATCCGCCTTTTTGTAGATCATGGACTGCAACTCATGGGTGCCTACCAGCAGCTCATGAACACCTGTACGCCCCTTGTAGCCGGTATCACCGCACTCGGCACAGCCCACAGCCCGGCATAACTGCATTTCTTCAGGATTAAAGCCCAGGTCCTTGAAGTCCTCCTCACCATACTGATGGATGAGATGATTGAGTTCCTTCTCTTCCGGCTTGTATGTTTCCTTGCACTTGCCGCAAAGGGTCCTCATCAGACGTTGGGCCAGAATGCCCAACAGGGCATCGGAGAAGTTCACCGGATCCAGCCCCAGGTCAAGAAGACGGGTAATGGTTTCAGGGGCTGAGTGGGTATGCAGGGTGGACAATACAAGGTGACCCGTGAGCGAGGCTTCAATACCGATATGCGCGGTCTCATGGTCACGCATTTCACCAATCAGAATGATGTCAGGGTCGGCACGCAGAAAGGCGCGCATAGCCGTTGCAAAGGTAAAGCCGATCTTGGGCTGCATCTGTACCTGCTGGAGGCCGGGCTGGGTAATTTCCACCGGGTCCTCGGCAGTCCAGATCTTGCGGTCCGGGGTGTTGAGATATCCGAGCACGGCATGCAGAGTGGTTGTTTTACCGGAACCGGTTGGCCCCACCACCAGGATCAAACCATGAGGATGCTTGGAAATCTCCATCAGGTTTTCCATGTTCCTGGGTGACAAATTCAGTTTTTCCAGCGGCATCGCTGAACCGGCTGCCAGGATACGCAGTACCGCGCTTTCCCCGTTAACCGTTGGTACAGTGGCTACACGCAGTTCAAGCGCCCTGCCCCGAATCTTGAGTTTACATTTACCGTCCTGGGGCAAGCGCCGTTCAGAAATATCGAGACGGGACATAACCTTGATACGGGCGATCAACGCCCCGGTATGCTCACTGGGCACTTTCAGAATTTCGCGGCAGATGCCATCCACCCTGACCCTGACAATTCCAGGACTCTTGTCCTTGGCTGGCTCGATATGAATATCCGACCCCCCCAGCCGGTCTGATTCGATAATAATGCGGTTAACCAGCTGGATAATGCCCGAGGTGGCAGCGGCACTTTCAGCATCTTCCTTGTCATCGTCACCATCGTCGACTTCAATCCCGCCCTCTTCCTGGAGACTCTTGAATACATCATCGAAGCCTTCCTCGATTTCTTCCTCTTCCTGGGAGCCGCCCAGGTATTTGAGGATGTCTTCCGGCAGACCAATCCTGAACACATAGTTCTTGGCATTCAGGATGCCCTGGATTTCCATGATGCGCTGGTAGTTGCTGGGGTCGCTGATCAGGATCGTGACCTCTTCCTTGCTGCCCGCCACAGGCACCCACAGGTTGTTTCGCAGATAGCTGGCGCCAAGATTCTCCATCAGGTCGACAGGCAAGGTAATATTCGGGTCAAACTTCATGTACGGAACGCGATAGTACAGCTCCAGGGATTTGCCAATTTCCTGGGGTTCGATCTTGTAATCTTCCATGAGCATCTTGGTGACCGTTCCACCATAAAGGGACACCCCTTTTTCAATCTCATCAAGATCCTTGGCAGACAATTTGCCTTGCTGAACCAGGTAATCATAGGGACCCTGGGTACTCTGGAATTCGGAACGGAACTGCTTGGCCAGCATCTGGGCCAGCATCTGGGCATGTTTGAGATCAGTATTGGTGAATACCGGGTCTTCCTTGAAACGGATCAACTGGACGACCCCCAGCAGAATGTCATCCTTGA
>CAZBBS010000144.1:0-6054 GCA_964490145.1 uncultured Enterobacteriaceae bacterium
GCATCACCTCTATCTCGTAATTCTCTCAATCTCTTTTTCATCAATAAGAGGTAAACAATGGACACTAACAAGGCTGCAAGGATGGAAAGCAGGCTCTCGCGACTCGGCCATTTATTGATAATCAGCAGTTCGGGGAGGAAATCCACTCGGGTGGAAAGGAGCGTGTACAAGACCGTGAGGAAAGCGGTCGCCAATCCTGTCATGATTAACCTACCAACCATCCTATTCACACGTTGCCCGACACTCGGTTGAATGGACAACTGAACGGACGTCGTTATTGCATCACGCTCGCTGATTTTTGAAAACGGAGACGGCCACCCTCGATGGCATTGCTTTTGTCGATAGTACTCCAGTTGGATGGTGTGAGGTAATTCATCAACCTTCAATCGACGTTGGTCAAGAATCTTGGCGTGATCCACCTCTGATGGAGGGCGTTTGAACAATTCACCAAACCACCAACTCGAAGTGGAGACAAGCAGGGATACTTGTTCCAAGAGCGGTGCATCCAAGCGGATTTGATGCTGTTTGAAATGGACCTCGAGGCTGCCGAGGTAGGCTTGAAACAATCGGAAAAGGTGCTCGCGTCGGTCTGTGCTCGACTTGATCACAGATTCAAAGTCACGGATGAACATCACACAAGCATCGGTTCCACGCTCCAACTGCATCTTCGCAGCACGCATAAGAACACCGTTGAGATCCTCCCAATCAAGGGCAAGCAAGTGTTCTGCATGCTCGAACAATGCAAGTTCTGAAACAGAAGCAGGCAAGCGAACAGTTAATGCATCCGGCGACTGCATAGTGAGCAGCATCTCTTCGAGAGTGTCACCTTTTGGTATACCAACACGCTCTTGGGATAAGAAACGAATGAACATGGCTTGAACGGTGTGCTTTGTTCCTGATTCCAAACTGTGTATTTTTTCGCAGAACGTCTCTATTACTTGAGGGAAACGTCGAAACAAGTGGCCCATGAATCGGTGGATTCCTGCAAGGTCCTCGCCTTCAAACCAGCGTTCAGGTTTACTGCATTGGACAAAGAATTTCCAAGCCGGCTCCTCCACCAAAGGAATGTAATTCATTAACATCGCCGTGGCTTCGCCTTGTGTGCTCATTGCTTGGAGTTCCTCGAGGTGGTGTACAAGGACGGTTTTGACTTCGTGTGATTCCAATCCGCCCAACTCATTGGCAGAAAGCGGTCCAAGATTTCGAGCAAACTCAGCATAGTGTTCTTGAGCGGATACCCTCATGGATTCAAGAGCACACCTTCGCCAGAGGTCCTTTCTGTTGGTTTCCGATGGAAGGAGGGCGAGTTTGATGCGTATGGGGAGAAGATTCATGTCCGTCACAGGATGGCCTCTACGGTGCATTTCCGAAGCGATGACATGGTACCATTCTGTGCCATTGATACCGGTTTCGTCAGCAAGGGCAGCGGCTCGTGTCAGCGCGAACAAACCATCAGGGGATGCAGCATCTGGTGAAAATGAAAATGCCCCCCGCCAGTGGTCGAAAGCAAAACCCTTGGGCTTTCCACTCCCTCCTGAGACTTGGAGCCGGAGCCAACCCTTAGCGATTTTTTCATCTTCGTCAATCGCTCCGACCACGATTTCAACCTTCGATCGTTTGTTCGGAGGAAACATCGACCAGAGGGCCATAATTTCGTCTATGGAAACGGCGGCCAGTTGATGGACACCGGTAAGTTGCTCGTTTGGCACCATCAGTTGATACATGCTGAGCGGAAAACCGCCTTCACTCTCAGATTGTTCCTGTCGCACAGTTGTGTAACCTTGTTGAATGTAAGCATCCAGACGGGGCAGAAATCCACGGCTCCATCTCACCGGTCCGTCTCTCGATTCGATCAGCATTGAGGCGGAGACCAGAGCACTGCGGCCGTCGGATTTGATGGATTGCGACCGCACGATGGCAAGAGAATTTTGATCCAACGGCGAAATCAAAATCCTGCTTTCCCGGTCAACATCGGAGAGAGGCCTGATGGCTCCGTTTTCATGCTGGATGAGTTCTTCCCAGTCCGTTCGCTGCTTGGTTTTGAATCCATATCCATCGTCCTCATCATGGCCGAACACGGTGAAGCAGAGGTCGATGGCCATCTTCTCACATCCAACGCATCATTCACTCATCATCGACCGCAAGACGGGTTCAAGGACATTCACCGGAACCATAGGATAGGTTGGAACAAAATCCTCGTGGTTCTCGCCCTCACCTCCGCGATGAATTAGCCCCCCAAAGGTGCAGGTGAAGTAAGCCTCTACAGGAACCCGCATCATGGAGAGGACGGCTGGCCCCACCACTTCGCGCAGGGTCTCCATTGCCAAATCCTTGTCAAGCATCTCTTCCCAACTGTGAAGACCGCCGTTCGGCATGATTCTGTTCGGTAACTCACTTCGCACGAGAAGCTCATCGCTCTTGTTGAGAAGAACGGTGATTTTTTGCAAAGCGGCTCCAGAGAGGTGCGCGAGTTCATCTGCAAGGCGAAGGTAGGCGCCCACAGGAGAGGAAGTGGACTGATTCGGTGAGGTGACCTCGTCGGCGTCAACGATGAACAAAACATGTTCAAATGTCGCTGTCATTTCAACGATATATCGAATGGCTTCCCTCTGATTACCAAACTCAGGGCGCTGCTCAATACTGCGAAGTAAACCATGAACGGACTTTGAACTAATTCGCAACCCGTCCATGTGTTCAACCGCTCGTTGCACCTCTTCTCCTGGAACATCGAGGCTGTGAATTCGGTTGCGGACCATGCTGGCAAAGGTTTGTTGCTTGCTCCCGAACCCAAACCATGTAGGATAGCGTTGAATCAAATCGGCGTTGAAGGAGACGGTCAAGTTGAGATTGCCACTGACTTCCGCCGTCGCATCCGGGAGGCGGCGTGTCATGCGGTCGACATGTGTCAAGTGTTTTGTAAAGCGTTCCAAGAAACGGCGCGTGGGCCGGGGAGCTTGTGCAACGAACGGAAAACCATGCATGGTGTCCGGCAGGGTACCTCGGTCCAGTTCGGTTTGCATGGTGGCTGGGGCCCAACGGTGTTTGAGGTATTCCTTGATTTTGTCTTTCTCATCGAGTTGCTCAAAAAGACGAGCATCGGCACCTTCCTTGGTTTCAAGGAGCAGTTTCTCAATGTCATCGGTGGTGTAGCCCAACGGTCGATTATCGTAGAGGTACTTGGCGGAACCGAACCACAAATCCCTCGTGACCCGGTCGTCGAGCATGAGCCATAGTGCGCCAAGGAAACTGGTTTTACCAGCAGCTTTGAACCCAAGGACTGCAAAGTCCGAATTAATTTCATGGATGTGCCGCTGACTGCGGAGCGCTTCTGGGGGAAGAACGCGTTCGACCACAATCTTGTTTTTGTGAACATCTCGATAACGCAACTCCATTTGAGCAACAATGGTGACGTACACCATGAGATGAATAGGTGCCGTCCCCGCAAAGTCTGCTGTCAAGAAGTAGGAAAAGAGCACGAAACCGGTCGCACTGGACAAAAGAAGCCAGTTAGCAAGGTCTTCGTCAATGATGTTGGGTGCCAATACGGCAAGCCCAATGATGGCGATGATGAGCACCAAAAACAGGAAGATGTTCCCTGTCCAAACATAAGCCAACGAGAATGAGGCCAAGGTCAGGGCTACAAGGGCAACTTGGTCGGGCAGGTCTCGCAGTTCGATTGGACGCGATTGACCCAAGACAATGGTCCCCCAGAGACCAGTAATGCCACCGACCACGGCAGTAAGACCATTAGGATTGAATTCTCCATGAGCGTAGGCAAAGATGAGCATCACCACGGCCAAGAGATTCATGTTGTTGGCCATGCGACGGGTCCAGTGTCGGCTGGAATGAGGGTCGCCGAGGACGCCTACACCGACAGCCAACAAAAAGAAGTCAAAGGGTACCAAAACGGAACCTTCCATGATGAAGTTCCCCAAATTTTTGCCGTCATCTTGGCCAGGGAGCAACACCTGCCAAAAGATAACCATGAGCCAGCCGATGGCACTGACACCAGCAAGCAGTTGGTTCACTGGATGGGCGGGCATCACGGCAGGAACAATGCATGCAATTCCGAGGGCGATGGATAGCGCCAATGTGGGGGATTGTTCAGAAGCGACAAGTGCACCCATCGTTGAGAGGGCGATCAACAAATACAGTAGAACGGGTGCGACTGTGGGAATCATCATTCGTTGCTCAGAGAAGGCGTTCTCCGTTGACGTCGAATTGATTTGAACACGGCCGGTTGTCAGTACTCGGTCATCTTGAGACGAAGGAGAGTCGGATTCAAAAGTGTTTGTTGACGCAGCCTCAGGAACAGCATTTGAGGATGACCTAATTTGACGAACAGAAGGTGCGGTCGGCTCGGCAACATTTCGCTTTTGACGGGCAAGCATACGCTCGGCTGAGTCGAGGAATGGCCTGGGCGTCAGACTCCGGTCAATGTTTTGTTCACCAATCAAATCTAATATGACATCCTCAGTGACCTCCTCTGACAAAAGGTTCATCGAATTAAGAAAGTCGTACAACTTTGGATGGTCAATTTCATCAAGGTACATCCGCAGATCGATATCGGCCATCTTGTTCACCTCTAAATTTCGTCATCAGCCATGTCGCTTGATTCTTCTTCCGTGGAAAGTCCCCAAGAAGGAGCAGCGCCTCGGTCTTTGTTTTGGCGTTGTCCCATGAAGTAGCCGCCGGCAGCCGCAAACAGCGAAACGAACAGCACAAGGCCCATCACGGCTTCAGTGGAGGTCTGAGGAATTCGGGAGGTCAAGAAGTTCTCATCGCCGTCCTCAATCCCATCGCCGTCTGAATCGAGGTACTTCGTCGGATCGTTCGGCCAACCGTCTTCACCGTTTGGCACCCCGTCGTTGTCCGTATCGTTAGGATAGGGGTCGGGGTTGGCGCCGTTTGGATTGTCGCCAAGTCCATCTCGGTCAGCGTCCATCCACTGCGTTGGGTCGAGCGGGAAGGCATCGGGCATCGTGCCGTTGGGGTTGTCACCCCAACCGTCGCCATCGGTGTCGCAGCACTGTGTGGGGTCAAGTGGGTAGATGTCCCCGTCGCTTCCGTTCGGGTTGTCGCCCCAACCATCGCCGTCACTGTCCGAGGATTGGTCAGGATTGAGCGGATAAAGGTCCTCGGGATTGGGCACGCCGTCGTTATCGGTGTCGTTGGGGAAAAAATCAGGATTGTTCCCCGATACATTGTCCCCGTACCCGTCACCATCAAGGTCTCGGAATTGTGTTGGGTCGTATGGAAACGCATCGTTTTGGTTGATGACACCGTCGTTGTCAGAGTCGTCAAGATAGGGGTCGGGGTTATTGCCGTGTGGGTTATCGCCAAGCCCGTCGTTGTCGTTGTCTACCCATTGGGTCGGGTCGTCAACAAAGGCATCGTCAGGGTCGTTTACGCCATCACCGTCGGTATCGAGCGAACGACTGGGGTCGGTTGGCCACAAATCAACGGCATCGGAGACGCCGTCACCGTCGGAATCCAAACATCCTTTCCGGTCGTAGCTGCTGTTGCCGGCCACAGACGGGCAATCATCCTGCTCATCGGGGTACGCATCGTTGTCGCCGTCGTACGGGTAGGGGTCGGGGTTGGAACCGTTCGGGTCATCACCAAGGCCATCTCCGTCAGCGTCCTGCCATTGGGTAGGGTCGTCGGGGAACAAGTCGGCATTTGACCCCGAGGGGTTGTCGCCATGACCGTCGCCGTCGGCGTCCGCCCACTGGGTCGGGTCGTCGAGGAAGGCATCGTGGCCCTCACCCGAAGCATTGTCTCCGTAGCCGTCACCGTCTCGGTCGCAGCACTGCGAGGGGTCGCTTGGGAAGCGGTCGGGGAAGGAGCCCTCTTGATTGTCGCCGTAGCCATCACCGTCGGCGTCCGCCCACTGGGACGGGTCGAGCGGGAAGGCATCGTCTTGGTCGGCCACGTTGTCTCCGTCACCGTCCGGGCAGCCGGGTCCAGCGGTGGTAGCGTTGCCAAAGATGAGCGGACAAGCATCCAACACCAAGCCGGCTCGGTTGTTGCCGGTGTCTTGACTGCCCCAAT
>CAZBBS010000145.1:0-5917 GCA_964490145.1 uncultured Enterobacteriaceae bacterium
TTAACGCCCAAGGCCAGGCCACGAGCATTGAAGAAAAGCCGGCTCAGCCCAAAAGCCACCACGCTGTCACCGGGCTGTACTTTTACGACCAACAGGTGTGTGACATCGCCAAAAGCCTTAAACCCTCGCCGCGCGGCGAACTGGAAATCACCGACCTGAACCGTGTGTACCTAGAACAAGGCCAGTTGCATGTTGAAAAAATGGGGCGCGGCTACGCGTGGCTGGACACCGGCACCCACGACAGCCTGCACGAAGCCGCTGGATTTGTGGCTACCCTGCAAAAACGCCAAGGCATGATGATTGCCTGCCCCGAGGAAATTGCCTACCGACAGGGGTGGATTAATGCTGAGCAGGTGCTGGCGTTGGCCAAGGGACTGGGGAAGTCGGGGTATGGGGATTATTTGAATCGGATGATCCAAGGTAGAAGTTAACTCAACGTCTACCCGACGAAAAAGTTTTTATGAAGGCTCGTGGATATGAAACGTATTGTGGTCTGCATGAAGTGGGGAACGCTTTTTGATGCCACCTATGTCAATGTGCTATTTTCCGCCGTGAAGGCTCACCTAGAAAGTATGGATGAATTTGTCTGTATCACGGATGACCAATCTGGGTTACACCCAGATATAAAAGCTCAACCTATCCCAGCAATGCCCATCGATTCATCTTTTTATGCCGCGGGAGCATGGCCAAAACTCGGCATTTTTAAAAAAGGCGCGCTTCCGGATAACAGTCGAGTTCTCTTTATCGATCTCGACATGATGATCACCGGTGACTTAGAACGACTGTTCGCTCTGCCGCAAGCTTTTATCGCTATTGGCGGAACCACGTGGAACGCCCCGCCCAAGCGGAAACACCCCAAGTGGTACCTAACGTACAAGGCGGGTCGGCAACGGGACAAGGATATCAAGGCAACGTTACGCAAAAAGAGTCTCGGGCTGGGTGATCAAACAGTGCCGCCGAACACCATGGGAAGTGGCATTTTTATCTTTGATGGGGACACTTTAGACTCGGTTTACGATGCTTTCGCATCTAGTCCAACAAAAGCTCGGGCGCTTTACACCAACGAACAACATTTCTTGGAGCACCATTTGGAAAAATGGCACCCCTGGCCGGCCGGCTGGGTGATTCACTACAAATACAATTTACGCCAACCACTCGGATGGGATCTGATACGACACCCTACCCCACCACCAGCAGATTGTTCCGTATTGGCTTTTTCAGGCCGACCTAGGCCCCACGAACTTGCCACCAAATGGATGAGTTCCCTAAGTGAATTTCCACATATCAGGCTCGGCCGAGTCAACTGGTTTCGAAGATACTGGCAGTACCACCAGTCTTAAACTAACCGTTGACCTGAGGTGAATCGAGCGGTCATTCAGGTAGTCAGGACTGCCTGCGATCTCCGACCAACGGGAAAAGAACTGCAGACGATCATCGGATAGTTTCGTTTTGCGAAATTATGAACGGGTTTTAAGTCTGCTTGCAGATTAATCCAACGACCCAAAAACAAGCCAAAAGCCACCTTGACCAGTTTCCAAATAGGCCGTGAAAAGTTAGCGAGCATACCTTGTGGCACAAACTCATAGAAATTGTCGTAGCCCAACCCTCTCAACGCTGAAATCACATCCGGCTGGGGCTTGAAGTCAAGCTTATTGAGGACTTCTATGACGATGATCGGACCATCCCGTTTGATTAAATCCGACGCACCCAAAACAACTGGTAACTCGTGGCCTTCCACATCAATTTTTATGAAATCAACCCGGCAATCGGGTTGAAACAGGGATCTCGAGTCAAGCGAATAAACCTCACCCTTCAAGGACTCGCCCACACTTGAATTGTGTAATCGGGAAGCTCCAAGGTTGCCTTCAATCTCAAAGATGCTCAGCTCGGCATGACTATCAGAGAGCCCGAATGGATGAATGTAAATATTTCTGTGATCGGATCCATTCAAGGTCAACAGCCGGAGCGCTTTTGGATTCGGCTCAAAAGCATGCACCTCACTAAAGTACTTGGAAAAAAATATGCTGTGATTACCAATGTTCGCCCCAACATCCAAGCAAACACCTAGAGACTTGCAAAAAGGGAAAACCTTTTGGGCTAATGTTTGTAAGTACTCATGCTCGAAGAGACCGTCTAGAAACACATCTTGCGAAATCAAGTCATATGCATAACACGCTATCTGCGGGTGTGTCGCCAAAAACTGTTCACTTGACTTTCGGAGGTACCGGCGAGCAATATATTTTTCGAGTGGATGCATGCAAAGTTCAGTCCAAGACTGACTAAAAAATTTGAATGGCCAGACGTAGACAATGTCCAATACAAGTACTAGTATTTTACAGCCTCGATTACCCCACTTCTGAAAAATGAATTAATCGAAAAGACCAATATGAATACACATGGTCAATCTAATAATTCTTTTTCTGTAAATTACACGAAAGGTACATCCGACAGACATTCGACGCGGTCTGTATAACAGAATCCTCATCGATGTACCGGTCTACCCAATCCCGCAAACGGACCGCATCCATATTGAACCCATTGGAATGGCTAGCAGCCCCCCTTTGATTGTGTTCGATCCGATCATTGGTTAGTGCATAAAAAAATAGTGCCCTTACCTCTTCAGTCGAGAGCTGACTCAACACCTCTCTTACGGCGGATTTTGAGCATATTGCCCCCAAGGACAATCCCCCTCTTCTCATGGCAGCGGTCAACCCGTGTTCGCCGTAGCGAATAACCGCGGCTTTTGAACCCGTCAATAGGTACTCACTCCAGAACCGCTGAAATGAGGAAGTACCAATTGCGCCCTTCCCAAAGTAAAGAAAAAATGAGCCAAGAGTTGGCAGCCGGGTGCGGGATCGTGGGCGGTACTTGCGCGGCTCTCGCACGTAAACTGCAGAGGCCACATCGACGCTAAGTGCTTCGAGCGCTGGTAGAAGGGGGTCAGGTGTCGCAAGCGGGTAGGTGACTGAATCATTCATTAGCAACAGCCGCTCAGCATTAGCCAGGCGATCCCCTAGATATTTAATTCCCTCCCGGTAAGCACCAAAATCGTGGCCAATATTAGGCCTTTCAATCACCGCATAACAGGACGCCCTAAGTTGCTCCACATCGCTGGCAATCAGCGGCGCATTACTCACAAGCACCACTGCAAATCCCACACTCTGCAGGTGCTGACAGGTTTTGAACAGTTCGCTGTCTGCCCCGCCGGGTTGATAAGCCACTACAACCGCGAACCTGTCCCTAACTGGAGCCGCTCCGCGAAGCACCCTGACTCGGTCGGCTTGCCTGCGATCGTAGTTGAGAGTTCTCACCCAATCCCAAAGCCTAAGCACTCTTGGGAATTTCATCTGGCACCCTTACTTGTGAAACACCAGGCCGTTCTTCGAACCGCAAATTTCATTCATCACTGACACGTCCAAGGCAGGCAAGTCTTCAGACTTATACGCACGATAAATGGCACCAACGGCCTGCCTCTGCAGCACGGTGCTACCCCGTTTGACACAATCCCAGTGCAGCATGGACAAGCAACCGATAGGAAAAGATGCCATACCTGACCGCCGCGCCAATACCGCATGCATGTGTTGCAATGCTTGCTGCTTCCATTGAGCCTGATTGGGTGTTTTTTCTTTGGCGCCCAATAAACGCTTGCCCTCGATCGCAAAGCTCTTGTCCTGATAGGCCGAGTATTTCAGAACGAAATGAATTTCATCATCACTTCGGCCAATCAAATACTGGTAAAGCTTTTGATTGTCGAAGACGGCGCCCCACCCAAGTCCTGACCTTTTGATCAATGCCGACAATTTTCTTTCACCGGCTTTTATGGTGTAGTGATGAAAATTACTTGGCTTGTACGAGCCCCAGAAATCATCCAACAATGCAAAAACAGCCTCAGATTGCCTAAAGTACAAAAAATAAGACGCCAACACCCGGCTGCTTGGAACCGAATCAATCGCACCAAGATCGGCAAATCCAACCACTTCTTCAGATTGAGACTTAATCGTCTCAAGAACAGCCGATTGTGTTGTCGCAGGAAACCATACAGAATCATTTAAGAACAACACATCCCCAAGGGCTTGTCCACTGGCTCGTAAATATTTCCACCCCGCTTGGTACCCGCCAAAATCACGCCCAAAATTAGGCCGCTCAATCAACACGCCAGGGATATGCCTAATGAGCTGCTTGGACGCTTCAGGCAGGCCGCCATTCGCAACGACACAGCATTCAAATCCGTTCTTGGCTAGGTAACTTAACGTATTTACGGCAGGCGATGAAAATCCCCTAGGCTGATACACCAAAAAAATAGCCACCAACTTGGCACCCCGAGTTACTCTGCTCTGCGCCAACGGTGTGACTTGGTCGCGGTTCACGCCAACATACCTGGCACAAAGCAACTCAATAGGACGCACAAACCAAAAAGCAACACGGTTTTTTAGACTGATCAACTCCCGCGCAATCTTCCATCGGTTTGACAGATGTGCACCCTCAATAGCCTCAGACATATCTGCGCGGGGTCTCTGATTCATCAATCTGCAGCATTGGGGCGACGAAAATGAAATCCGGTGGCAGCTATGAGGCCCAGAACAGGGAAAAAGAAATTTCGCTCACCAGACATCCAAAAAGGCGCGTGAAACAGAGAGTCTGTCACTAGACCAATTAAAAAAATCACCAAAATATCTGACCAGTTGCTTTCGATTTGCCTACCAATCGCCCAAATCCGCCAATGAAGCCACAAATATAAACCCAGCCCTACCAGCCCAAGCTCAACCCACAAATAAAGGTATTGATTATGTGGGTGATAGCCGCTAACCGCTCGCATAACGTCTGACTGGTAGTAAGCCATTGCCAGGGTTTGGTAATCTCCTAGACCATGGCCAAACAAGGGCGCCTCCGCTATAAACTTTATTGACAACAAATACATACTCAGCCGGGCACCCCAAGATGTCTTGGAATCTTGGATACCTTGAAAATGCATAAGGTCATTCACTCCTAGCGCCAGCCTCTGCCCAACCGAGGTCTCGACCCACATCCAGCTCAGTCCTGCAACTGCGAAAAAAACCAACCATGGTGCACCACGCATGCCAAATCGTCGCCAAAGCACGTAAAGAAGACCGATCAATAACGCAATCAAGCCCGTCCTTCCTGTGGACAGGAAAAAATTACTGCCGGCGCAAAGCACAGCCAAAACAAACCAGGCCAAACGAGACCACCGTGATAAATCTGTCTGGTCTAAAGCTTTTGACAAGCTAACACATGCCACAAAAGCCATAACCAACGACTGAGATATGTAGTTATAAAAAACGGTGTGGTCACCACCCCATCCCAAACTTTGGGTAATCGAGTAGGGCAAGAAAAAGTAAATATTGAGATAGGTCGAGAGGACCGTGAATGCTCCCCCAGCAAGCAGGGCATGCCACGCCCTCACAATATCCTGCCGATGACGAACGGCGGCGAAAATCAAAAACACCAGGCCAAGCCGGGCAAAGATACCCAACTGCCGGTGCAAAGTATTTTCTGGAGCCTCCGAGTAGAGGGCGCCCACAAAAGCCCAAATGATCAGTCCGAGGAGCGGAAGTGCCAAGGGCGATGAAATAAACGCTTTAATTTTTTCTAGATATCGACAATTAATCAAAAACCCAAGCAGCAGCAATACATAACCGATACTCACAATCGAAATTGATGTGGTCGCTCCAAACGCTGTGATCAGCAACCCAACTTGCGAAGTTCCAAATGTATCAGCGGTATAAGAACGGGTAGGCGCCATCAAATTCTCAATTGTCTTTAATTTGGATACACCATGAAATAAAAAGGGTCAGCAAAGTGACCAGCAATCACTTTTGCAACCCCACCCGCCACGCATCAACACCCAACACCTCAACAAAGTTTTGGGCGGCTTGGCCTTGCCCAAAGCTGGTATCCG
>CAZBBS010000146.1:0-5825 GCA_964490145.1 uncultured Enterobacteriaceae bacterium
CGAGGCCAAAAGGGGATGGTGGACGCTGGGGAGTCGCACAGGGTTGCGACTGCCGCTCAATATTGGATACGATCGCTACGCTCATCGATGCGCAGCGGTCCGATTTGGCGATGGTTCTGATCGAGCAGGAACTCAATTCTCAACCTTGACCGATCGGCCCCGGTTGGTACGGTACCGCCGTTTCTGGGGCTGAAGTTGTGTTCGTAACGCAGCGCGTCCTGGCTCAAGCCCTGGCCGTCCACATCAAACGGTAATTGAATCCGCCTTTTGTGGACAGGGTGTACTCTAAGTCCCAAAGGTTAACCTTTGCATCGGTGTATATTTTTCCAAACTGATAAACCGTCTGTACCCGTGCTCATCAACGAATTGGTCCGATGCACTAACGAATGGAATGTGGTGCCCTCGATGGGGAGATGATGTTGTCGGACCTCAACCTATTGGCGTAAATATCGCACCGGTGCGAGCATCAGGAATTTTTTCTTGCCTTCGCCGGCGGGAGTTCTTGCGAAGAGATTATGAACAGCATCCAATCGCCGAAATCCCATGCCCCGAACCTCCGTTTTTGGAATGCTTGTACTCCTGCTCTTGAGCAGCCTCGCTCCGCTGATGAACCCGCTCAACCTCGAGAACGTGGGTGCCGTTCAGAGTACCGAGGGTGCTACAACCCCCAATTTTGTCGTGCCTGCCGGTGCGGATTTGGCGATGTTTCTGAACATTGGGCCGTCCGAACTCAACGATGAAGGCGCCACCGCCGAGGTAGAGGGCTTGTTTGATGACCTTACCTACGAATCCATTGGCTTCACCATTGAGGATGTGGCATTGGTTGAAGGGTTCGCTTGTGCGCTGACCTTAGGCGATGAGATTCTCTGTTTCCAGGCCAGCTCCTCTGGTAGCCAGTCCTTGATGGGCCAAAACCTCACAAATGTGTGGGGGATGTATTCCCAAGGCAACGCCCCCTTGGCCGTGTCGCCCGAGGTCGGTCAGTCTTGGTCGTCTCTTCATGCTGGCCGTGGCGGCTTCAGCAATTGGTTCTGCGCAGTAGACGATGCGGACGCCATCGCTTGCTGGGGAAACCTCGACAACATGAATAATCTCATCTTCGCCACCCTGAGCGACGATGCCCGTGAACCGGTCGTTCAACTTGAGTTGGGCCAGGAATTCGGCTGCGCCCTCTTTGACAGCGGCCGAGTGGGCTGCTTTGGCCTCAACTCGTACGCTGCAGGCAAGACTGGCACCATGGACTACCAATTCAACACGAGTCTGCGCACCATTGACATCCCGGCCAACGTGACGGTCGCCGAACTCATCGTCGGGGATTCTGACGTGTGTGTTCGGGGCACACAAGACGAATTCATGTGCTGGGGCAACACGATCGGCTCTCCCGAGCCTGATTTCAACACCATGTTCACCACCCTCAACGAAGCATCTCCGATTGAGGTGATGATATCCCCCATGTCGTACACGGGTAATGTTGGCAAGTGCTACTTGTTCGGTAACGGCTCGGTGGGCTGCCACCGAATCACCGCTGACAGCGGTGTTCGCGGCACCACTTCGCCCGTGGCCAGCGACAACGACATGAGTTTCGTTGACCTGCCGACTGGCACCACGGCCACCGACCTGTGGATGGCGCCCCACCACTGGGGCCAGGACACCATCGTTTGCGCTGACCTTGACGACGGGACGTTTGCATGTTGGGGTTCGGCCTACAACAGCACGACGATGTCGTGGTCCACCGCCCACACGCCCTACCTTCTGGACGTACCCACCGGAACGGAACGCGTCTTCATGGATGCATCGTACGATGGTGCAGGGCCGGTCCTCGCACTCGACGGGGGCGACCATCGCCTGTATCAGCAGATGCTTAGGGACTATTCGTACCCGACCAACCGCTCAAGTGGGTATTCCCTCGACGGGCCCGGTGGAGCCCCACCAAGTTCCAATTTGGGTTGGGTCGGCGTGGATTTCGCAGGCAACAACATCATCGGCCAAGCCTCGACGCTCGGCATTCACAACCTCACGCTGTGGATCAACGGCACAGACGGCGACGATGGCGCCCACGAGTTCTCCATCGAAGTGGTTGAGCCCTTTGCCAACGTTGACCCCGTTTACGAATACGAAATCGGCCGACGCGTTTCCCAGAAACTCAACGTCGATGAACTGTGCAATCCCACCGCCGGCATGAATTGTGAGTTCTTCTTTTGGCCAGCCGCCCCCGAAGGCATCACGATCAGCACCTGGGACATGCCCGACGACCCCTGGATGATGAACGGTCCAGTGGATTACGAACCCTCGGTGTCGGGAACGGCCAAAGGCAACAAGATCAACACCGATTATACCATTGTGGTCCAGCAATGGGCCAACACATACGGTCATCACGCATCACCGTGGGACAGCGGCTTCAACGGCGGCGAGATGGCGTTAAACACCATGACCGTGAACGTCACACTTCGACCCAGCACTCAGTCAGCGGGCACTGTCAAGGTCGCCTCGGGCTTCCCGTTCACCGCCACCGCCGACAACCTCTTGCCGTTCATGGCTACCTCGGAGTCCTTCGAGATTGAAGGTGATGTCCCTAACTTCAACCTTGACATCGTCACTGAAAGCCGCTCATTCGACGAAGTGAGCTCCTTCGAATCTGCGGTGTGTGCCTCCGGTGACGATGGCATCTCGTGCATGGGCACCCCTTGGGTGTTCAGCGACCCCTACAGTTACAACCTGGTCAGAACAACCGTGAGTCAGGGCTTCGGCGGCGATCAGCTCACCAGCCCGATTGACGCCGCCATGTTGGTCAACGCCAGCCTGAGCAACGCGACCAGATACGGTCCTTTCGCGTGCTGGACCAATTTTGACCAGCAGCTTGAATGCGCTGCCTCGGAACAAGCAATGGGCAATTCCTTCAGCCTTATCACGGACGACCAGAGCCTCCAAATGAACGGAGGAGCCATGGCACCCACCGCGCTTTGGGGCGGTGCGGAGGTCACCATGAGCGTCGTTGACCTGGCTTACGAGGGCGTGGTTTGCAGCGTTTTGGCTACCAACGGCACGTTGGTTTGTCGGGTTGGCACCAACAATCCTGTCTTGAACACGCCACAAGGCTCCAGCCAAGTTTGGGTTGAGGAAGCGAATAACATTTCCTCCATGGCGAAGATTGGTGGCCTGCTGTGCATCGTTCATGGGAACGGCGGTATGGGTGAGGGCCTCCATTGTGCGTCGGCCTACACCGGAAATTACGCCTACCTCGTCGACAACCAAGGTGCCAGCGTATCCGGAGAATTCCAAGCCTTCCTCCAGCCCAACCGTTCGGGGAGCACGGCACCTGACCTGCTCACGGGTTTGGTCGAACTGGCAGGGAATGCTTGCGCCCAAGTGCACAACGATTCGCTGTATTGCTTCGACAATCGATTTGGTAGTTTGGATGCCTCCCGAAATTACGGCGGACATTTGACACCGATGTTTACCGTCCCCGGTCTTGATGCCATTGTGGAGACAGGCAAGTCCCAGGTCTCCTACGATGTCACCTGTGTGCTCGACGAGGACGGAGACGTGTTCTGCATGGAATACACAACGCCCTATGCGATGGACACCATGGGCATGCCCGACTGGTGGTCCGATCTCGGGACGCTCGTCTACAACGAAACCGTGGCTGACCAATGGAGCCCAAGTGATGAATACAGTTTCAAGGTCTATGAGATGGACGTCGGCGGTAACGCCGTGGACATCGCACAAACCTACGAGAACCTGTTTGTTGTTCTTGATGACGGTAGTTTGGTTGCCCTCGGCGCCCGTCCATCCCAGATGGCCATCGGCCAGGGCGAATTCACTTTCGGTGTGACCTGGCAACCCGTGTACAACTCCACCGCCGCAACCGAGGTGAACCCTACCCTCATCGGTCTCTCCATCAGCGGGACACCACCTGCGGGGTACGGCACCAGCCCCGAAGTTCGGATTTGGGGCAACAGTTCCTACGGGAGTCAAACCGAACCCGGTACGCAATCAACGTGGGACGGTGAAAGCGACAACGTCTACCCGTTCGTGCTGGATTACGTCCATGCAGTGGCCTTCGAACATGAATACCTCGAGGTCCTCACGACGGGCGATGTGTCGATTCCTGTTGATGTGACCTGTACCTGGTGTACCACCTTCACGTTCCAGCCCGAATTGCCCGGTGACTGGTCCTTCGATTCTGCATCGGGAACCATCTCCGGTACTCCAGGCACGGCAGGGGCTGCCGTTCAATACACCGTCACCGCATCAGCCTCCAACGGTTCGGACACCACCGATGTTCGCATACGAGTGGTGGACCAGTACACCGTACCGTCGCTCGATGGGATGACCGTTGCGTCCTCCAGCCAGGCTGCGCCGGTGGAGTTGGTGGCAAACAGTGCCATGGCGCCCATTCAACTGGTGGACGCAGAATCCGTCACGTCAACGTGGACCATCACACCGAACCTGCCCGTCGGCGTCCACTTGGACGAAGAAACCGGGGAGATTTTCGGCACCCCCGCCTTCCTTGGCAACGGCCCCGTGGCCTACGTCATCAATGCCTCGTCCCCAATGGGCACCTCTGCGGAGGTGACGATATGGCTGAGCGTGGTGGACCAACTCACGTCCCTTCCCGACTTTGACCAAGACGGGACGCCCGACGAGACCGACGCCGATGACGATAACGACGGCGTGGAAGATGTGGACGATGCGTTCCCGTTCGACGCCAACGAATGGTCCGACCTTGACGAGGACGGAATTGGTGACAACGCCGACACCGATGCCGACGGCGATGGTGTTCCCGCTGGCGAAGATCAGGACGATCTTGACGCGAGCATTGGGGCTGAAGCCGCACCGGACATGGACGGGGACGGCATCCCCGATGACCAAGACGCCGATATTGACGGGGACGGGGTCCTCAACGACGCAGACGCCTTCCCGATGGACAACAGCGAATCGTCCGACCTCGACCAGGATGGAATCGGCGACAACACCGACCCTGATGCCGACGGCGACGGGGTCCTCAACGACGCAGACGCCTTCCCGATGGACAACAGCGAATCGTCCGACCTCGACCAGGATGGAATCGGCGACAACACCGACCCTGATGCCGACGGCGACGGGGTCCTCAACGACGTTGATCAAGACGACCTGGACGCCACGGTTGGTGCGGTCGATGACGGCAGCACCAACAACGGAAGCAACGGAACCGGTACCAACACGACCGCGGACGACCTTGACGGCGACGGCATCCCCAACACAGAGGACGATGACATCGACGGCGACGGCATCCCCAACAGCGAAGATGCCTTCCCCGAGAACAGTGAAGAAAACGCTGACCTGGACGGGGATGGTGTGGGTGACAACGCCGACGATGACGCTGACGGTGATGGCATTCCCGCAGCCGAAGACCAAGACGATTTCGATGCCACGGTCGGTCGCCTTTCGACCACTTCCGGCTCTGAAACGGAGGGTGGGGTTTCCTTCATCTGGATCGTCCTCGTGCTCCTCCTTGCACCGTTCGTCCTCTTCGTGGCTCGTTCGAATGAAAGTGAGGACAGCGACGTGGAAGCCCTCGAACAGAAGGAAGTCGTTGATCTCGGAAGCGAAGAAGAGTAAGCTCGAACCTTGAGTGGCGGGGACCCCCACGTCATCTATCGTCAGACCGATTGCGATTTTGCAAGGACTTTTGGGCAAAGCCCAGTAGCGAATCTTGCGAGCGGGATTCGTGGCTGAGCGGTCACGACCTCTAAGCTACGAGAAGCAAATGGACTGCTTGTGAGTCTGAACCTTGAAGGGTTTGGACTCCAAAATCAGCAATCGTTGGACGGCAAGCGATTTTA
>CAZBBS010000147.1:0-5797 GCA_964490145.1 uncultured Enterobacteriaceae bacterium
AATCTGCTGGATATCGAACAGTTCCTGATTGAACTGTGCCGGATTCACCATCAGCACACCATCCATCAGGACAGCGACGGACATCTCCGTATTCCGGTTCTGGGAAATACCGCGTGCTGTTACAAAACTGTTACCGGCATTTTGCACCTGCACCAGGGTGACGTTAGGAGTCAATGCGATAAAGTCAGCCGGTGTTTCTATACCGGCTGCCTCAATTTCCGATTCGGTAAAGACTGTTACTGTGACAGGCACATCCACATACAGCTCATCCCTTTTGCGGGACGTGACCACAATTTCCTCAATGGCGCCTTCGCCGGCTGATTGGGCCAATACGCTTGTTACTGGCGAGATAACTGCAGCTGCAACGGCCACAGAAAGAAGCGTCTTCCTGAAAGTCATGAGTTCCCCCTCATTATTTATTGTTGTAGTTTGAATATTCCAAACTCACAAGACAGCGATTTACCGATATAAATTTCGACTACCGAAATCAGCTCCCGGGATGCTATCCCGTCCATTGCCCTCACACAAGATAAAAGTGGGGAAACCCATGGAATTTCAACAGGTTAGTCTTCAACAAAGACTTAATGACTAAAAATCCAGTCTTCAATCAACGTGGAGACAGCATCCGGCTGGTCGAGAATGACCATATGACCGGCATCCGGCACGATTTCCAGTGTTGCGTCGGGTATTTTTTTCTGAATGTCCTGGTGCTGGCTGACGGGACTCCAGGCATCCTTTTCTCCCACAATCAAAAGCACCGGCAGTGATATTTCGGGCAGGTAAAGGGACTGATCGCTCCTGCCAAGTCCGGCTGTGATGTGGGCGATAAAGTCATCAAGACTCTGACGCTTTGCCATTGCCTCAATACATGATCTGACGACAGGATCGTCCGCTTTCTTGTAAGAGAGCATCAGATCTGCCCAGCTGACGGCGTAACGATCCATGCCAATACTGGCAGCTTCTTCGACCAGGGAACTGCGCTGTTCACATTCCTCATCAGAAACAGGATGTGCACCAACACTGAGAAGAATCAGGTGATTGATTCGTTCAGGGGCCTTGTGAATCAACTCCAGGCCAACACGCCCCCCCATGGAATGACCAACGACAGAGAAGCTTCCCTCGGCATCAGCCAGCACCTTGTCAGCCATGTCACTCAGTGAATCCATACCCCGAAAGTCGGGAATCCGGACATCCGCCACAGAATCCAGAGCAGCGACCTGGTGCTGCCAAATGGCAGCATCGCAGAGTAATCCGGGCAACAGGTAAAGTATGGGCTTGTCTTTCATCGGGATTCATCAACCAGGCGGTAAACAGCCCGGTGGGCTCCAGGGGTTCGTGCAAGGCGCGGGATTATAAAGGGATATCAGCAATTCACAACGCCTTGAGAGCATCTAATCAGAAAAACATGAAATACAACGGCAAAGCCTTTATGATTTCGCCATCACTCACATAAGGAGAAAACCATGAGCAAGGTCCTGGTGCTGTATTACAGCATGTACGGTCATATCGAAGTAATGGCGAATGCCATTGCTGAAGGTGCTGCAAGTGTCGATGGCACGGAAGTCACCATTAAACGGGTCCCTGAACTGATGCCGGAAGAAGCGGCCCGCAGTGCCGGTGTCAAGCTGGACCAGGACGCTGCCATCGCTGAACCGGGTGAACTGGCTGACTATGACGCCATTATTTTTGGCACCCCAACCCGATTTGGCAATATGGCTGCCCAGATGCGCAACTTCCTGGATCAGACCGGCGGTCTGTGGTTTGAAGGCAAGCTGGTCGGAAAGGTGGGCAGTGTCTTCACCTCGACAGCTTCACAGCATGGCGGCCAGGAAACCACCATTACCTCCTTTCATACCACCCTGCTCCATCATGGCATGGTTGTTGTTGGCGTTCCCTATGCCATCCCGCAGATGACCACCATGGAGGGCATCAGTGGCGGCACGCCATACGGCGCCTCCACTATCACAGGCGGCGATGGCAGCCGGATGCCCTCTGATGATGAACTGGCGATTGCCCGGTTTCAGGGGGAGCATGTGGCAAAAATTGCCGCGAAGTTGAGTTGATCCCTTCTGGCACGAGGATTGGCAATTTGCTGACCCAGGATTGCCGCATTACAATAGGGCCCGATCTGAACTGACAGGTCGGGCCTTGTTACTTCCGGATTCCTATTTTTTGCCCATTTTCACGCTAGATTGCACACATGATGAAAAGACATTCCTTGACGCTCTCCCTGATCGCTGCAGCCCTGTCATTTAACCCGTTTGCGGCAAGTGAGACCCGGGCCCAGACGGCCCATGTTTATCAGGCCATGTCCCAGGCAGATCAGCAGTGGGATTTTCTCAATGAGTACTGCACTGAATGCCACAATTTTGAAGATTTTTCGGGAGGTGTGGATTTCACCACCATGTTTGTGGACGAGGTTCCTGAAAATGCCGCAACCTGGGAATTGGCCATCCAGAAACTGCGTGGCCGGATGATGCCTCCTGCAGGCCAGAAAAAACCTGATGAGGAAACCCGATTCGCCTTTGTGAACTGGCTAGAGGGTTATCTGGATGAGGCTGCAGAAGTGAATCCCGTTTTCCATCCCATGCCCATACACCGACTCAACCGGAAAGAATATGCCAATGCCATCCGTGATCTGACAGGTATAGAAATCAAACCCGCCGATATCCTGCCGGAAGATAGCGCCCTGGAAGGCTTTGACAATATTGCCGAAGCCTTGAACGTAACCCCTGCTTTCATCAACCAGTATGTTCTGGCGGCAAGGTCCATTATGGAGCAGGCCGTTGGAGACAAGACCCCTTCCACTGGCAGCACCACCTATTTCCCTGAAGAAGAGCTGCCCATTCGTATGCAGGGTGGTGGATCACAGCAGCAGCATATTGCCGGCCTGCCGCTTGGTACCCGCGGCGGGATGCTGGTTGAACACTGGTTTCCGGCTGATGGTGAATACGCCATCAATGTGGGTGACTTCAATCTCTTCGCCTGGATGTTCAATATCGAATTCGAAAACACCATGATTGTCACCATTGATGGCAACAAGGTGTACCAGACCGTGCTGGGTGGGGACAAGGACCGCATAGCCCTCGACCTGGACCAGGCTGCCCCGATGGATGACATCAATGGGCGCACCAAGGATATCCGTTTCACGACAACTGCTGGGCCGCACAAGGTCGGCGTTACCTTTATCCGCCGCACTTTCGCTGAATCCGACGACCGGCTTGAGCCCCCCATTCCCGGCACCATTCAGGACCGTATATTGTCCATCCCCTCTGTGGAAATTCGCGGCCCCTTCAATCCCACCGGGCTGAGCGCCACCCCCAGCAGGGATAAAATTTTCACCTGTTATCCTGAAAACAGCGCCCAGGAAGCATCCTGTGCCAATCAGATCATTTCGGATTTCACCACGCTGGCCTATCGCCGCCCTCTGGTCGCTGCAGACATGGAGCCGCTGTTGGCTTTCTACAACCAGGGGAAAGAGGTTGGCGGCTTTGAGGAAGGCATTCGCAGGGCCTTGACCCGTGCCCTGGCCAGTCCCAATTTTCTGTACCGAACCTACACGCCGCCCGCCGGGGTTTCACCCGGGGAAATCTATGCACTGGATGACCTGGAGCTGGCTTCCCGGCTGTCTTTCTTCCTGTGGAGCAGCATTCCTGACCGCGAATTGCTCGATAAGGCCATTGCCGGTGAACTGTCCGAACCTTCTGAACTGCAGAGCCAGATCAGCCGCATGATTCAGGATCCCCGTTCAGTCACCCTGGCATCAAATTTTGCCTACCAATGGCTGAAGCTGGCCAAACTGGATGAAATCAACCCGGATGGGGCGATCTTTCCCTACGCTTATGGCGCTGGCGACCTGAGGCCTGATTTCAAGAAGGAAATCGAGCTGTTCATTGACAGCGTCATACGCGAAGACGGCAGCGTAACCGACCTGCTAAGCGCCAGTTACAGCTACCTGAATGAACGCCTCGCACTGCATTACGGTATCCATGATGTCAAAGGCAACCGGTTCCGCCGGGTAGAGCTTGAAGACAGCAAACGGTGGGGACTGCTTGGTAAAGGCGGCATTCTGATGACCTCTGCTTACCCCAACCGGACATCTCCTGTACTAAGGGGCGCCTGGATACTCGAAAATATCATGGGCACTCCCCCGCCAGTTCCCCCGCCGGATGTCGAGGACCTGGCCGAAAACGAAGTCGGCAAGAAGGCCACCACCGTGCGTGAACGCCTTGAACAGCATCGTCAGAACCCGACCTGTTTTGCCTGCCATGGCGTGATGGATCCACTGGGATTCGCCCTGGAGAACTTTGATGCCGTAGGGCACTGGCGCGAGATTGATCGCTACTCCCGCGATCCCATCGATTCAACAGGCGTCCTGCCCAGCGGTGTTGAAGTCAGGGGACCCAACGACCTGAGAATGGCCCTGACAGAAGACCCCAGCATGTTTGCCAGAACAGTCGCCACCCGACTGATGACCTATGCCCTGGGCCGTCCTGTGGAAGCCACTGATATGCCGCAGGTTCGTGAACTGGTCCGGAATGCCGCTGCCGAGGATTACCGGTTTTCTGCCTTGATACAGGGTATCGTTGACAGTCCTGCATTTCGCTACGGTATTGTGCCATCTGAAGACCATGACGCCATGGTTGCCGGCAACTAGCCCCCCTCTTTTCACTGACGCCAGAAAAGCCCGGCACCTGTCCGGGCTTTTTCTTTTGCCTTTGCATTTACAGCCACGGTTCGCTGTAGGACCATAAATTACGAATACAGCCCCCCTATGGGTTCCTTACCCGTCACTGCAGTCAGGTAAGAAACCACCCCCCTTTTTTTCTTCGCTGGCGCTTGATAAGCAATCTGGATTGCATAAAAAAAGCCGGCATGATGCCGGCTTTTTTATCTTATGGATGCAGAGAAAGTCAGAGGACGCTATCCACGATTCCCTTGAACTCATCAGCCGTGATGATGGTTTTCTTCTGAATGCCCAGGGATTTGACCTGAGCCAGAATTTCAGCCACGGCTTCATCGGTGTAGTCAGTAATACCCATACGCTCCAGGCTGTATGTCACAGAACGCTTGCCGCTTTTCTTGCCGAGCACGATGTCACCATGACGGCCGGTCAGTGCAGGGTGGGTTCCGAACATGGCCAATGGTTCTTCTAGGACCAGATCAACACCAATACCTGACTCACGGGTGAAATTGCGGGCACCGCCTATTGGCTTGTTCACGGCGATGGGAATATTGCTGATTCTGGATACCAGTTCAAACAGTTCCGGGAATTTCTTGAGGTCATATCCCATCTTGATGCCGTAAAGGACTTCAAGGGCAACGACCAGTTCTTCCATGGCGGCATTACCGGTACGCTCACCCAGGCCGTTCACACAGGAATGAATGACTGTAGCGCCAGCTTCAACACCGGCAAGCTCAGTAGCCACCCCCATACCGAAGTCGTTATGTGTATGCACTTCCACCGGCAGGTTGGTCAGGGCCTTGACCTTGCGCACCATGTATTTGATGGCTTCAGGCAACGCACAGCCCATGGTATCCACCACACCGACTGAATCAGGAGGACAGGTATCCATCACGGTCTTGAGCAGATTTTCAAGATCCTCTTCTCGCGCACGAGTGGTGTCATAGGGGAAGAATACTGTGTGGAGTCCATGATCCTTGGCGTACTTGATGATCGGCGCACTTTTCTTGGCGACATCTTCCCAGGTCCAGCCAAACTGGTATTTCAATTTGGGATAGCCAATGGGCACTTCGATGATGACACCATCGGCACCACATTCAATGGCGGAGTCGA
>CAZBBS010000148.1:0-5644 GCA_964490145.1 uncultured Enterobacteriaceae bacterium
CCAGCTCACGCGGTGAGAAAGGCTTGGTGATGTAGTCATCAACGCCTTCACTCAGACCCTGAACTTTGTTGTCCTCAGTGGCTTTGGCAGTAAGCATGATGATGGGAATGTTTGCCGTAATTTCGTCACGGCGTAATCGGCGAGCTAATTCAATACCGCTGCCTCCAGGCAGCATCCAATCAAGCAGTACCAGATCCGGTTTGTTATCGATTACGGAGATATGAGCCTCGCGCGCATCTACTGCACTGATCGAATCGAATCCTGCCAGGTCCAAAGTGATTCCGACCATGTCTCGAATGGCTGCCTCATCATCTACTATAAGAACAGTGGACTCGCTCATAATTATCGCTCCATCCTCAAGCTTTCCTCCGACGGCGGTTTAGATCCCTTTGATTGACCATCCTATCCATACCGCGCCCTTTTTGGCTTAAGCAGACTAGAATGAATAATCCAATTGAAAACTAAACTCTCGGCCCTTGTTATAGCCGAAATTCACATAGCCGGCTTGTGTGATCTCATTACGTTGATCCGTTAGGTTTTTCGCTTTCAGGGTCATTGCCAGATCATCAGACAAATCCCGAATAAAGACGAAGTTAAGCTCGCCAAATGGTTGCTCGACTAAATCAGGCGCCGTCTCTATTCCGACCTCGTAGATTCTCTCACCATAATAATGATAAAGAAGCGTAGCGGTTGTGCCTGACATTGGCTCATAACCAATTTGGAAATTGAACAGATAGTCAGACTGTCCCTGCAAAGGCCTAGAGGAAGACGTCAATACCCCAAGGTCTTTCTCGGCTATGGTGACTTCTGAATCAATCACGGACGCATTAGCCTGAACGTAAAAGTCTTCACCGATGCCGTTAAGAAATCCATCCCCCAGAAAGTCCAGTCGCTTGTAGACTTCAAACTCTGCACCAGCATTCTCGGCGCCTTTAGCGTTAATATATGTCCCCGCTCTCTGAGTACTTCCCACGATTGAGGCCTCAATCGGATTCGTGAACTCTTTGTAAAATAACCCTGCCGACACATAGTCACTAAATCCAAAATACCATTCCCACCTCAGGTCGAAATTCTCTAGCTCGGTAATTTTTAGATTCGGGTTGCCTATTATATCCCGGCCATTAATTGGATTCGTGAAAGCGGCAGGCGACAACTCGCGAAAATCCGGCCTCGAAACAGTCTGGCTGTAACCCAGCCTGAACTGGTGGTCGCCCGCAATGTAAGTCAGGCTCGCGGACGGCAGGAGTTTATCAGTCTCCTGAGAAGCTCGAGAGCCAATACCTGGTCTAAATAGATCAAACGTATCGACAAGCTGCTCAAATTTTTCCTGCCTACCACCTAGGGTGAACCGCAATCTATCATCGAAATTAAATTCTACTTCGCCATATACTGCATCAAGAGTATTTTGAGCCTGATAATTATCAGTCGGCCGGGTTATTTCGCGAATCGTAAAGCCATTAGAAACAATATTAGCTGGCACGAGTATTTCTTCCAGCGGCCTCACAAGCAGTTCAATGTCATTTGCCGCTGCACCCGCGAATGCGAAACCAAACCTACGGATCTCAGACTCTCTCTCTTTCTCAACATGCATGTATCCTGCTCTGGTGGTAATGGTAGAGCCAGCAGGACCACCGTAAAACGTCATGCTCAGATCAAGGCCAACGTCGCGAACTTCGTCGTCGAGGGTGCTCCAATTCCTGAGGTTACCATCGACCCTTGAAGAAAATTCGCCATTATCGCGCCGGTATATGCGCTCGTCGGGAGCATCCCGCTCCGCATTAATCTTGCTTAACCGCCAATTTACGGTAAGTTCGTTTAACTCTGGGAAGTAATGATCTCCCTGTATCTGGTTGGAAAATAGTTCACGTTCTATCCATCTAGACTCATTAAGTTCAACGTCCAATGAATCCTCCACAAACCCTGTGGCGCGCCCAACTAAATTGTCTGTTTTCCTAAGGACCACAGACGTGAGACGGACGTTGTGGTTGAAGTTAAAGTCTACACCTGTAGTAAAGATGCCGCTTGTGTCTATGCTGTGCTCTGTTCCCGTCCATGTCAGACCGTCGAAGTGCATCAATCCATCGGTGCCTGGAACCCAGCTGTTTCGCTCAATAACGTCAGTATCCCAACTGTTTGAGTAATTAACGGCGGCCAAGTAATTTATCTTCGCACCGGAGTCCCCGATATCGTGAAAATTCCCCGTAGAGAGCGTTAGTGAAGCGTTGGGAGGAAGTTCCTTTAACTCAGGAGTGTATTGATTATTGAAACTTCGGCCCACCTCGTCTAGTTGCTCTTGGGGAATACCGACTCCGGAGAACGGGCTGTATTTTCGGAGTTCTTGGCTATTGGCTGTCGCATCCTGCAAGGCTGCAGACTTGTCCCGCCACCCATCATCCATACCGAGCCAATCGGTATCTCCACCACTCATATGCAAACCATCTTTGAATGCAACGTTCTGAACCATCCCAGTCGAGCCTGTAACATTAAAAAAGAACTCATCTGTAGATTTCTTAGTACGCATTTGGAGAACGCCACCACCGAACTCGCTGGGGAACCGAGCCGAATACGTTTTTTGGACAAGCACGCTGTCTAGAACCGCCGTGGGAAAAAGATCGAGTGGTACGACCCGGTTGATTGGCTCTGGGCTTGGCAGGATCGCTCCATTCAAAAGCGTAGTTGAATACCTCTCACCCAGACCTCGAACGTAGACATATTTACCTCCCACTGTGGAAAGACCCGCCACCCTCTTAAGGCTCTCAGCAATATTAGCGTCACCAGTGCGAGTGAACTCTTCAGAGTTAACCACGTTAGCAACGGCATCCGTCGAGCGCTTCTCATCAGGCACGAACTGGCCAATGACAGATATTTCCTCAATCTGTTGCGAGCCGTTTTCGTCTGCAAGTTGAGCTTGTACGGAGAATATGGGAGCGCATACAGCAAGGAGTGCGCATCGTTTGGGGTTAAGCATGAGTGGGGCCTTCGTGAGGAGAATTTCGAAGGGAATATTATGTCTTTTATGTGACAAAATAGTGACAGGAATCAATCATCGTGAATCCGATAGACATGCGCTTCAACGTGAACACGGGGAGCGCAAGACGCCCCCCGCATACACCTCTTGCTTGGTCGGACTAGTCGTAATCGTAAGACCACCCCTTTGTCCAATCGGAAGTGTCATCCTTCACGCCGCCAATATAATCAACGTCATCAAAGAATGTCCCGAGACCAGTTGCTGGAGTCCTGGCATTAATCAAAGACCCATTAGTCCAGCCATTAGGGCCTCCCAGGTCAACGGAACCGGAAGTTGTTCCGGCTTGGGCAGCAAACCAATCCGCAGTCGTGAATGTGCCGCTACCACTAAGCGCCGCCGCACAAGCAGTAGAAATATAGGAACGATCCATTCTCAATGTTCCGTTAAGAGTCGCAGCTGACGCTCCAGATTGAGAGAAAGTTTCATCACCCGCAATCAAGATACATCCTTCAGTGGATTCAATCTCACCTCCAACAACTGAGTTATACATCTGCATCGCTGTGCCGGCTTTGAGCTCGAATGCATGCCCGCTGCTCTTTTGGGTGGTGCTAGTGATGCAAGTTAGATTTGAGATTTTTGGATTAGAACGCGGAGTCGCAATTGGGTTTGCCCCAAGGTTGTCAGCCTCGATACAGTTATCTCCAGAGGTGGTGTGCTTGATCACAACGTGCTGAAGGTTGCCAGTCCAACCGTTGGTCCAGTCAAGAGCATCGTCGTCTTGGCCTGTAACCAGAATGTGCTTGGCGTTGACTGTACCGCCGTAAAACTCGATGCCGTCATCGGCACCATTGTGGCTGTGGATATAATCGAGAGTCGTTCCACTTCCAACTGCGTGCAACGAAATCGTGTTCAATTCATCGTCGGCGGTAATCGGATAGCCAGCATAACGAACCTGAACGTAGGTTAATGATCCGCTATTGTCGGCGTCATTCGGGCTCGTTCCGCCACCGTATTCGCCCGTAGAGCCCTCGCCCTGCGCGAATCCGCTGGCGGTATTCTGGGTTGCGGAACCGTTAATCGCAATACCGCCCCACAGGCCCCTGGCATTTAGCACGTCGAGCGAGCCGTCGTCCTGGCTGGAAGTCATTATGATCGGCTTCTCAGGAGACCCATTCGCGAAGATCTTGCCGCCGCGACTGACTACCAGGGCAGACTGACCACCCTCAGAGATTATGTTCACACCGGGATCGATCGTGAGGCTCACCTTGTCTTCGAATGGTGTGTTCACAGTATTGTTGCCAACAAATATCGTACCCGAGAAAAAGTAGGCGTTGTTGGCAGTAAGATGCATGTCCGTTGTAATAGGATCGCCCACTGGGAGGTTGCAAACTGGCTTTCCGTTATAAGTCGCAGAATTCTCAGTGGTCCCGGCTGGGCATCCACTCGGGGTAGTAGCAATCGCTACTGAGGCCGCGGTTGTGTTGTATGTGATGTTTGAGATGTCTCCACCGGTGTAGTATCCAACGTAGGCCTTCAGTGAAGCACCTGTGAGGTTCGTGTCGGTCCCGATAAAGTTGTCGATGATAGTGATATCTTCGGCCGCTGTCAGAGTCTTGGTCTTATAAGCTTGGACGTTATTTAAGTCGAGTGGCACCCAGATTCCGCCGGACAGTAAATTGAAAACCCCCACGCCTTCAACTTCAAGAGCAACAACAATGGAGCCAGACTTGCCGACATCTGCAGCCTCTGGCTTGATCGTGGCGACGATATCGAAGGAATCCGCAGCGGGCATAACGGCTTGGTAAGAAGCCCTATTGTTGAGCGTTCCACCAATCAAGATCTCAGCGCCCGTTTTTGGTCCTGTCAGTGAATACGCGGGAGGCTGTGCAGCCTGCGTGGCCGCAGAGGCTATTGCCATAGCAACGCCACTGGCGATGGCACTCAGCTTTATCTTAGTCGCTTTCATGTGTTCTCCTGTCCGGTACTGCGTGATTTAAAAAGAATGGAGATGTTATTCCGCTTGTATTTCATTTCTGAGACCAAATCGTGTCATTTTTATGACAAACACAATGGTCGCGAGCTGTTCATTATTTCCAATAATTCTCGCTAGGTCTTAAACTCCGCCACCCGACACAAATTTGAGATAAAGTCGAAGACTCTAATGAAAACCAATTCTTCAACAGAAAATCACGCTCTACGCGTCGAAGCTCAACCAATAGGGATCTTTGAGACCCCGATCGCCTATGGAAGACTGAAAGATGCTGATGAAGTGATGAAAGAGTTGGAAGTTGCAATTAGGAAACGCAAAACCATATCAACGGGGCTCAGTCGATCTAACCTGGGTGGCTGGCACTCCGAAAGTGACATGCTCGAATGGGGTGGCCCTGCGGCACACAAGCTTGCTGAGGCCGCAGTCAACATTGCCAAGCGGATGAGTTACTTTAAGGAGTCATCGGCCGAGGACCGACAGTGGCTTGTGCGCATGTGGGCAAACGTGACCCCTGAGGGTGGGCTAAATCTTTTACATAGTCATCCAGGTAATCTTTGGGCCGCCGTGCTCTACATTGATATGGGTCATGAGACTGAGCAGGAATCCCATGACGCAGGTGGGAGCTTTTACCTGGAAGATCCGAGATTCCCCATGGCTGCGATGCGTGACACGGCCTTTCGAATGCG
>CAZBBS010000149.1:0-2925 GCA_964490145.1 uncultured Enterobacteriaceae bacterium
CATTCAACCCGGACAGAGCAAAGGCAGGCACACCTGTCAGTGACAGTGATGACACAGTCATTGCTGACTGGATAAATTCCCGACGTTTGATCATGACGTTGCTCCATGTACAGGGGGGGTATCGTTAACACAATTGCTTTTGACCGCCATGTTATTGCTGCTGCTGCGCTTTTGCCAGCTTTTCACACAGGCGGTTGGATAAGTTCCCACTCCGATCCGGTTGTGCTTGGCGCTAACCGTGTGGCTGTTGATACAGACCGTTAGCGGGGATGACGTCCTGTCCGGGTATGTCGATGACCTTTCCGTCATCGTGTTACACATGGCCATCATGCATCCAGCGCAGGCTTTCACCTTCACAACGGCCCCTGTCCCCAAATGTTAAGCTGTCAGGCTTTAAGCAGCATTTACAGGTCTGGGTGGCCCGCTCACCAGGCAAACACCGGTTTTGAATTTCCCGTTCTCCAGATGGTAGTGGATGAACTGTGGGATATCGATGGCCGTGCCGGCTGCGATTGGCATGATTGCCTTGATATTGGCCTCATCCAAAGCTTCCTGTGTGATGGTCTGCCGCGCTGTGATCCGCACATCAGCTTCCATGAAAATATTGTTTTCATCAGATAGAAAATGCTTCACGAATATTTCTTCTGTCACATGAGCATGCAGGAAGGCGTAGGTTCGCTTCAGACTATCCGGTGAATCAAACAGGATTTGCCCCTGCACCCACACACAGAATTGCGGTGCCCAGAATTCAAGCACCCTGTCGTAATCCATGCCGTTGAAACTGTCGAGATATTGCTGGTACTGGTCTCTTGTCACAATGGGGCTCCTGTTTGGCTTAATGTTTGCCCAGGTCGACTTCCCAGCCCTGGATCAGCACATCCAGAGCATGGGTGATATCGTCCCGCAGGGGGGAAAATTCGATGTCTGGCTGGGCTTCCTTGCGCCGGGGCAGATTGGTCAATACGGTCCACCCGGTAATCAGGGCCTGTACGGAACTCTGGAGTTTCATGGCGACAGACATGTCCAGACCGTATGGGGAAAGTTTGTCATGCAGCAGCTGATAAAGAGTCTGCCTGGTTTCCAGGCTGAGATTGACCTGGGTAATCAGGTTGGGAATATCCGGTGCCCGGGACTGGGCTTCCCACATGGACAGGCCGTAAAGCCTGACCCATTCCTGCCAGGTACTGCAATCAGGAATGCATTCGATGCACTGGCGGAAAATGGTTTCATCGATCAGGGCCAGCAGTTCGTCCTTGTTTTTGAAGTACCAGAACAGGGAAGGGGCTTTCATGTCGAGACGGTCTGCCAGGTTGCGCAATGTCACCTGCTTCAGTCCCTGCTCATGGAGCAGGGTAATGGCTTCGTCGACAATCTGTTCCCGGGATAGCTTCATGTTCGTTGTTTGGGCTTGACAATATTTGGGTCGGAAATTAGCCTAACACCGTTAGAGAAAGTTTGGTAACAGAATTTTCGCCGAATGTCGGGCAAGGTTCTGTGCGCTCATTTTTGCGCATGTCAGAAGGGGGTAGGGAATGAAACATCGAGTTTTGCCGGTACTGACGGTCATCTGCAACCTGCTGCTTTCAGCATGTAACCAGCATGCAGACTCTGGCAAGGGAGCCGGATCTGTGTCCTTCAACTGGGATGTTCGCCCCATCATTTCCGATAACTGCTTTGCCTGTCATGGGCCGGATGCTGACGGTGGGCAGAAAGCCGGCTTGCGCCTGGACCTGTTTGAGACTGCCACGGGTGAACTGCCTGAATCGCCCGGCAAATTCGCCATCGTGCCCGGCGACCCGGATGGCAGTGAGTTGATCCGGCGCATCACCTCCACTGACCCCGACGTGGTCATGCCGCCACCATCCACCAACAAATCATTAAGCGCCGAGCAGAAGCAGACCCTGGCTGCCTGGATTGATGAGGGCGCGCCCTACGAAAAACACTGGGCCTATGTCCCGGTCAGTCGTCCATCTGTTCCTGCCGCCAGTGGCAACAATGACATCGATGCCTTTATTAACAGGGCACTGGTTGAAGCAGGGCTTCCTCCCTCACTTGAGGCAGACAAAGCCACCCTGATCAATCGCGTGACTCTGGATCTGACCGGGTTACCGCCTTCACTGGAAGATGTGGATGCTTTCGTTGCTGATACGTCTCCGGATGCCTACGAAAACCTGGTGGACAGGTTGCTGACCTCCACTGCCCATGCCGAACACATGACAGCCCAGTGGCTGGACATTGCCCGCTGGTCTGATACCGACGGTTATCTGGAGGATGCCGGTGACCGCCTGCTGCACCCCTGGCGTGACTGGGTGATCAGTGCCTACCAGAACAACATGCCATTCGATGATTTCCTGACCTGGCAGGTGGCCGGGGACCTGCTGGCGAATCCAACTCGCGAACAGCGTCTTGCCACAGCCTTCCTGCGTCTGGGCCAGCGCAGTTCGGAAAACGGCATTCTTGATGAGGAATACAACAACGAATACGCCATCGATCGTGTCGAGACCCTTGGCGTAGGCATACTGGGGCACACGGTGGGCTGCGCCCGTTGTCATGATCACAAGTACGATCCGATTTCCATTCGCGACTTTTATTCCTTCGCAGCTTTTTTCAGTGACACCTACGAGCCCGGCTTTTATACCCCCGGTGGCACGTTGCCCTCCCCGGGTTTTCTCAAGGTGGAATCCGGTGCCACGCTGCTGTTGCCCGATGCTGAAACTGACATGAAGCTGCAGGAGCTGGCTTCCCGTATCGACACCCTGCAGCAGGATTACACCAATGTACTGTCTGCCACCCATGAGCGCATCGATACCCTGAGCGCGCCGGATGCGGCAAGCGTCAACAGCCAGCTGGCCAATTCCCTTGATAAGGCTTTGGCAGCGCATTATTCCTTTGAGTCCTATTACAAGGGTGATCTGGATTTCGCCA
>CAZBBS010000149.1:3025-5605 GCA_964490145.1 uncultured Enterobacteriaceae bacterium
TTGGCAGCGCATTATTCCTTTGAGTCCTATTACAAGGGTGATCTGGATTTCGCCAAGATAGAAATCTTTGGCCGTCAGGAACAGGGCAAACCCATGACGGTCAGCCGGGGAATGCCTGCGGGTATTCGTGAAGACCTGGTGCAGTTATCAGCGAGCAATATCAGGGGGCAGGTGCCTGCCGTGATCCAGGCCCCTTTAAGTGCAGATGGCATCAAGGGCAAGGGCTTCCTGTTTGATGAGCAGAACAAGGGCTATTTCGGGGATGATGTCGGCGACTACGATCGCACTGATGCCTTCAGTCTGGACTTCTGGATTAAATTTGCGGATGTGTACGACATCGCTACGGTGATCAATCACAACCAGCATATCCGTTTTGCCGCCAATGGCTATGCACTGGATGTGGAAAACAATCGTCTGCGTTTCAATATGCAGCACACCCCGGACAACAAGCTCAGTGTGATCACCGAAGAAGCTGTCGCGCCCGGGGAGTGGCGTCACATCACTGTGACCTATGACGGAACCAGTACCGCGGCCGGCATCAATATCTACCTGGATGCCGAGCCTATGGCGGTCACCATCCTGGGTGACAATCTTGATCAGACCATCATTACCGATCCATTGGCCTTTATTGATGACACCATCTATGGCCTGGGGTTCGGCAAGCGCTGGCAGCAGTACACCCTGGCGGATTCGGTTCTTGACGAAGTGAAGGTGTTCAACCGTGACCTGAGTCCACTGGAAATCCGTTACCTGCATACCGATGGACAGCCGGAAATCACCGATGCGGCGTGGCGGCAGTTCCGGGTTATGACAGACCCCGAGGTGTTGGCTGCCAGGGAAGCACGGCGAGTGGTGTCGGCTGAACACAATCAGCTTTACTCCTGGCAACCGGAAATCATGGTCATGGAAGATGATCCCATGGCCGCCCCTTTCCATGTCAAACAGCGGGGTGTGTATTCCAATCCTGGTGAGGCTGTCGAAGGCCGGGCCTTCGGCCAGATTTTTGCCTGGGATGAATCCCTGCCCAATAATCGCCTCGGCCTGGCACAGTGGCTATTCGATCCACAGAACCCGCTCACGTCACGGGTGTATGTGAACCGCCTGTGGCAATCCATGTTCGGGCGCGGCATCGTCGAAACCGCTGAGGATTTTGGCACCCAGGGTGCCATTCCCTCCCATCCGCAGCTGCTGGACTGGCTCTCTGCCGAGTTGATGGATTCAGGGTGGGACACCCGTCACCTGCTCAAGATGATGGTCATGTCAGCCACTTATCGTCAGGATTCATCCGTGGACGACATGAAGAAAGACGTGGATCCTTTTAACCATCTTCTCAGTCGCGGTGTTCGCCTGCGTCACAGTGCCGAGGTGATTCGCGATAATGCCCTGGCTGCCAGCGGCCTGCTGAACCTTGAAGTAGGCGGTCCCAGTGTGCATCCCTACCAGCCAGAGGGTGTATGGAAAGCCGTATCGGTCAACCAGGTGGTGGACTATCCCCTGGCTGATGAAGTCCCGCTGGAGGAGCATCATCGTCGCACCATGTATGGCTATGTGAAACGCGCTGCCCAACATCCGGCCCTGCAGGTTTTTGATTTCCCCCAGCGCATCACGACCATCGCCAGACGTCGTACATCCAATACGCCCCTTCAGGCTCTGGCCATGCTTAACGACCAGCAGTACCTTGAAGCCTATGAAGGCATGGCCTTCCGCGCCCTGGGGCAAAGCAGTGATCTGGGTGAGCAGCTCGATCATATTTACCAGCTGGCCTTGCGCCGTGAACCGGCCGACAACGAAAGCCGGATTCTGCGCGACCAGTACAACCGGGCCTTTCAGCGTTTCTCGGAAGACCAGGCCCGTGCCCGCGCTTATCTCAGCGCCGGCCTGGCCGACTGGGCCGTGAACGATGATGATCTGGCGCAGTTTGCCGCACTGGCGTCCACCGCCCGTATCGTGATGAATTCCCCTGACGCGTATTCGCGTCATTAATCAGGAACCGATCACCATGAAAAAAACTGATCACACTCTCCGGCAATTATCCCGCCGGGCATTTCTGCAAAAAGGCAGTCTGGGTATCGGCTCCCTGGCACTGGGCGACATGCTGGGATCATCAGCCGCCTTCGGGCAGCAGGACCTGGGTATTCTGGGTTCGCCGCATTTTGCGCCGAAAGCCAAGCGGGTGATTTACCTGCACATGTTCGGGGCTATCTCCCACGTGGATACCTTTGACTACTGCCCCATGCTGGAGACCATGCATGGTCAGCAGATCCCGGCGTCCGTGATGGGCGAGGGACGTGTTTCCACCATGGTGCAGGGCCAGACCCAGTTTCCGCTGGTGCGCAACCTGTCCCCGTTCAAACAGCGTGGCAACAGCGGCATGTGGGTGAGTGACTTCTGGCCTCATGTCGCTCAGATCACGGATGAGATTTGCATGATCAATTCCATGGTGACCGATCATGTGAACCACAATCCGGCCGCGCAGTTTTTGCAGACCGGCTTTCAGCTGGTGGGTCGTCCATCCTTCGGATCCTGGATCAGCTATGGGCTGGGATCGGACAACAACAACCTGCCGTCTTTCATTGTGCT
>CAZBBS010000150.1:0-5604 GCA_964490145.1 uncultured Enterobacteriaceae bacterium
CCAGCACTTCCGGCAGGACCATCCCGACACATCCGGTGAGCACGGCCGCAATCAGGATAAGCCGGGCGGGCGAAAGGCCTGAAGACCCGGCGATTTGCGCAGAACGCCTGATGGCCATCATATAGAGAACGGCAATGATGCCGAAAACCGGCCCGGCAACCAGGGCGACAGGCAGGGTTTCCACAAGCGAGATGGACGGCACGCCGGCAAAGGCATGATTGTCACCAAAAAGCCATTTGCTTATTCCGGCCGAAGTGATGCTGGCAATGGCGATGGGTGTCACCGCACGTACCGAAAAATGCCGAAGGATGGCTTCATGGGCAAAGACAACCCCGGCAACCGGAGCGTTAAAACCTGCTGCAATAGCGCCGGCCACCCCGCATCCGATAAAGATATCTGTTGTCAGCCTGTTTCCGGTAACTTGGCGCAGAAGACTGCCGATGGTTGCGCCGAAATGAACAAGAGGACCATATTGGCCAACGGAGGCGCCGCCGCTTGCTGAGACAAATGCCGCCAAGGTTGAACCCATTCCGGCTTTGACATCAAGTTCGTTATCGGTGCGGTGGGCGGCGTAGATACTGTCCGCCGGGCCATGCCAGCGCGTGATGCCAAAGATTTTCCGGATAACAAGTATCGCCATGGCGGCAATCAGGATTGCCATAAGTGGCGCAAGGGATAAATCCACTCCACCAAGAGAGAAATTCAGAAAATCAGCATTTTCCCTGAGATTCGTAAGGGTGCGGACGCCAATGACAAAGACATTCGACACAAATGCCATCATGATGCCAAAGGCAACGCCAACCCCGACGAGCACTGCAAACATCGAGGCCAGTTTGGAGGCTGGCAAAAGATGACCGGATGGTGATCTCGACATGAAGACCCTGCTTGAACCTTAATATTAGACTTTAATAATACTCTAAGTTAACTCAATGCGCAAAAAGGTATATAACTTGCATTAATTGGGTCGTTAATCTTTAAGGCAATAGGAAAAGGCACCCATGGCAACCGATTATCTCAGCGCGCTAAATGTCGGTAGTGGTCTCAATACAACCGAGATCATCGATGCACTCGTCACTGCAGAGCGCACGCCTAAGGAAGATCAAATCAACGGGAAAATAGAAGAACGCAATGTTAGCATTTCCGCGTTAGGTCAGGTCAAGACAGCACTGGCAAATTTTGATGCATCCTTGGCTACAATTAACGATCTGAGTAGTTTATCAACAAATTCGAGTAGTTCAGCTATTAATCTTACAATTACAGATGGATCTACAGCCAGTACCTTTAACCATAATATAGAGATTGCTACTCTTGCTAAAGCGCAAACTCTTGTTTTTGGTGGTTTCACGAGCCAAGATCAATCGCTAGGTGCAGGCTCACTTGCAATTTCTTTTGGCACGTGGAGTGGTAGTAGCTTTACTCAAAACGCTACTGCTACCAATACTCTTTCGATTTCGTCGGGTTCAGATACATTATCTGATGTTTGCAACACGATTAATGATGCCGCCATAGGACTTACAGCTTCAATCGTTAAAACAGATAATAACGCCTATAGCCTTATGATCAAATCTTCTTCAGGTGTCGACAATGCAATGCACATAGTTGCAACCGAACTCACTCCAGGTAGTGGTCTTGCCGGAATTGACTACAGCAGTCATGACGTCACAAAGGAAACGGTTGCGGCAAGTGATGCCGCCTTGAGTCTTGATGGTGTTGCTATTACCAGAGACAACAATAATATTACAGACCTGATTGACGGAGTTAGCCTCACGCTGAATGACGTCACCTCTTCTGTGCAAACTATTTCAGCAAGACACAGTGCCAGTGATGCACTGCTTATCATGCAGGCGCTAGTAGATGAAATGAATACCTTCGGCAGCAAGTTGCGTGAGTTAAGTTTGCGTGGCACTAACGGGGCAGAAAGTGGTCCTCTTGTGAGTGATCCTTCAGTTGCTAGTTTAAAACGTTCACTAAGAAATATAACGACAAATGCAATCTATGGATATGCAGATACTCCTCTTTATATGGCAAATTTTGGTATTATGACCGAGAGGGATGGCAGCATCACACTTGATGCAGCTAAATTCAAATCTACTTTCGATAGTAATCCAGACAATTTTCAGGCCATAATCAAGAACAGTTTTAGCGTATCTACGTCAAGTGTTAGCGCGTCTGTCAGCGGCACAAATTGGACACCTGGTACCTATGCGTTGACAGTAGATGGTTTCGGCAACGCCACCATTGATGGTGATACCATGACGTTGAGCAATGGAGTTTATTCTTCATATTTAGGTAATACCAAAGGGCTTGCTTTGGAAATTGGTTCAGGTGTTACCAGTGCATCAGTTTATATGGGTAGAAGCTCGGTTGGAGCGCTCAGGTTGATGGCAGATCAATATCTGAAAAGTAACAATATACTGGATACTAAGATCAACAGCTATCGTGATGATGTTACAGATTATCAAGAGGACCTTAATAACCTTGATGAAAAAATGGAAATCATTAGGGCAAATTACGTTGAACGTTATGCTCGTATGGACACTCTATTGCAAATGATGAAATCAACGGAGCAATCTTTGAGTAATATGATGGATGCCTGGCGTGGTAGTATGAACGGATAATACTAAAAATAAATTTATTAAAACATATCCAGCATGCTTACCGGACGCTCGATAATTAACTTGAACTTGTCAATGTTATTCTCGGTTTCTAGTCGCCAGCCATCTGGAGCTGTAGGAACGGCGTTAGATCTCATCCCAAAGATATAAGCACGAAAGGCTTTTATTGTCTCTTCAGGTTTGTATTCCTGTAATTTTTCACCATCTTCAATGGAGCCGAACAAAGGTTTCATCTTCCGGGGGGTGCTATTATTTTCATAATAAAGTCTGAAATATGTAAAATCGTTAAGAAACTCTACAGCCCGATCTCCAGCCTCTATTTCTGAAAGAAACTCCAAAATAGTTTCTGCCGTATCGCTGAAGACTTCGACTTCAATGGCATTTTTGTAGTAACTGGCCAAGCCCTCAGCGTATTTCTTGGCAAAAGCTTCAATTCCAATCTCAGATGACAGGTATTCACTTGCTGTTCGTGCAACAGATATGTCGAAAATCCAGCCTGGAGTAAACATAAAAACGCCCTTAATTATATTATTCTTCATAGAACTGAATTTATAAAATTTCAATAAAAACAAAAAAAATAATAATATTAATCTAACTTTTTTTTTTATGTGTCGTTTTACCTAACTGACGAAAGTTGAATCTAAAAGTTATTAGGAGGCTAAAATGGCTTTAAATATCAACACTAACATCGGTGCTCTCAGTTCTGCTGCTGCGGCGTCGTCAGTAAATAAGTCGATGGAATTGGCTATGGAGCGCCTTTCGACTGGTCTGCGGATTAACACTGCTGCAGATGATGCCGCAGGCGTTGCCATTGCATCTCGACTTACCTCAGAAATTCGTGGGACAAATCAAGCCATTCGTAATGCGATGGATGGTCAGGCAATGATTGACACTGCAGAGGGCGCCCATAACGAAATAACAAACATTCTTCAACGCATGCGCGAAGTAATTGTGCAGGCGGCAAATGACACCAACAATGCCTCGGATCGGGCAAATCTACAAACAGAGTTGGATAATCTAACAGCAGAAATCGACCGAATTGCAGGTACAACTGCTTGGGCAGGGAAACTGCTTCTTGATGGATCAACGCCTGATAGCAAAAACCTCTCAGGGGTCCATTCTGACAAGGCTACATTTAATCTCCAGGTTGGATCTAGCACCGCAGCTCTTGATACAATGGCTGTTCAAATTGGTGCTGTATCGTCTAAAGCTCTTGGGATTTCTGGGCCTACAACCACACCCTCTACGCAGCTTAACGTTGCTGCTGCTGCAACGAAGGGTAATCTAGAAATCACAGCTCAGTCCGATGATAGTTCTACATTTACCTTATCAGGTGTTTGGAACGCTGGAGATATCTATACAGCAAGTATTGCTGGCGTACAGGTGCAGATTACAGCTGCCGATGCTGATGGTTACTCAAATGATATGGAAGGCTTGGCACGCCAATTTGCAGACAAAGCCAGTGAGGTCATTCTACTCCCCGCGAATGATGATGCCCTGAGCAACATGACCGTGTCTCGAGTTGGAACAGCCGTAACAGTTTCGCTAGGTCAAGCAGGTGGTCAATTCACTTTAAATAATACAGCCGTGACGAATGATGCCAGCAGTGATGGTGGTATCACGGTAGCCGGTGGTAACCAAATTACAATTGCTAATACCACTTATGATGCTACTGAAACATTCTCAGTTGATATAAATGGAACAACCATTTCAGTTGCAAATGCAACTGATTATGGTGCTGGAACTGCATTCGCAGCATCCGACGCAGGTGCAGCAGCAGCCCTGGCAGCTAAGGTCAATGGAACAGCCGCATTTTCAGCAGCAGGAATTAGTGCGACTTCAAATGCAGGTGTTGTGACCCTCAAGCAAGTCCTTGTTCCTAGTGGCGTGACTGTAACATCAGGTGCTGCTGCATCTACAATCTCTGAAAGTTCAGGTACGTTCACCGTCGGTGGCACTGTAACAGCAGGTGATAAGTTCACGTTAACAATTGATGGAACAAAGGTCGAGACTACTATTGCTGCTGGTGACCAATTCACCGACGATATCGCTGGTGCAGTTGCGCAAATAGCTAAAGCGATCGAAGATGCTGGACTGGAAAATGTTAAAGTTACTAATGTAACTGGGACAACTTTTGACCTTGAAAAGTCTAACTCGATCCAGGTTGATACCTTAGCTAATGCAAGGTCTTCACTTCAGTCAGTTGATAATGCGATCAATGTTGTTAACACTCAACGAGCAAATCTTGGTGCTGTGTCAAACCGTCTCGATAGTACTGTAGCGAACCTCACTAATATTTCGACTAACCTCGAATCTGGGCGGTCTCGGATCATGGACGCTGATTTTGCTGCAGAAAGTACTAATCTTGCTAAAGCACAGATTCTGCAGCAAGCCTCGATGGCAATGCTGGCGCAGGCCAACGCATCGAAACAGAGTGTGCTGCAACTTCTGCAAGGTTAAGGCACCTTTAAAGTCATCTTTGGAAAGGCCTCCATCTTGGAGGCCTTTTTTCGTGTTAAAAATAACTAATTAATTGATTTAATTAAATAAAATATTCATTTTGTCGTATATATATATGAAGGGATACTTTGTTATGCAACAATTTCAACATAATCATACTTCTGACTTGTCAGCCACAATGGCTGCATCTTCAGTCTCATTATCATTTGTTCCGGCTACACATTCAAACGATGAGCAATTAGAACAGCTGGCTGATTGTGGATTACTTGATGAGACTTCTATTGAACTATTGAAAGATATGTTTGAGAAGCAGCAATACTCTTTGGTTTTGTCAATAGCTAAGAGCATGCTTAAAGAAGCTCCAAATTCTATATTCTTGCTCAATATACTTGGTGAAACAGCCGCTATTCTAAAACGAAATGAGGAAGCTGTTGATTACTATTTGGCTCTTATTGACTGTGATCCTGTTGATGGTGAGAGGCTGAGAAAAAAAGCGTATCTACCAAATGTTCACAATAATTTAAGTATT
>CAZBBS010000151.1:0-5587 GCA_964490145.1 uncultured Enterobacteriaceae bacterium
CCAGAAACAGGCTTTGGTGGAATCAGGCCGACAGAGCTGGTTTCAGGAGGAGTGCGAACGCCTGCTCCAGAATTATCGCGATGAGATGGCGTCTGACTTCTCATCCTATTATCTGAATATTCGTGGAGCCTGGCAGTTGAGTCAAAAGGCCTTGAACAGGCTAAAGCTGTTGGCGGCCTGGCGAGAATATCGCGCCCGCAAACGCAACAAACCCCGCAACTGGATAGTCCAGGATAAACAGTTGCTGGAAATCTCCCGGCTTGATCCCAGGTCTCTGGACGAACTGGCCACGGTTGAAGACCTGGACCGGAATTTCATGCGGCATGAAGCCGGGGAGGTACTGGCGGTGATAAAGGAAGCGGATAATGTACCTGCTGAAGCATTGCCGTCCGAGCTGCCAAAGCCGTTGGACGGCCGGGTAAAAAGTCGTATGAGGAAAGCCCAGAATTTTGTCGAAACCCGGGCCGCGGAACTGGGCCTTCCCGTTGAAATGCTGTCCCGAAAACGCTGGCTTACCAGCCTGATGCAGGACCTGGTTGCCTGCGAACAGGAAAGCCGCGGCAAGGATGTCCCGGAGGTCATGCTTCCGGATGAAATGAACGGATGGCGTAAACCCCTGTTGTTGCCAGGCCTGATGGAGGCCATGAAAGCATGATCGAAAAAGCCGATGCCATGTATTGCAAGATATTCAAAGGGAGTAAGGAGCAGGAACTTTACGTCTTTGTGCCCTTTGACAAGGGTGAAGACAACATCCCGGAAGCTTTAAAGCAAAAAATGGGTGTCATCAGTGAAGTCATTTCACTTGAAATCACCGCTGAGAAAAAACTGGCCAGGGCGAAGGCAGCCAAAGTGATGGAGGATATCCGGGAAAAAGGGTTCTATGTCCAGCTGCCACCGGAAATTACCGGACAGGTATTGTTCGATGGCGACTAAAGCAAAAGCGAAATCGAAAATAAAAGTAAAAGAGAATGCCGGAATGACAGCGCTGCCGTTCTGGGAGCAGAAGTCCCTGACAGACATGTCCCGGACCGAGTGGGAGTCATTATGCGATGGCTGCGGTAAATGCTGTCTGCACAAGCTGGAGGACGAAGACACGGGGGAGATTTTTTATACCCGCGTTGTCTGCCAGTATTTTGATGAGGATGCCTGCCGCTGCACGGTTTATCGGAACAGGTCAAAGAAAGTTCCTGACTGCGTGGTACTCACCCCGGATAATCTCGATGACCTGCACTGGATGCCGGGCACCTGCGCCTACAGGCTGCTGCACGAAGGGCGTCCATTGCCCGTATGGCACCCTTTGCTTAGCGGCAATCGTGATGCGATCATAGCGACAGACAATACCATCACCGGTAAAGTGATTTCGGAGGAGTTCGTTCATGAGGACGGCCTGGAAGAGCACATTGTGGACTGGGATGGTCTGACGGAATCCTGGACAGCGAACTGATGGATACACAGGACTACATGATCGCCTGGTTGATTTACGCCCTGGCCGGTGCGGCCTTCAGTGTTCTTAGCTGGCGTTTTCTCAGGTCCCTGCTGTGGCGTGAAATGGCTTATCTGCTGCAAAGCCTGTTGATGGCGGTTATTTTCACACCATGGTATGTGCTGCCTGAGGAAGAGATACTGGCCCCGGCTGTCATTGTTTTTTTGCTGGATCTGGTCACCATCGATGTCACCACCAGCATCCGATCCCTGATCCCCCTGGTCATGGCCATGCTGCTTGCCATTGCTGTGACAGTGGTGCTGAGTCTGCTTTATCGTATCCGCCAGAAAAAAGCTGCTGGCAGCCCATTGGATGACGGTGCTGAGGCCTGAAGGCCCGAGCTCAACTATTCAGCTCATACTTGCGCAGGTACCCGCGCAACTGGTCATAACTCAGATCGAGTAATTTTGCTGTTTTGCGCTGATTGTACTGACACTGCTTGAGTGCATCCCGCAGGATGCGTTTCTCATATTCCTGGACCTGGTGCTTGAAACCAATGGAGCCCACTTCAAAATCCTCCTGCGTGACAAAGCGCTGCGGCGAGGATTGATCCGGTGAAGCCAGTGAAGGTCTGCTGCCATCCTGGTCGACAGGACGATAGGGTGAGGCAAAGGGATCGAAGATCACTTCCTTGATGGGTTGGTCGGGGTCTTCAGACTGGTAGACACAGCGCTCAATCACATTTTTCAGCTCCCTGACATTGCCGGGCCAGGGGTATTCCAGCAGGGCCTTGGCTGCCGTTTTACTGAATCCCGGAAAATATTCACGATCCAGCTCCTTGATCATGTTGATGGCAAAATGCTGGGCCAGGACGGGAATATCCTCGATTCTCTCCCGCAGCGGGGGGAGGGTGATGACATCAAAAGCCAGGCGATCGAGCAGGTCATCGCGGAATTTTCCTTCCCGTGCCAGCTGGGGCAGATCCACATTGGTGGCGGCAACAATACGGACATCGACCTTGATGGGCTTGGCCCCGCCAAGCCGCTCGATTTCACCATATTCTGTCACCCGCAGAATGCGTTCCTGAACGGCCATGGATGTGGTCGCCAGCTCATCCAGGAACAGGGTGCCTCCATCGGCACGTTCAAAAAACCCTTTTTGCTGGCGTGTGGCCCCGGTGAAGGCACCTACCTCATGACCAAACAACTGGGATTCAAGCAGGGCTTCATTGAAGGCGGCACAATTAATCTTGATGAAGGGTTGCTCCCAGCGTTTGGACAGGTAATGTACGCGTGAGGCAATCAGTTCCTTGCCGGTTCCACGTTCACCGATAATCAGGACCGGTTTACGCAACGGGGCAATACGGGAGATTTGTTCCTGCATAAGCAGGAAGCTGGGCGATTCACCGATCATCCGGTCATTGACTTGACTGTCAGCCATGGAGAATAACCCGCCAGGTTGGGGAAAAGTGCGGTGAAAAATACCACATGTTGGTTAAACCCCCAAAGCCTGTCTGGGGTGCAAAGGGGTCTAAACTTATATTATCCATTAAAATCAATTAGATACGGCGAATAACAAAAGTTGGCACGGCCTCTGCTATATATATTCCAGGTAGGAATATTTTACGACTTGCACACAGAGGTAACTATGAAACAAATTGGACTCATTATTGTGATCTTGTCCGTATCAGCACTGACCGGTTGTATTTATGTCAATGATACGGAAGATGGCAGGCGTGACAGGGAGTACCGGTCCCGGACCGAACCCACTGTCGGCCAGGAGTTGCTGGATCTGGACAGGGCGCGTGCTAACGGAGTGATCTCCGACGCGGAATATGAAAGGGCCAAATCAGCCATTCTGGATGACATTAAATAACGAGGTGCGTCATGGGCATTTTTTCTAGACTGACAGATATCATCAATTCAAACATCAACTCCCTGCTGGACAAGGCCGAGGATCCCGAGAAAATGATCCGCATGGTTATCCAGGAGATGGAGGAAACCCTGGTGGAAGTGCGCAGCACCTCTGCCCGGATCATCGCCGACAAAAAAGAGCTGGCTCGCCGGACTACCAAGCTGGAAAAGCAGGCTGAAGACTGGCAGCAGAAAGCCGAGCTGGCTCTGAGCAAGGATCGCGAAGACCTGGCCAAGGCTGCGCTGCTGGAAAAATCATCAGTGAATGATGTCATCGAACTGGTTAACGAGGACACCCGGAAACTGGATGAGTCCCTGGACAAACTGACATCAGAAATCGAACAGCTGCAGTCCAAGCTCAATGATGCCAGGGCCAGGCAAAAAGCCATCCTGATGCGTCACAAGGCCACACAGTCCAGGCACACGGTCAACACCAAGCTGCACAACAGCTCCATTGATGATGCGTTGAACAAGTTTGATCACTACGAAAAGAAAATCGAGGTGATGGAAAGTGAGATCGAGGCCAATACCATTGGGAACCGAGGTATCGCTGCCGAGTTCGATGCACTGGAAAAGGAAGGGCGCATAGACCAGGAACTGGAAGCGCTCAAATCAAAACTGCAGAGCAAGAAGTAGGTCACCATCATGATGGCGGATTTTATTGACGCAATGACTGGACTGATAGCGGTCTGTATCCCGATCGCTATCGTCTGGATCATCTTCCATTACAAATATGCCAACATGCGCAGCAGTAAAAGTATCAGCGCAGAGGAAGCCAGGCAGCTGGAAGAACTGATGGAAATTGCGGATAACATGGCTGAGCGTATCAAGACGCTGGAATCCATTCTGGATGATGAAACACCGGAATGGCGTGAGCGGGTACGTGAAGAACAGGGTGAGGAATAGGGGTAGCAACAGTGAGGCATAAACGTCCACACAAGCGCACGCTGACATTAAACAAGGCCAACAAGAAGTTCCTGGGAGTTTGTGCAGGTGTTGCGGACTACCTGGAAGTGGAGCCCTGGACAGTGCGGCTGGTATTTGTAGCCAGCCTGGTGTTCGGTGGCTGGTTTCTTATTCCACTTTACTTCATTGCGTGGTTTCTCCTGGATGATAAACCCGGTGCGGGCTTGAGCAGTATCTCGGATAGTCAGCCATTCAAGCACTTTCGCACAGTGGATTATCGCAAACAGCTTTACCGGAACGCCGAGGATGGAAAATTCCTGGGTGTGTGTGCAGGGGTTGCAGATTACCTGGAGCTCAATGTCTTCGCCGTGAGGCTGGTGTTTATCTTTCTTGTCCTGTTTACCGCGGCGTTACCCATCATCATGTATTTTGCCGCTTACTTTATCCTGGATGAAAAGCCCAGGGCCAGGTCAAGCCGTACTGAGGCCAGAGCAAGGCGTAATGCACGCCGCTATCGTCACCAGGATATTGACCAGTTCAGTGAAGAAGTCGCGCAGGAAGCTTATGCTGAAACTGCCGAGCCTGAAGGCGACCGCGGGGCAGGCAAGGCACGCTTTGCTTCCGGGCAGCGTGAGGCAGACGATACTCTCTTTGAAAAAGGCGCCTATTCCAAACGCCGTGAATTCAAATATTGCGCAAGGAAGTTTGCAAACTTGCAGGATCGACTGGCCAGGATGGAAGCGTATGTGACCTCCAGTCAGTTCAGGCTACATCGGGAGTTTAAGAATATTTAGGGAAAATATTTCTTAAACCAATTTCAAACCAACAGCGTCAAAAAAATTGTCTGGACCAGGACAAGGGGTGAGTCATGCCGGAAAAAAGTCTAAAAGCAAGAATTCTCAAGGGGTTGATGCCTGTTGGCATACTGGCTGCCGGTGTGGCAGCGGGTGCTGTCGTCTATACCAGTAAACCGCCGGTGGAGGAAACGCCGCCTGAAATCAAACCCAGGGCGGTAAAAACCATGGCGGTGGAGAAGTCTTCCGTCTCCATGACGATAGCCTCCCAGGGCACGGTCGCAGCACGCCAGGTGGTGAGCCTGGTGCCTCAGGTCAGCGGGGTCGTGTCCTGGGTTTCGGACCAGTTTGTTAATGGCGGGGTATTCAGCCAGGGTGAAACCATCCTGGAAATAGATCCCAGGGATTATGAACTGGCGGTCATCAGCGCTGAGGCTGATGTCGCTGATGCTACCCAGCAACTGGAAACGGCCAAAGCCCAGTCTGAACTGGCAGCGTCAGACTGGAATCTTCTTGATCGCGGTACACCCAGTGCCCTGGCATTGCGCAAA
>CAZBBS010000152.1:0-5540 GCA_964490145.1 uncultured Enterobacteriaceae bacterium
GGCCAATGATGAAGAAGCTGATGAGATCATGGAGATGGCTTTCAAGCTGGAAGGGGTTATCCGCAATGTCGGCAAACATGCCGGGGGCGTAGTCATCGCCCCAACCAAACTGACAGATTTTTCCCCGCTGTACTGTGATGAGAACGGCTCCAATCTGGTCACCCAGTTCGACAAGAACGATGTGGAAAGCGCAGGACTGGTGAAATTCGACTTTCTCGGTCTGCGTACGCTCACCATCATTGACTGGGCTGTGAAAATGATTGCCCAGACCCTGGGTCAGAAAATTGATATCAACACCATCCCGCTGAATGATCCTGCGGTCTACCACTTGCTGGAGCAGGGGGAGACTACGGCTGTGTTCCAGCTGGAATCACGGGGCATGAAGGACCTGATCAAACGCCTCAAACCCAGCAATTTTGAAGACATTATTGCCCTGGTGGCATTGTTTCGGCCAGGTCCTCTGGGATCCGGGATGGTTGATGATTTCATAGACCGCAAACATGGCCGAAAATCAGTGAGTTATCCGCATCCCGACCTGGAACCGGTATTGCAGAATACCTATGGCGTGATTCTGTACCAGGAGCAGGTGATGCAGATTGCCCAGGTACTGGCAGACTACACTCTGGGCGGGGCAGATATGCTGCGTCGCGCCATGGGCAAGAAGAAACCGGAAGAGATGCAGAAACAGCGGCAGATTTTTCTGGAAGGGTCTGCCAACAACCAGATACCGGAAGATCAGGCGTCATCGATTTTCGATCTGATGGAGAAATTCGCCGATTACGGTTTCAACAAATCCCATTCGGCCGCCTATGCCCTGGTGTCTTACCAGACCGCCTGGCTGAAGCAATACTATCCGGCACATTTCATGGCAGCCGTGCTCTCGGCTGATATGCAGAATACCGACAAGATCGTGATCCTGGTGGAGGAATGTCGACGGATGGGCATACCCATCATTTCCCCGGATGTGAACATAGGCCAGTTTTCCTTCACCGTGGACGGAAACAACAATATCGTCTACGGCCTGGGAGCGATCAAGGGGCTCGGGGAAGGACCCATAGAGAATATCATTGCCGTACGCCAGGCAAGCGGTCCCTTCGCCAACCTGTTTGATTTTTGCAGCCGTATTAATATGTCGGTGATCAACAAACGCGCCATTGAAGCCCTGATCCGTTCCGGGGCCATGGACCAGTTTGGCGCTGACCGGGCCGTACTGCTGGCCAGTATGGGGGAAGCAATCAAGACCGCTGAACAGAGCGACCGGACACAGGCCAGTGGTGTGGACGATATGTTTGGTGATCTGGTGCCTGCAGAAACCAGCGATGATGTTTACAGCAACTACGGCAACATCAAACCCTGGAGCGAGCAGCGACGGCTGCAGGAAGAAAAGGAAACCCTGGGGCTGTACCTGTCCGGCCATCCCATCGAAGAATATTTGCCTGAAATCCAGCGTATCACCAGAAACCGTATTGCAAGCCTGAAGGCGGACAAGGGAGCGCAGACAGTTATTGGACTTATTCATGACATGCGGATCATCAAGAGCAAACGCGGCGACACCATTGCCATTCTCACACTGGATGACCGCAGCGCCAGGATTGAGGCCTCCCTGTTTGGCGAAGTCTATGACAGCTGCCGTGATATTCTGGGCAAGGATACGGTGGTGCTGGTCGAGGGAGTGGTCAGTCAGGATGAATACAATGGCAATGGCCAGTTGCAAATCAGGGCTCGCAAGGTCGTACCTTTCAAGGAGGCTCGCCAGCAATATGTGCGAAACATTACCCTGAACTTGCAACCGGAGAATTTGCCGGTAGAATCGCTTCAAATTTTGCAGGGCATCCTGTCAGAGTACAATGGTCACAACGGCGTCAATGGCAGTGCAGGTGATACGAATGCCTGCGACATCGTGGTGAATTACTCCAGGGAAGGCGTCCGGGGCAGCATCCTGCTGGGGAAACAGTGGCGGGTGCATGTTGAAGACGAACTTATCCACAAACTGAGGCAGCAATATGGAGCCTCGCATATCAGTATCAATTATCAGTAAGGTGCCCTGCAGGGGACTCAGGGAAAAGTATCAGCATGAATCCTGATTATCTCGAATTTGAACAGCCTATCGCAGATCTTGAGATCAAGATCAATGAGCTGCGCCTGGTGGGGGCTGACAACAAGCTCAATATCAGTGATGAGATTGTCAAACTGCAGAATAAAAGCAAAAAGCTCACGGAAAAAATCTTTTCCTCCCTGACTCCATGGCAGATTTCCCTGCTGGCCAGGCATCCTCTCCGGCCTTACATGGAGGACTATATCGAGCATATTTTCACTGACTTCGATGAATTGCACGGTGACCGCTATTTTGCCGATGACCAGGCCCTGATCGGGGGCGTAGCCTATCTGGACGATATTCCCGTTATGCTGATCGGTCACCAGAAAGGGCGCAGCACGCCGGAGAAGGTAAAACGCAATTTTGGCATGCCAAAACCCGAAGGGTACCGAAAAGCCAGGCGCCTGATGCTTTTGGCCGAGCGCTACCAGATGCCGGTGTTGACCTTCATAGACACGCCCGGCGCCTATCCGGGCATTGATTCCGAAGCCCGCGGTATCAATGAGGCTATTGCAGAAAACCTGGCGGTTATGTCCCGTCTAAGGACTCCCATTATTGCTACGGTAACCGGGGAAGGGAATTCCGGAGGAGCCATTGCCATTGGCGTTTGCGACCACCTGAATATGCTTCAGTATTCCACCTATTTTGTGATTTCACCTGAAGGCTGTGCCACGATTCTGTGGAAGTCGGCCGACCACAAAGCCGATGCCGCCAAGGCGATGGGGGTAACTTCCGAACGCCTGGAGGATCTTGGAATCGTTGACACCACCATCCAGGAACCCCTGGGTGGCGCCCATCGCGATGTCAGGCTCATGTCTGCCCGTATCAAGGCAAAACTCCTGGAGCAAATCCAGCAGTTCCGCAATATGGACATGGATGCGTTGCTGGAGCGTCGCTACAAGCGCCTGATGAGCCACGGCAGCTCCCAGTAATCCTTTCGGCCAGTCCGGATTCAGCTATGGCCTTTACCCCACAAGACCTGCTCAAGACATTGCCTGATCCTGCAGGGAATTATGTTGTTGGCTACAGTGGAGGCATGGATTCACATGTGTTGCTGCAGGGGATGACGTCTCTCATGCAGGAGGGCTGGTTGACCGGAACCCTGCGGGCTGTTCATGTACATCATGGCCTGAGTGAACAGGCAGATCACTGGCAGCGCCACTGCCAGGAAGTCTGTAAGCGGCTGGCTGTGCCGCTGGTTTGCCGAAAAGTCATGGTCTCCCGGGATGGCGCTGGTTTGGAGCAGGCCGCCAGAGAGGCCAGGATGGCGGTTTTCATGGAAGTGATGGAAGCGGATGACTATCTGCTGACCGCCCACCACCAGGATGACCAGATGGAGACCCTGTTGTTCCGCTTGATGCGAGGCACGGGAGTGAAGGGTATGGCAGGGATTGTCCGTTCCAGGTCCCTTGGAACAGGTACCCTGTTTCGACCCTTGCTGGATTTTCCGCGATCGGTGCTGGAGGTCTATGCAAATTCTCAAGGCCTTTCGTGGATAGAGGATGACAGTAATGCTGATGTCGATCTGGATCGAAATTTTCTCAGACACAGTATATTGCCGTTACTTGAAACCCGCTGGCCCGGATACCGCAAGAGCTGGCAGCGTTTTGCAGGCTTGTGTGCTGATTCAGAACGCCTGCAGCACGATCTGGGAATGCTGGAGCTGGCGATGGTCCAGAGGCCGGGAAACAAGCTCTCGGTATCGGATTTGCTGGCACTACCACCTTATCGTCGGGCAAATGTGCTGCGCAGCTGGTTTCTGAAGCTGGAAGCAGAGCGGGGGCTGCCGGTGCCAGATCAACAGGTCATTCTCGACATCATCGCGTTTGTGCTGCCGGCACGAGAGGACGCCTCACCCGTTGTCAGCTGGCAAAAAGCCGGCAAGTTGTTTGACGTCAGACGGTTTGGAGACACGCTGTCACTGCTTCAGCCTGATGATATCGCCACAGCTGGACAGGTCATTCCCTGGCCAGGTCATGAATCCCTGGTCTTGCCCGGGAACCTGGGGACACTCAGTCTGGAAGCTGCATCAAGCCATGGTTTCATGGTGGGAGAGGGGGACCAGCTTGAGGTTCGTTTTCGAATGGGGGGCGAAAAGGCCAGACCCATCGGACGTAAAACGCGGTCCCTGAAAAAATGGCTGCAGGATTTCCAGGTGCCGCCCTGGGAAAGAGACCGGGTCCCGCTTGTCTATCTCAACGGTGAATTGACCGCTGTAGGTGACTTCTTCATCTGTGAATCCCCCTCATCTGGAGCGTTGCCCCGAAATGTAAAAAAAATGTTCCGAATTCAGTGGCAAAAGCCAGATTTAAATTGTGGCTCATGAGGCTTTCCGATAAACTGTAGCTCCATCAGAAACAAGACTGATGGACCCTGAATGACACGGTTTATTTTCATTACCGGTGGTGTAGTCTCTTCCCTTGGCAAAGGGATAACCTCAGCCTCCCTGGCAGCAATACTCGAAGCCCGTGGTCTCAAAGTGACCATGCTCAAGCTTGATCCCTATATCAATGTTGATCCCGGCACGATGAGCCCGTTTCAGCATGGCGAGGTATTCGTCACCGAAGATGGTGCCGAAACCGATCTGGATCTGGGTCATTACGAACGCTTCATTCGTACCACCATGTCCCAGAAGAACAACTTCACGGCTGGTCGCATTTATGAAGAAGTGATCAAGAAAGAGCGCCGTGGAGACTATCTTGGCGCCACTATCCAGGTGATCCCCCATATCACCGACGAGATCAAGGCCAGGGTGATTGACGGCGCCGGTGATGCCGATGTGGCCCTGGTGGAAATCGGAGGCACGGTTGGTGACATCGAATCCCAGCCTTTCCTGGAAGCGGTCAGGCAGCTGAAAGTGGAACTTGGCTCCAGCAGGGCAATGTTCCTGCATCTGACCTTGGTGCCTTATATCAATACCGCGGGTGAGACCAAAACCAAGCCTACCCAGCATTCCGTCCGTGACCTGCGTTCTATCGGTATCCAGCCTGACATCCTTGTCTGTCGTTCCGATCATGAGCTTCCGGAATCAGCCCGACGCAAGATTGCCCTGTTTACCAACGTGGAACTGCCTGCCGTGGTGTCACTGCAGGACACAGCTACCATCTATTCCGCGCCGATCATTCTTCATAACACAGGAATTGACCAGATTATCCTGGAGCGATTCCATCTGGATTGCCCTCCAGCAGACCTGTCCGAATGGGAACGCGTAGTACATGCCCGCCTGAACCCTGAGCGTGAAGTGAATATTGCCATGGTGGGCAAATACATGGAGCTGCTGGACGCCTACAAGTCCCTCATTGAGGCCATCGAGCATGCCGGCATCCAGACCCATACGCGGGTCAGGATGAAATACATCGATTCGGAAACCATTGACAAGGACGGCACGGCGGCCCTGCAAGGCCAGTTCCCGATACAGGCCAATACCGTTGATGCCGCCGCCAAC
>CAZBBS010000153.1:0-5533 GCA_964490145.1 uncultured Enterobacteriaceae bacterium
GACGTGACCACGTCACCATTATCGTACGATTTCACAATGAAGGATCGCTAACACTGCTGGCTGAAGCGTTGACGTCGGTGGCTGCGCAAGAGGGCACCTACGCCACACCGCTTATCGCCTTACAACGACCGACTAATGCGACTCGCGATGCGGTCGATGCACTGATATCGCAAATTGCATGGGTCGAGGGAGTTGTACCCGCCATTTGCGAATTCGACGGTTCAGACGATGATTTACGTTCAGTTATGCTCAACGAGGCTCTACAGCGGGTTAACACTCATTTTGTCGGATTTTTAGATTACGATGATCTTCTATTCCCCCATGCCTGTCGATGGCGGATTAATCGGCTCAAACAGACCGGGAAAGCTGTGACTTTTGGTCGAATTTTCAATACACACAGCGATCTCGCAACCCGAAACACTGCGAACCGCGGACGCGTTTATGAATATAACCAGACTTATGACGACTTCCTCAAAGTCAATCATTGTCCACTGCACGGCGTGTTATTTAATCGCCATGCATTAAGAGGCCAGACTGTATGGTATCGTCCTTCGCAGAGGTATCTCGAAGACTACGCGTTGTTTTTACAACTCGTGAGGGCTGACAACACTGATTGGGAGTCTTTGACCCTGAACGTGTATGTTGGCGAATACAGGCATTTCAACGATGGGGATCACACGCTAGCAATCACTGATACGGATGCACGCGATAGCGTCATTCAATCGAAAGAATACGCTGACGCAACTGCTTGGGTTCAAATGATTCAAAAATCACTACGTACCGGTGGGAGTTCAGGCCGTCTCGAGCCGCCTCGAGACGCGCAACGGATAATGTTGTGATGCCCATCACTGCATACTAAGCAAGATAACCTGATATTCTCGAATAAAAGGATAAAAGTGTTATCACGGAGTTATTTATAGACCGCAATAACTAACCACAGGAGAATTTATGACAGCTGTCAATTACGTATTTCCATCATTGACAATATCGATGGATTCCCCACCCGAGCAAACTTCTCAGTATCGTGTTGTTGCTGGCTCAGCCAATGAAGATTCAGTCTTAATCGGTACGGATTTAGCGTCGATTACTTCGCTCACTAACCAAAACGGTAATCTGCAGTGGGGACAGGATGACGGATCCACAATTTTGGTCACCTCTGAGATCGATTATATTTTGGGTGGTGCGGGCCAACCGTACTATATGAATCTCAATACGGAGCGATCTGCAGCTGTAGGGTTTGTGATGAATGACCAAGCACGCGCCATAATCAGTTATGAATGGCTAGACGCATTCAACGCGGGCACTGTGACGCTGAGTTATGAGAATAGAGTCGGCAGCGAGGCGCTTGACACAGTGATCGAAGGCGCCGGTGGCACGGTGATTTTAGCGGACTACAATTTAGAAGAACGTCTCGACGAAATCATCACAATAGGCACGAATGACGGTGGCATACTCATTGACTTTAACGTTTCAGCGACAGCTTAGGATATTGCATGAAATATACCGTACGGCCAGCAACCGTCTCAGATCTCGAATCGATCTTTCAGCTTTCAAGCGAACATCTGGAAACAAAACAAGTACAGGTCGATGGAGCAACAATTCAAATAACATTTCAAGTACTCTTAGAGCATCCTGCTTATCAAATCATGGTGGCTGTCAATCCAGACGAACGAGTTGTTGGAATGGTCACAGCAAGCGTATCTCCGCTAGTTGAGACGAGCCAGACATTGGTGTTTCTTGAAAATCTATTTGTTCACGAATCAGCACGTTCCCAACAGGTGGCAAATCAGTTGATGGATGCTGTGATAATGGATACCTCAGCCGAGCAACCACTCTTTGCAACTTCAGTTGCCGAGTCAGATCTTGCAGAAACCAGTCGGTTGTTCGTCAACAGTGGCTATCAGAAAGCGGACGAACAGACCGAAGCACAGATCATTGAGTCATTGCGCGAACTCCCACTTGAGCGAGGTCTTGAGGGTAACATTGTGTATTACTTCATGACTCCGCAATAAGTCGAGCATCAAATTCATGACAAACAGATCGATTGCTGTCACAGGCAGTTCAGGGCAAGTTGGTTTTGCAGTGAAATCGCGCCTCGATTGTTGTCAAGTTATCGAAGCTCGCTTCACATCCGATATGGCGCCAGTGATTGAAAAACTCGAACAACACCACCCGAGTCGCCTGATTAATGCGGCTGCCTATACCGCTGTCGATCGGGCGGAAACGGAACAGATATTGGCTAATACCGTTAATGCACACGCAACGGGAGTTCTGGCGGACTGGTGCGCCAAGAACGCCTGTTTCCTTGTCCACTTTTCAACGGATTATGTATTCGATGGGTCCGTGTCCCGTCCCTATGTAGAAACCGACCCGGCGCGCCCAATTAATGCTTACGGTTCAAGCAAACATAAAGGCGAGAGTGCAATCTTCCAACATCAACTCGCGGGAGTCATTTATCGAACCAGTTGGGTGATGGGGGTATCCGGGCACAACTTCGTTCGCACGATGCTTCGTCTGGGGACTGAACGAGATACGTTGGCTGTGGTAAGCGATCAGTGGGGACGACCCACCTCAGCGGACTTGCTCGCCGAAGCCGCCCTATTTGTCTCCGAGACACATTCGCCAACAATGAGCTTATTTCACCTGACCGACTCAGGTGAACCAACGAACTGGTATGAAATCGCATGTTATGCACTCGATCGCGCGCGAGACTTTGGCTATAGGGGTCTTTCATCTGAAGCAATCCAGCCGATCTCGACTGCTCAGTACCCGACCCCGGCAAGACGGCCGGCCAATTCTTTGCTAGATTGTTCACGCTTTGATCGTGTTATCGGCCTAGCCCGACCGCACTGGAAACTCACTGTTGATCGGATCGTAGAACATGTATTACCCGCCTGAGCACCAAAATCCCCTGGGTCGAAAGGGTATTGTATTAGCAGGAGGCAGTGGAACGCGTCTCTGGCCAATGACCTCAGTAGTATCCAAGCAATTGTTGCCCGTTTGGGACAAGCCGATGATCTATTATCCATTGGCTACGCTCATGCAAGCGGGATTGACCGACATTCTGATTATCTCGACACCTGCGGATGCGCCACGTTTTGAAGCATTATTAGGGGACGGCAGTCAATTTGGATTGGAATTATCGTACGCGGTTCAACCCGAGCCGAATGGACTGGCCGAGGCATTTCTGATTGGCGAGTCGTTTCTAAACGGCCAGCCTGCTGCCCTCATTCTGGGCGACAATATCTTCTACGGGCATCGACTGACTGACTCCCTGGTCCGCGCCAACGCTCACCCCGGCTCCAGTGTCTTTGCCTATCCAGTCCAGGATCCAGAGCGGTATGGAGTCGTCAGTTTTGATGCGCACGGCCAAGCGATTACATTGGAAGAAAAACCAGCAAAGCCTCAATCGAGATTTGCCGTGACTGGCTTATACTTTTACGACGCCTCGGTGTGCGAACGTGCAAAAACACTGACGCCCAGTGCCCGCGGTGAGCTCGAAATCACCGACCTCAACCTACTGTATTTGCAATCCGGTGCGCTCAATGTAGAGCAACTGGGGCGCGAAATCGCATGGCTCGATACCGGCACCACGCAAAGTCTGATGCAGGCAGCACAATTTGTGGAGGCGGTCCAAACGCGGCAAGGGTTGGTCATCGCCTGTCTTGAGGAAATTGCGCTCGAGCGGCAACTGATCAGTCGATCAGACCTCAAAGAACGTATCGCTCCGGATGGCAAGAGTCCCTATTCGGCCTATGTGCGTGCCTTGCTTGAAGAGACCGCGCGATGAACGCACTCAAAGCACGTCCGACACAACTCGCTGAGGTGTACTGGATTGAACCCCGGATTTTTGGTGATGACCGCGGGTTTTTCTTTGAATCCTTCAACGTACGAGCATTCAATCAAGCCATCGGACGTGACGTCTCATTTGTGCAAGACAATCATTCCAAATCGCGGCGCGGTGTGCTCCGTGGACTGCATCTGCAAACCCGGAAGCCCCAAGGCAAATTGATACGCGTCACCCAAGGTGTGATTTTTGATGTGGCGGTCGATCTCCGATTGGGCTCGGACACCTTTGGTCAGTGGGTGGGCTTTACACTTGACGCTGAACACCACCATCAACTGTGGATTCCAGAGGGCTTTGGACATGGCTTTTTGACGCTGTCTGAAACGGCGGAAGTACAATACAAAGCAACCGATTTCTACGACCCGGGCCACGAGGTCTCGGTTGCCTGGGATGATCCTGAGGTTGCCATTGACTGGCCACTGAATGGCTTGGTCCCGCAATGCTCATCAAAAGATCAGACCGGACTGGCACTTTCAGAATTCAAAGCGCGTTACCAGTTCGTACTATAGTCCGCTCTCCGACAACATCCCACAGTCTATTGCGTGTGAAGCCCGGATGCGAACGTGTCGATGTTGAATCAACCGGCTTGACTCGTATCAATCGATACCAAGCCAGGTCTCGCCCAATGCGAAGTCTCTGTACACTACTTTCAACGTGTCGGTGGCTTCAGATACGTTTAGGTTTCCTAGGGCATCAGTATTAATGGTTTGTGTCGCAGATATCTCGTCAAGCGACTCAGCCGCCAAGTGCTCAGAAATTCGTGTGATGTATTGATCTTGGTTGAAACTTTGCATGGTTTTCTCCGACTAACTAGCTGACTAATTTCACAATGGTAGAGCTCTCAAAGATGACCGAACGGTTACATGGATGATTCAATCTGAGTGCAAAATGCACGCATAATGAAAGAATTTATTGCGATGCTTACTTGCATTAATTGGCATCGACTTCATGATTCGAATTAAACCAATCGCACCGGAGCGTCCTGTGACCGTCTTCATCGTTGAAAAACCAAACTCCTTGGACTACCGAATCGATGGTGTACTGGACCCAACGCTAGAACTAGTGCGAGGCGAGACCTATACATTCGATTTTGTCGATGATGGTCATCCCTTTTATATAAAAAGTGCGCTTGGGTATGGCACTTTGGGCTCCTATGACCAAGGGATCACCAATCAAGGCTCAAGCTCGTCTGCCCGAGACCTTGTATTTACGGTGCCCCAAGATGCTCCAGATTTACTCTATTACCAGTGTTCGGCGCACTATGGCATGGCGGGTGAACTTCGGATTACCAACGCAGTGGAGGATGATACGAACGATCAAGGCTTCGACATAGAAAGTCCGGTAATCGAATCGAAGTTTACCAGCTTGAGTTTGATCGTGGCGCCTGGTGTCTTGGGTTCTGAGGCAATCTATTTGCAGGGATTAAGGGAGATACGCTCAGATAATAACTGGTCTATTTTCTACGCTGGAGAGGCCTATTCTTTCGTCGAAATCGATGACATCGTAACCACTGTAACGCGAGAGGGAGCGTACACGGCTGAGTTCGCCTTAGAAATAGCTGAAAGTTACCCCGAGTATTCGGGCATCACTTTCAGCGAAACGATCGACTTGGTTGGAGTCGAGGCACTAGCTGATACGCTTCTAGCAGTGGCGAGCGCAGACGGTAACAGCGTCGCCTAGGGACAG
>CAZBBS010000154.1:0-2517 GCA_964490145.1 uncultured Enterobacteriaceae bacterium
CGATCACGGTGCAAAGACAGGAAAGAACCAACAGGGCTTTGACCCATAAATCTTTACAGGATGATAATTTTTTCATAACGCATTCCAGAATAAATTGGGGTCAGATCATCTTTATATAGAAATAGTGTTCTGACCCCATTTTTTTTACAAACCGTGGCGCTTGATTTGCCACTCAGCGGACTCACACAACCCGCAGTGTTCGCCAACAAACATGGCTGCAGCCTCTTTATCCCCTTTGAGCTGATACTTCAGCCAGGCCAGCGGGCCTTCCGCGAATGGACCGCCTCCTGGCATCTGGTAGGTGGCGCCGTGCCCCACATCCATATTGGCGTTGATCGCCGGCATGGACTGCTTCTGCAAATCCGCCCAGTCGGCTTGCGCATTGACATAGGCTATATCGGTTTCACCACCGATAAAATACGCAATGGGGGCATGCAGGTGCAGCAGCGCTTCCCGTTTGGCTTCATGACGGATCATGTACTGGTCTTCATCCGGAAACAGGCCGCTATTGAGCACCAGCGTTGTGGTGATGCGTGGATCGGATGACGCTTTAACCGCCTGCAGACCACCACAGGAATGGCCCATCACGGCGACATTCGCCAGGTCTACGTGACCGGCAAGTTCATTGCGTGCGCTTTCACTAACGGCCTCAAGCCAGTTCAGCGCATCGACGTGCTGCCGGTAACTGGTTTCAAAGGGTGGCCACTCGGCGGGGTCTTCCGGACGCTGCTGACGCGGTGCCGGCTTGTCGCCATAGGGCCCGATCGCCACGACGATAAAACCATGGGAAGCAATTTCACTGAGAAACTCACGATACCCGAAATTGTCATTGCGGCAACTGCCATTGCCCCAGAGCACGACGGGATAGCTGCCATGCATCGCTTCAGGCCGGTAAATGGTGTGCGTGGGTAATGTAGCGGGTGAATACCCCATGGCAGACTCAGGGCCACTGCCAACCGGGAACGGCGCCTGGGCCAGCAAGGGCATGGCCACCAGGGTCGACATCAGTGTCAGTGCCTTTTTCATATCCTTTCTCCTGAAAATTGGGGTCAGATCATCTTTATATTGAAATAGTGTTCTGACCCCATTTTATTCATCAAGGGAGAAGCACTACTGTTACCCGACGGCTCTGCCAGTCGTCGACGCCATCAGCATCACCAACCGCATCAATCCATGTCACTTCGGTTTCAACATCCAACCCGGCATCCCTGAGCAGGCCGGCCACTTCTTCGGCACGACGCTGGCCGGTGTTGGCTGATTCCCGCAGCACTCTCCCATCACTAAGCCGATGAGCCCCACGCACCCCGGTCACCTGCATTCGGCTTGCAGGCAGTTTTTCCGCGACATCCAGTATACCCACCAGGTTGCCCGGATGACGGAAAGAAATGCCCTTGTCGAAATCAAAGTAGATATCGAAGGACTGGGGGCCTGTCGGTGGCGGCGGTGCCGGCGGCTGGGTGGACGGGTCACGCGCAAAGGCCAGGCGGCCAGCACTGGGTCCCGGCGGGCGCGGATTGAAATCGATGACTATGCGTTCGTCCACCGGCAGTATGGTGTTGCAGTTGGCATCCAGCTCCGGCATGGCCGTAAGATGCACCTCGTCCAGTACGATGCCGCCACAGATGGCATCCTTGTCCGTGACGATGCCTTCCACCAGCACCTGGTGACCCAGCAGGGGGGGCTGGACGGCAGCGCTGACGTCACTCTGGATGGTCAGGTAATAGGTATCCCCCTGGTAATCACTGGTCCAGCAAGGCACCGAGGACGTATCGCGCACCACCGGGCAGCTGACAAAACTGAGTCGCTCGCCAGGTGCAGGAGCCGCACCCGCCAGCGAGGCGCAGAACAGAGAGGACAATATGGCGAGCTTTTTCATGTTAACTCCTCTCATCACAGCACACTCAGGAAATTGACCAGATCGATACGTTCCTGCTCCGTCAGCCGGATATTGAAGCGGCGATCATAAAAGTCCACCAGCTCGCGCAGATTGGCTGCCGAGCCATTGACGAAATACGGGGCCCGGCCAGCCAGCCCCCTGAACTGCTGGATGACAATAGCGCCTACATCCTCGCACTTGCCGGAGATCAGGGCCCGTCCCGGGTCCTGGGTATAGATGGTGCGACCCAGAAAGGGATGGGGTGGCAGGTCAGCGCGGCAGGTCACCTTGAACAGCGGCATTGCCGGCTTCTCCTGCGCCCACGGACTTTCCGGCGGCTCCAGCGCCCACGGATGATTGGTGGTGCCAAGGTCCATCCAGCCATTAGCGGTATCCATGCCGGTCATGTGCATGCCGTGGCAGGTGGCGCAGGTGCGCTTGATGGGATTGCCCAGGCCCACGGTGTTGATGTGGGTGGCATCCTTGATCCAGAACGTCCGGTAGAAAAAGACATCATGCCCACGCTGGACCGATTCACGGAACGCATTGCGGGCCGCCTCTTCTTCAGAATTCCCTTCAGGCAGGTCGGCCCATTTGTTCTCCATCGGGAAGACATAGCGGGTGGTGTTGTTGCCCAGCAC
>CAZBBS010000154.1:2617-5498 GCA_964490145.1 uncultured Enterobacteriaceae bacterium
TCGATGTCGAATTCGGCATCAACATCTTTCGGCGGCCAGGGCAGGGCCACGCGGAACAGGCCCCGCTCCAACAACAGGGAATGGGAATCAGGATCATCTTTTGCCAGGTTCGGGCAGTTCATACCATCCACCGCGGCAAACAGCGGGTCATTGCCGCCGGTGTCGGTCCAGCGCTGCTGGATGGAGACCACCGACAGTGACATGGCATCGGCCGGCTGATGGCAGGTGACACAGCCACGACCATTGCTGCCCAGAGCTTCAAAAAAGGGATGACCACTGGTCTGAATGGTGCCGGACGTATTGAGAATACCGCCACGGCCATAATCATTGGCATATTCGATGTAAGCAGGTAAGGGCCGATCATCGCCCGGCGACCACCACAGGGCGGACCTGTCCTGGCCGGAATTTTCAGTTTGTGCCTGGATGATGCCACCGGAAACTATCAGTGTTGTTATCAGCAACACAGGGTTCCTGGCTTTCTTGAATGGACTGATCATGTCGGGATACCCCTATAGAAATCAAACTGTTACTGCAATCAAGCTTTACCGCCCCCTGAGCTGACATTCAGCGAAAACCGGCATTCATGTAGCCACGCTATCCCAGACCTGTATTATCAGCACCTGCAGATCAGATCGTCATTTTTTACTTTCAAATGAAAGCTGACGCAACTAATATTGTTAACAATCTTGGAAACAATAGTAGCGTCTGTCACTTCAGGGGGCAAACAGGAATGACGTGTACATTGGAAGATAAAAGGCACCGGGACATCAAGGCCCGCATACTGTCGGGATTGATCAGCTGCCTGGCAGCCATTTTTTCCGGTCCGCTCCCTGCCGCAGAGGCTGCCCCGGATATCAGCGGGACATGGGTACCTGTGTCCTCATTGAGCCAGCCCTGGGATACCGCCTCCCTTCCCCTGACGGCATCCGCAAAGGACGCTTTGGCGGCATTCGATCCGGCCAGGCAGGATTCATCAGCATTTTGCATGCCCTTCGGCACTCCCCGTAATATGCTGAATACCGCACCAGATCCCTTTGAAATCCTTGTTACTGATCATCAGATCACATTCATTTTTGACCGTCTTGGGGATGTGCGTCGCATAAGTACTGATGGCCGTCCTTTTCCTGAAGACCCTATTCCAAGCTGGATGGGCTACTCCATCGGGTCCTGGCAAGGCAGCACACTGCACGTGGACACCATAGCCATGAACGCGGAAAGCATTCTGGCTGATTCAGGCCTGCCGCACAGCGAATCACTGACCCTGTCCGAGGAAATCACCTTGATGGACAGCGAAATCGGCTTACTGCTCATCGATGACATGACGTTGACCGACCCCGAAAATTTCAGAACGCCAATCCGTGCCACACGGTATTTCCAGCGTGCGCCGTATGCCACCATGTCAGAAGGCTCAAGTCTTTGCCTGCTGGATATGTGGCGCGAACGACTGGAGAACACCAACCGGGAAATGTTCCGGGAATTACAGGCGCAGGAGGCCGGACAATGAAACGATTGATCGCCCTGCTCGTGGTATTTACCTCCATCCAGGCCCAGGCTGCCAACAATCCCGCACCCGTAGACCTGACCGGTGTATGGATGCCCACTGCTATCGGTCCGACCGGCGAAAGAACGCAGGTTTTCCCGGAAAACCTGCCGTTTCTACCGGAAACCGAGGCCGGGCGAGCCGCCTATGAGGCCAATTACAATCCGGTGGTGGATGATGCTTCCCGCAGCTGTCTGCCCTATGGCATGCCCAGGCAGATGCTGGTGCGGGCCCAGTACCCCACTGAAATCATCCAGACGGATGATCGCATCACCATGATCGTGGAATTGCATAATGATGTGCGCCGCATCTACCTGGATGGACGCCAGAAACCCGATGGCCTGCTGCCCAGCTTTATGGGATTTTCAACCGGCCACTGGGAAAAAGATGAACTTGTTATTGAAACCACCGGGATTCGTCCCGGCGGCTATCCCGAACCCAAAAGCACAGACCTCAAGGTGACCGAACGTATCCGCCTGGTGGATGGTGGCGATGCCGGCACCATGCTTGAGCTGAAAATGGTGATCGACGACCCCGTGTATTACGCGGCGCCATTTACAGCCATTAACTATTTCCGCCAGTATGACGGCCTGGAGATGGGGGAATACTTCTGCAGCGAGGATCTGTGGCGGCAGAACCTGGATGGCCGCACCGGTGACTACATTCCCTGGCGCTGAAACAACCACTTTTCTGAAACGGATGAACGACACCATGAAAACATGCCAACTGCTGGGCCTGATCATTCTGTTCCTGTCGACAACAGGCCCTGCTCTGGGGCATCACTCCACCGCCAATTTCAATTTCGATGACTCCGCCCGCCAGACCATTCAGGGCGTGGTGACCTACTGGAGCTTCACCAATCCCCACTCCTTCATTGAAGTGGATGTCACTGGTGAGGATGGCAGTGTTGTGTCCCATACCATTTTTCTGACCAGCCGCGTCGCCCTGCAGCGTTATGGCTGGCGTCCCAGTTCGCTGAAAGCGGGAGACAAGGTGGAGATCGAAGGCTCACCGGATTACGAGAAACCGAACGAGATGTACCTGCAGCGCATCGTCTTTGCCGACGGCAAGGTCTGGCGCCGGGATGAGATAGCACTCTGATAAGTCCGGGGTATAAATAGGGGTAGACCCCTTGTTCGACAAACAGACCCGCTATCCGGAATCTTTATATTAAAATAGTGATCTGACCCCAATTTTAAAATCGGAATCGCATCCTATGAACAGCACACTTCCTGAACGTGCAGGTGGGCTCATTCTGGCATTGATCCTCGTTTTCAGCGAGAGCGCCATTTCAGCCCAGGAACTTTCGACGCGAGACATCCCTGCTGGCCGCCAGGGCCA
>CAZBBS010000155.1:0-5450 GCA_964490145.1 uncultured Enterobacteriaceae bacterium
CGCGCGAGCACCCGAACATGAGATCTAGAATAAGAAGTTCAGCAAATGCGTTTAGGCAAAAATCGAAGTCACCGGCTACCCCCGCCTCCTCACCGGCGCGCTCTAGTGTTTGTAAAGCCTCTTCATACCGCCCTTCGATGAGTAGTGCCCAAACCTGCAGGGCAGTGGTTATGGGCGAGTGAATTTTTTCTATGTTTTCCGCGGCATCCAATGCCCTAAGAAAGAGTGACGTGGATCCCGCCTTGGCACTGAGGAGAGCCTGATACACAAACGCCATGTAGCGTAACTGATCTTGATGGTCGGTCAGCATCGCTGGAATAAAAACTTTGTCCTGCTCACTGAGCCGTCCTGGTTGCCCGCCCGCACGCATCAATAATGAGCAACATTGGCCACCAACACCTGTAAACTTTACCTGGAGCCTGTCCAGGGCGTGTCGACTACTCATCTCATTGCCTTACCGCTAGTTCTGTAACAGTTGAAGGACGCTGGATGGCAGCTGATTTGCCTGAGCCAGCATTGCTGTTCCGGCTTGCTGAATAATCTGCGTTCTGGCCAGCTCTGAAGTCGCGGCGGCATAGTCGGTATCGAGAATCCGACTGCGCGTGGCCTCAGCGTTAATGAGAACATTGGTGAGATTGTCGATGGCGTGGGTTAAGCGATTGGTTGCTGCCCCAAACGTTGCCCGCTGCGTTGATACGGCTTCTATGGCCGAGTCTGCTGCGAGAATCACAGTGCTGGATCGTGCTATGGCGGACGCAACGGTCGTTGTGCTCAGGTATTGCCCGTTAAGGCTACCCATCAACCCGACCCCAGAAGCGGTCGTAAAATTACCAAAAGCGAGTGAAACAGTTTGTGAGGGATTCACGCCGACCTGATAGGAGACCACTGAATCGCCGCCGCCGGCCGTTCCATCGAGAATATCCCGGCCATTCCATTGCGTGTTGTCGGCGATTCGACTAATTTCCAGAAGTAACTCTTGAAACTCTGCATTGAGGTAGCTCCGATCGCTGCTGTCTGTCGTGCCGGTGCCAGACTGTAAAGCAAGTTCCCGGATCCTCTGTAGCATCGCTGTAATCTCGTCAAGCGCTCCTTCAGCCGTGCTGATCATGCTCACCGCGTCATGTGCATTCAAAATCGCCTGGTCGATGCCCCGAATTTGAGACGTCATCCGAGTGCTGATTGCCAGCCCGGCAGCATTATCAGAGGCCGAGTTAATTTTTTTGCCCGTAGAAAGCTGCTCCATCGCGTCCGCAAGCGCGCGCTCATTTTTTGCGAGGGCACTTTGCGCAATAGACGCAGAAATATTTGTGTTGACCACCGCCATGCCAAATCTCCTCCTTTTCAGCGCCAGATGATTCGACTTTGTCACCTGTCCGCGAAGCGGCTGTATCCTCCGCGAAATCTCCTCCGCTGAGCGGCATTACAAGCATCCAATCGTTAGAAACTGGATAATGCCGTGTGGAACATGCAAAAAGCGGGCCAACAATAAATTTCAGGCCAAGGTACTGGTAATGGGGGCATCCACTGGCCGAAATGCGGTTATGTGCGGCAAGGATTGTGCTGACAGAGGGCAAAGCGGCAAGAATTTACCGGCTATTTGAGGGGGAGGGTTCTTCGGGCGACCCAAAAGAGCGTCGGATTAGGTTTCGCGTAATAAAAAACCGCGCTCTTGCGAGCGCGGTATTCGCTATACCGATTGCGTTGAGTTTTGGTTTACTGCAGCAAGGCCAATACTGTCTGAGGCAACTGGTTAGCCTGTGCTAACATGGCGGTGCCCGCCTGCTGAATAATTTGGGTCCTCGCTAATTCCGATGTAGCCGCCGCGTAGTCCGTATCCATGATCCGGCTGCGCGAAGCCTCGGCTTCAGTCTTGATGTTTGTTAGGTTATCAACCGCATGCAACAACCGATTAGAGGTTGCACCAAATGTGGCGCGCTGCTTGGATACTGCCTCAATCGCAACGTCCGCCGCAGTGATGACCTGGCTAGCCGCTTGAACTGCTGAGGCGACAGTCGCAGCACTCAGGTTGAACCCGTTCATGCTGGCCATGGTTTGCGCGGAGCCGAATCCACCAAATCCAAGAGAAATGGTCTGTGTTGGATCCATGCCAACTTGAAACGCGATAGTTGACCCAGCACCCGCTCCGCCCGCCGATCCGTTGAGAATGTTGCGACCATTCCACTGCGTATTTGCAGACACGCGTTCTATTTCTTCGAGCAGTTCTATGTATTCAAGATTAAGGTAATCCCGATCCTCGGAACTGGTCGTACCCGTGCCGGCCTGTACCGCCAATTCACGCATGCGCTGCAGCATATCGGTGATTTCGTCTAACGCACCCTCTGCAGTATTTACCATGCTCACTGCATCATTGGCGTTGCGCACAGCCTGATCAAGGCCACGGATCTGCGAGGTCATTCTGGAACTGATGGCCAGACCCGAGGCGTTATCGGCAGCGGAATTAATCTTTCTGCCTGTTGACAGCTGCTCCATAGTGCCGGAAAGATCCCTCTCGTTTCGGATCAGGGCAGCTTGCGCTATCGAAGCGCTAATATTTGTATTGACTACAGCCATGAGAAGGCCTCCTAAAATTTGCTTTGCTTCGTGATCCGGAGCGGTTTCCGGAAGTTAATGGTCTTTGACCGTTGACTGAACTATCGGAGTTAGCGAAGCGGACTTTAGCGCCGCCTTTAATTTTTTTTTTTGCTCAAAACCTCTGCATCTTGCGGTATGGTCTGACAGGGGTGATTTAGCGAGAATCAGGCGAGCGAGAGCCTAGCATTTATGTATCTATCATCTATAAAACCGATTCTTGAACTGAGCCAAGATGTTCTGGATCAAGCCGTGAGGGGAGAGCTTGCGCAAGCGAGAAGAAGCCTTGATAGGGTGCGAATTTTACGGTCCCGCTTGTCCCGCTCGGTTGAGAGCGAGAGAAGGAAAGTCGCCAACTACTACAGAGATAACATGGGTGTAGAACTGGCAGAGGAGAGTTCTAGTGCGGCAGAGTCGCTCGGCGTTCATGAAATCGCTACAATCCGCGGCCAAACAGCCGCGCTTACTAGGAACCTGTCGACCATAAAGGAGTGGTTAAGCTCGTCTATGGCCGGTTTTACTGAAGAAGAATTGTTTCTCAGCTCGGAGGGCGTGCATCTCTTCCTCGATAATGTATTACCAGAGGCGTGGGATTTTTCTCTTGATATTGCAATATTGGCAGGCCCTCACACAGACAAATTACAGGCTGCCTTACTTGAGCGTGGTCAGAAAAAGTTCATTTGTCTTGTCCCCGAACCCGCAGAGCCGGCCTCTGATCACCTGATAAGCCAGCTTGCTACTGAGGCTCTGGACGAAGCGCATGTGCTGAGTATGATTTGGTTTAGAGAGACGGATGAAAATAAACGGCAGTTAAAAGATTTTATTGGGGCCGACGTTGCGTCACTTCACCTGATTGGAACATCGATATCTGATGAGTCACGGCGACAATTTGCCAAGATTTCGAAACTGTTTGGGCAATTGCATATTGGGAAACGGGCTTCCAGAGAGTGGCCCGTAGTTTTCGCCGAGCAGTGGATAGGCCAGATTCACCGATTGACAAAATTTCCAAGCGTTATGGAGCTCAAATCGACCTTCGTGGCTAAGGATGTGTTGGTCGCCTCTCCAGGCCCGTCATTATCCGATAGCCTCTCAGCGCTTAAAAAATATCAGAGCGCCTTTCTTGTCATGGCTCCTATCAGATCGCTCGCTTCTTTGTTTGAGGCTGGTGTAATACCTGACTATGCCTTTCACGTTGATGCGACAGATTTTTCCAAGATGATCCCAAACTCGGAGTTGCTGGCCTCTGTTCCCATGCTTTGTTTCGATCATTCGCATGCGTCCGTGTGGTCTGCAAATTTCAAACAAGTTTTTACAGTACCCGATGCCCACCTGTTCGGTAGTGAGTTATCAAGTGCCTTTCACGGCAAATCGGCACCTTTGCTGCCCGGCGGAAGCGTATCTGTCGTGGCCGTTGAACTCGCGGCCGCCTTTGGAGCTAAATCGATCACTTTGTTGGGTCAGGATCTGAGTATCAGCAGAGGAAAATATGTCGAAGCCTCCAATCGCGATGCGCCAAGCGATGCGAAGCCAGAGGTTGATGAAAAGTGGTTAACTTGTATGGGCATCGATGGGAGTCGATTGCGCACGCAACAAGACTACCTGTGGTTTATCTCTGAGTTTGAGCAAACCGCGCGTCGCTATGCGGATTCTATGGCGCTGATTAATTCGACCGCGCATGGCGCGTATCTGGAGGGATGGGATCATCGCCAGTTTCCGGACGACCATCCAATCCTCGCGGGTCGTGTTGTCGAAGCCATTGACCATGCCGTTGAGGAGGAATCAGCTCGGGTGCTGTCACCAGAGGTGCATGCTGACAGGTGCAACCGCATAAAAGAGGCTTTGTTCCTCGAACAATTGCTGGTGGATGAAGCCAGTAAGCTTTGCGCAGAATTGACGACAACGTGTCAACAGCAGTCTGAGAATCGTGACAATGATGTCTCTGCCATCGATGCTTTGGAGTCGGAGTTAAAAGAAATTCTCTCTCGTCCCGGTTCGATTCTTCAGTTTTATACATCGCGTTATGCTTTCGCATTGAAAGCGGCACTCGAAACCGTTGAAAGCTTGGAGGAAAATCTTTTGGTGTCAGCTGAGTACTATCATCAGTTAGGTTCCAGAGCGGCCAAGCTAAGCGCGCTATTTGGTTCAGCACTAAAAGAGATGGAAAAATTGCTGGTCGAAGAGGAGCGATCTGCCCAATGAGTGGAGAGGACTGCGCAATATGCAGACTTATTCGAGTTTATCTTTTGTTCGCCGTGCCCTTGCTGGCACTGGTTGGTGCCAGCACCATGGAGGGTGGTGACGCAGCGAGATTGTGGATAGCTCGTGTTGAGCTGATCGACATACTCGCCTGGGGGGCTTTAGTGGCACTTGTTGCGATCACCTCTTATCGAGCGTATGACGAATATTATCTGCCACGGCGTCGTTTACGCGCACTGGAAGCCGTCAAACAAAGTCTGGATAGCTTTCCCGAGGAAGATGTCACGCCTGACAAAGTTGCAAGCACCATACCTACAAGAGACGATGCGTAAGAAGCCCAACTGTTGGGGGTGCCGATTCTTCAAGATTACCCACCGAACGCCATTCCCCTACGCCTGTGAGGTGATGGGGTTTAAGTCTCGGCAGCTTCCGTGCCTGGAGGTCCGCAGAGTTGATGGCCGAGAATGTCGTCGTTTTGCCCCCAAAACGGACCGAGAGACCACTTAGAGCGGCGGGCGTGGCGAGCTAGCACAGTACTTGGACGGAAGGATGGGCGAGTGTTACCGCCCAGTTCTTCAGACCCACTCAATCCTCTTTTACCAATAAGAACGGCTGCTCGATGATCCGCGCCTGCCTGCAGAAAACGCGTCCTTGATAGGTGTATA
>CAZBBS010000156.1:0-5406 GCA_964490145.1 uncultured Enterobacteriaceae bacterium
GGCCGGTATGCGAGGTCTGATGGCGAAACCGGATGGCTCCATTATCGAGACGCCGATTACGGCCAACTTCCGTGAAGGTCTGAACATTCTGCAGTACTTCATTTCGACCCATGGTGCCCGTAAAGGTCTTGCCGATACCGCACTGAAAACAGCGAACTCCGGTTACCTGACCCGCCGCCTGGTGGATATCAGTCAGGACCTGGTAATCAAGGAAGAGGACTGCGGTACAGACTCCGGCCTGAACATGAGCCCCATCATTGAAGGCGGCGACATCATTGCCCCGCTGGGCGAGCTGGTTCTGGGTCGTACCCTGGCTCGTGATGCCATCGACAGTGACGGAAATACCGTTGTTGAAGCCGGTACCATGGTTGATGAAAAACTGGTCGATATCCTGGAAACCAATGGTGTGGACGAGGTTATCGTGCGTTCAGCCATTACCTGTGAAGCCGAATTCGGTATTTGCCGCAAATGCTATGGTCGTGACCTGGCCCGCGGACACCTTGCCAATATCGGTGAGGCAGTGGGTGTGGTTGCAGCCCAGTCCATTGGTGAGCCTGGTACACAGCTGACCATGCGTACGTTCCATATCGGTGGTGCGGCTTCCCGTGCCACCGCCAATGACAATGTTCAGGTCAAGACCGAAGGCACCATCCACCTGCACAACATGAAGACCGTGCAGCGTGTCAGTGGTGAACTGGTCGTGGTCAGCCGTTCCGGTGAGTTGATTGTCAATGACACCAACGGCCGTGAAAAAGAACGCTACAAACTGCCTTACGGTGCTGTGATTAACGGCACAGACAAAGGCGGGGTTAACGTGGGCGATGTGGTTGCTACCTGGGACCCGCATACCCATCCTATCGTGGTGGAAGTCGCCGGTAAGGTGACCTTTGCTTCCATGGAAGAGGGCCTGAGTGTCAAGCGTCAGACTGACGAAATCACCGGTTTGACCAACGTTACCATTATGGATGTATCCGAACGTCCATCTGCAGCCAAGGAACTGCGTCCGGCTATCACCCTGACAGATGCCAAGGGCAAGGAACTGTTCCTGCCAGGTACCAATGTACCTGCGCACTACTTCCTGCCAGCCAAGGCCATCGTGGGCGTGGAAGACGGTTCCCAGGTGAATATCGGTGATGTAATCGCCCGTATTCCGCAGGAAGGCTCCAAAACCCGTGACATTACCGGTGGTCTGCCACGCGTTGCCGACCTTTTCGAAGCAAGAAAACCGAAAGAACCGGCTATCCTGGCCGAGATTTCCGGTACTGTCAGCTTCGGTAAAGAGACCAAGGGCAAGCGTCGTCTGGTGATTACACCCGCTGACGGTGTTAACCCGATTGATGGCAGCTCACACTATGAAGTGCTGATTCCGAAATGGCGTCAGATGACCGTGTTCGAAGGTGAGTACATTGAGCGTGGTGAAGTAGTGTCAGATGGTCCTCCCAATCCGCACGACATTCTGCGCCTCAAGGGTATTGAGGCCCTGGCTCGCTACATCGTGAACGAAGTCCAGGACGTTTACCGCCTGCAGGGTGTACGCATCAATGACAAACATATTGAGGTTATTGTGCGTCAGATGCTGCGTAAGGCTGAAATCATGGATATGGGTGATTCCAGTTTCATCAAGGGTGAGCAGGTTGAATACATCCGTGTCCTGAAGGAAAACGAGCGTCTGGTGGAAGAAGGCAAGGATCCGGCCAAATACGAGCGCATCCTGCTGGGTATCACCAAGGCTTCCCTGGCCACAGAGTCCTTTATTTCTGCTGCCTCTTTCCAGGAAACCACACGTGTTCTTACCGAAGCGGCGGTTACCGGCAAGCGGGATTACCTGCAGGGTCTGAAGGAAAACGTGGTAGTGGGGCGTCTGATTCCAGCCGGAACCGGTTTGTCTTACCACGAAAACCGCAAGCGTCAGGCAGAAGCCAGGTACTCCATGGATGAAGGTCCATCTGCCAGCGAAGTGGAATCTGCCCTGATCGAGGCACTTGCCGAATCAGCAGCGAATTCTGCCGAGGAAGCAGGCGAAGAATAAACACGGAGACAGGATGCAAGAGACAGGAAACAGGGTGGGGGCTTCATTGAACCACCTGTCTCCAGTCTCTTGCCTGCTGGCTCCGAATAGTTGACTAGGTGGGGCGTGATCATTACAATCGCGCCTCTTTAATTTAACGCTAAGTAAAAGTAAGCACTGGAGCAATAAATGGCGACTGTTAACCAGCTGGTTCGCAAGCCCAGGAAAAGCAAGATCGACAAGAGTGACGTACCGGCTCTGCAGGGTTGCCCGCAGCGTCGTGGCGTGTGTACTCGTGTGTACACTACCACTCCGAAAAAACCTAACTCAGCACTGCGTAAGGTTTGTCGTGTACGCCTGACCAACGGCTATGAAGTCAGTTCGTACATCGGTGGTGAAGGTCACAACCTGCAGGAACACTCCGTGATCCTGATCAGGGGCGGCAGGGTCAAGGACCTGCCGGGTGTGCGTTACCACACTGTTCGTGGCAGCCTGGATACTTCCGGGGTTTCCGACAGGAAACAGGCCCGTTCCAAGTACGGCACTAAACGACCCAAGTAATTGATATTTATTAATTTTTAACACTTCAATTCCAGTAAGGCCGGATATTGGCAACAGCCACCATTCCGGACAAACCTGAAGAGAGGAAAACATGCCAAGAAGACGCGTTGTCGCAAAACGGGAAGTACTCCCAGATCCTAAATTTGGAAATAAAACCCTTGCCAAGTTCATGAACCACGTGATGGTTGATGGCAAGAAATCTGTTGCCGAAAAAATCGTTTATGGTGCCCTTGATGTGGTTGCCAGCAAATCCGGCAAAGATCCCCTCGAAGCCTTTGAAACAGCCCTGGAAAATATCGCCCCTCTGGTGGAAGTGAAATCCCGCCGTGTTGGTGGTGCTACCTACCAAGTGCCTGTGGAAGTTCGTCCGGATCGTCGCAACGCCCTGTCCATGCGCTGGCTGGTTGAGCACTCCCGTAATCGTGGCGAAAAATCCATGGCACTGCGTCTTGCCGGTGAAATCATGGATGCCGCAGAAGGTCGTGGCAGTGCCGTCAGGAAACGCGAAGACGTGCATCGTATGGCTGAAGCCAACCGCGCATTCTCGCACTACCGCTTCTAACGTCAGACTTGCTATAACCCTGGGATACCTGAGGTTTTTGCTGTGGCCAGGAAGACACCCCTTAACCGTTATCGGAACATAGGAATTTGCGCTCATGTGGATGCTGGTAAAACCACCACCACTGAGCGTGTCCTGTTCTATACCGGTATTTCCCACAAGATTGGTGAAGTACACGACGGTGCTGCGGTTATGGACTGGATGGAGCAGGAGCAGGAACGTGGTATCACCATCACGTCTGCGGCCACCACCTGTTTCTGGAACGGCATGGACAGCCAGTTCGATGAGCATCGCATCAATATCATTGACACCCCGGGCCACGTCGATTTCACCATCGAAGTAGAACGCTCCCTGCGCGTTCTTGATGGTGCTGTTGTTGTCCTTTGTGCCAGCTCCGGTGTGCAGCCGCAGACTGAAACTGTCTGGCGCCAGGCCAACCGTTATGAAGTACCCCGCCTGGTGTTCGTCAACAAGATGGACCGTGCCGGTGCTGACTTCCTGAAAGTGGTCAAGCAGATGAAAGAGCGCCTGGGTGCCAAGGCTGTGCCCATGCAATTGGCTATTGGCGCTGAAGATCAGTTCAAGGGCGTTATTGATCTGGTCAAGATGAAACGCATCATCTGGAATGAAAACGACCAGGGCACCACCTTTGAATATGGTGATATTCCGGAAGACATGGTTGCCGATTGCGAACATTGGCGTGAGCAGATGGTTGAGTCAGCCGCAGAAGCCAATGAAGAGCTGATGGAAAAGTACCTGGAAGAAGGGGAGCTGTCCGAAGCGGATATCAAGAAAGGTATCCGTCTGCGTACGCTGGCTAATGAAATCGTACCGACTTTCTGTGGTTCAGCGTTCAAGAATAAAGGTGTGCAGGCCGTATTGGACGCGGTCATTGAGTACATGCCTTCGCCGAAAGAAGTCAAGGCGATTGAGGGGGTACTGGACGATGGTGAAACTATCGATACCCGCGAAGCCGATGATAATGCGCCATTTGCCGCCCTGGCGTTCAAGATTGCGACTGACCCCTTTGTTGGGACGCTGACCTTTTTCCGGGTTTATTCCGGCAAGCTGAATTCCGGTGATGCAGTCTATAACCCTCTCAAGGGTAAGCGGGAACGTGTGGGCCGCATGGTGCAGATGCATGCCAATTCCCGAGAGGAAATAAAGGAAGTGCTGGCCGGGGATATTGCGGCAGCCATTGGTCTGAAGGATGTCACCACGGGTGAGACCCTGTGTGCTGAAAACAGCAAAATCACCCTGGAAAAAATGGACTTCCCGGAACCGGTTATTTCCGTGGCCGTTGAACCAAAAACCCAGGCTGACCAGGAAAAAATGGGCATCGCCCTGGGTAAACTGGCCCAGGAAGATCCTTCATTCCGTGTCGAGACCGATGAGGAGTCAGGTCAGACGATTATTTCCGGTATGGGAGAGCTGCATCTGGATGTACTGGTTGACCGTATGCGCCGTGAATTTGGCGTGGAAGCAAATATCGGTAAACCCCAGGTGGCTTATCGTGAAACCATTCGCAAGGCCGTTGAAATTGAAGGCAAACATGTCAAACAGTCTGGCGGAAGAGGCCAGTACGGGCATGTGTGGCTTAGGCTTGAGCCGCTGCCGGTTGATGCTGAATACGAATTTGTTAACGGCATTGTGGGTGGAGTGGTGCCCAAGGAATATATTCCTGCCGTGGACAAGGGTGTTCAGGAGCAGATGAAAAACGGCTGCCTGGCAGGTTATCCACTGCTGGCGATGAAGGTAACCCTGTTTGACGGGTCCTTCCATGATGTGGACTCCAGCGAAATGGCCTTCAAAATTGCCGGTTCCATGGCACTGAGAGCAGGTGCACTACAGGCAGATGCAGCCCTGCTGGAACCGGTAATGAAGGTAGAGGTAGTGACGCCTGACGACTATATGGGCGATGTTATGGGTGATCTGAATCGTCGCCGCGGCATGGTCCAGGGTATGACCGACAGCCCTTCAGGCACCGTTATCAATGCCGAGGTGCCGCTGTCCGAGATGTTTGGCTATTCCACTGATTTGCGATCAGCAACTCAGGGCCGCGCCACCTATACCATGGAATTTTTGAAATACGCTGAAGTGCCCAACGCCATCGCCGAGTCCATCATTACAAAAGGCGCCTGATTGGGTTTCAGGCCCTGTCCTTAGCGTGGACAGGGCAAAAAGAGGGAGTGAGCCCCACTTTTTTATAGAAATAAGTGCAAATAGCTATTGACGGGAATTTTGTCCGCACGTAAAATTTGCGCTCTTTTTTCGCGGT
>CAZBBS010000157.1:0-5360 GCA_964490145.1 uncultured Enterobacteriaceae bacterium
GTCGTAACCGGCATTTTCATCGTAGTTGTAGTACAGGTAACCGATGTCGTAGCTCAGGGTGTCAGTCTCACCGGCAAAACCGAAGTACAGGTCATGCTCGTAGGAATAGGCATCGTCGGAATCATATGACACGTTGGACGCCCAGGTTCCCATGTAGAAACCGGACTCACTGGAGTAATCAAGACCACCCTGGATAGCCGCTTCGTTAATGCTCTGGGTAAGTCCGCGCCAGATGTAGTTGTTGGTCACACTGACGTTGCCGGAAAGTTCAGCATAAGTAGGTGCTGAAACCGTCGCGATGGCCATTGAGATTGCTGTCACTGCCAGTGGCTTCTTGAAAGTGGCGATCAGCGATTTTTTCATAACTTTTCTCCTAATGAGTCTTTTGCAAAAAGACGTTCAAGTGATTTTTTGCAGGAAAGCAATAATTTCCTGTCCTTGTCATAGCAAGGACCTTGCCAACTATTCTATCTGATTGTTTTTAAAGGAAAATAAGCTAAGAGGCCCAGAAAAAACAGGCTTGTGCCACTGTGAAGGGATCGCAGTTGGCGTTGTCGTGGTGCGCTTCCATATACCGCCGCACAGTTTTGGTGCGCCATTCTGGCGCACAGCTATAAGACCATACGAAAGCCCGGGGCCGAGCTGATAACAGGTGGGAAATTCTGGACGGAGGAAAGATTTAGACGGACTTGTTGCGCAGCTCTGCTGCAAGGTGGCGGTGCAGCGACCAGACAACGCCAAGCAGAATCAGGCAAAACGGTAGCCCCATGCTGACAGCTCCAGCCTGCAGGGCTGTCAGCCCACCCAGAACCAGGAGAATAATTGCCAGCATGCCTTCAGTAGATGCCCAGAATACCCGCTGCCATACCGGTGGATTGGGGTGGCCTCCGGAGGTCAGCATATCCACTACAAATGAGCCTGAATCAGATGACGTAATAAAAAAGATGGCCACCAGAAATATTGCTACCCAGTTTCCCAGCGTCGCGAGTGGGAAATGGTTCAACAGGGCATATATAGCGGTGGATGAATTTTCCTCTACGGCTGCGGCCAGGTTTATCCCCTCAAACAGCTCCAGCCGTAAGGCCGCGCCACCAAAGATGCCAAACCAGACCATGCTCATGGTTGTTGGCAGTAATAACACGCCCAGGACAAACTGCTTCACCGTCCTGCCCCGGGATATTCGCGCAATGAACATACCGACAAAAGGAGACCACGACAGCCACCAGGCCCAGTAAAAAATTGTCCAGGACTTCTGCCACTCCAGGTTTCTGAAAGGATGCGTACTCAGACTCAGGCCCACAACTCCCTGCAGGTAATTGCCCAGCAGGTCAGGCAGCCCTCTGAGTAGAACGGCGGTCGGACCGGCAACCAGAACAAACAGCATGAGCCCTAGTGCCAGCAGCATATTGAATTCACTGAGGCGCCTTATTCCTGTCTTGAGACCAAGAACCAGAGACAGGGTGGCGCAAAATGTAACCACGACAATAATTGCCACCTGAACATTGACACTGACACTGGTGCCGAACAACTCATTCAACCCGGCATTGATCTGGGAGGCTCCCAGTCCAAGCGATGTCGCAAGACCAAACAGGGTCCCGAGAACGGCAATGATGTCGAGGAGTTTGCCGGGCCAATTGTGGGTGTGTTTCCCCAGTATGGGAATTAAGGTCGAGCGGATCGACAACGGCTCACCCAGGCGGAAATGACAGTAGGCCAAGGCCAGCCCCAGGATGGCATAGATACCCCAGGCATGCAGTCCCCAGTGAAACACGGTCAGCCGCATGGCCTCCCGGGCAGCAGCGACGGTTTGAGGCGAGGATTGCAGGGGCGAGAGAAAATGCAGCAGGGGTTCCGCCACACCAAAAAACACCAGCCCTATTCCCATCCCGGCACTGAACAGCATGGAAATCCAGGCGATGGTGCCAAACTCCGGTTCACTGCCATCCGGCCCCAGGGGAATATCACCGAATCGTGAGAATGCCAGCCAAAGTGCATATACCAGCAGACCACTTACCGTTAGCGAAAACAGCCACGCAAATTTTTCAACAACGCCATCCTGAAGTGCAAACAGTAATGACGCCGTGCCCTCATGATCCACCAGCGTGGCCAGTAAAATCATTAAAACCAGGAACAACACGGTAAAAAAAATGAGGGGATCGGATGACAGGCCCTGACGATTGTCAGGGGAGCTTTCACCTTCTGAAGGAGGTAGGTTCACCTGCCCCATGGTCGATACTACTGCTTACCTGACTTGCGGAAATGCAGAATACCCCAGGCAAGATTTTCCGCATCTGCCGCACTCACCCAGTTTTCCAGTCCCGTGATCATCCGGTCCATATACCCGGTGCTGATCGTGGATGTCAGACTGTCATACCTGGACTGAAGATCCATACGCACCTGATCATAATGGTTCCGAAGCTGAGGTGTTAGATCGAGAATACTGACTTCATCAAATCCCAGGGAGCCGAGTTTATCCCGGTACCAGGCAAACGATCCCATAGACTCCAGGTTAAGCCTGTCATACACAGGCTGAAGCACGCCGGCGGGACAATCATCGGCCTGCATTGGATCTGTAAAGATCAGTTCGCCACCGGGTGCGGTGATTCTGGCAATCTCTTCCATTACCCGATCCTTATTGCTGCTGTGCAAAAAGGAGTCCTGTGACCAGACAAGATCCATTGAGGATGAGTCACAGGGAATGTCCTCGAAGCTGCCATGCTGTACTCGAACTTTCTCCGACAGGCCTTGCTGCTGATTCAATTCACGGTTACGCCTGTTCTGCACTTCGCTTATATTCAAGCAGGTAACATTGCAACCAGCCGTGCTGGCAAGATACCTGGCTGAACCACCATATCCGGCGCCCAGGTCAATTACCCGGCTGTCTGCTTTCAGATTTTGCAGGCTTGCGACCATTGCCTGTACCGTTTTATGGCTGGCCTCCTTGATGATATCAGTGTCCATGTACAGGCCAATGTGAATATCTTCACCACCCCATACAGTTTCATAGAATTTGTCCGCGTCACTACTGTCATAGTAGGACTCGGTCTGGGCCTCAGCCCTGGATAGTTCATTTGGCATAGTAATCCTTATGGGCGATGTGAACGAAAAAGTCTGGATCGTCCTCTTGATAGGTTTCCTGAAAATCTCCGAAAGTATCGATCTTCTGAAAACCCGCGTCATATATAAGTCCACGCAGGTAATCCTTGCGCAGAGGAAACATGTTCAGGTGATGTTTGGATCCGTCCTCGAATGAATACTGAAAACGGGCAAGACCGTCATCGACATACACCGGCTCGGCTGACACCTTTTCACCACAGTAGTAGTACTTGTGCTTGGAATTGAAGCCCTGGTCCAGGATGCCGTCGTAATTCCTCTGGTCGATAATCAGCACCCCGTCATGCTTGAGTACGGCATAAAATTCAGCCAGGGCACGTCGGCGATCGTGCTCTTCAAATAGATGAGTAAATGAATTGCCCAGACAGATGACCGCATCATAAAGATGGTCCTGCACGTCCCGGTTCAGCCAGCGCCAGTCAGCGTGAACTGTCCGCATCACGTGCCCTCTTTCCTTGGCATTATCAAATGCTTTCACCAGCATCTGGGCATTGCCATCTGCACTGGTCACATTAAAGCCGGCTTTGAGAAGCTGCACGGAGTGGAATCCGGTCCCGGTCGCCGCATCCAGGATATTGTATTTTCCAAGTTCCTTGAGTTTATCGATAAAAAAGCGGCCCTCGCCTTCGGCCCTGGCTTCCCAGTCAATAAGTTCATCCCAGCGCTCTACGAAGTTTTCAACGTATTCCGATTGATATTGTTCCGTATCACGAACCTCTTCAGGGGCCTCACCATAATGCTGGTCTTTAGGTAGTTCATTCAGGGATGGCGGAGCTGGAATGTCATTTTGTTCAATGCTGATTGTTTTATGGGTGACGGCACCTGATGATTTTTCGGTCATATTAATCACTCGCTTTCAGATATTGTTTCGTATTCAATTTATTAAATAGGGCGGCTATTGAACCAATATAAAAAAAGATACATTTATCTTATTGTTTTATATATCTTTTAATTTTAATGAGGCAGGACAAAAGACGATGTAGATTGAGAATTTTGTTTAGTATACTAAATTTTCGCTGGTATTGCGAAAACCGCTGATATTGCAATGCATGCTAAAAATCATCCTTAATATTGGCTTTAGCCGTTAAACTATGCCGTCTCCAAATTCCAAAGCAATCCAGATGAAGAAGAAGCAGATTGAAAGCGTTCTGATTGCTCTGCGCCGTATGATGCGAGCCACTGAATTGCATTCACGTGAGCTGGTAAAAAAAACGGGGTTGACCACACCGCAATTACTCCTGATGCAGTCAATTCGGCAGCAGGGTGATGTATCCATTGGCGAATTGGCCATGGATGTGAACCTGAGCCAGGCAACCGTTACCAGCATTCTGGACCGACTGGAAGCCAGAGGGTTCGTCATCCGGCAACGATCTCAAGTGGACAAACGCAAGGTTCACGCAAACCTGACAGAGCTTGGCAAGGAAACCATTAAACGGTCACCAACCCCACTTCAGGAAAGTTTTGTCAGACAGTTCAAGGGACTTGAGGACTGGGAGCAGCACATGATCATTGCATCACTGCAAAAAGTTGCCGCCATGATGGATGCCCAGGATATTGATGCTGCCCCCATGCTGGACGTGGGCAATCTCGACCGGATGGCAGACCAGCAAGACAAACCGCGCTGACATCGGTACGGCCGCACGCGTTATTTGCTGCGCTTTTCCCGAAAGAACTTTGTAATGAGCGCCCGGCAAGACTCTTCAAGAACCCCCTGGATCACATTTGGCCGGTGATTGTACATATACTGGCTATGCAGCTGCAGGTGGCTCACCAGTGCCCCGGCTTTCGGCTCCAGGGCTCCAAAAACCACCGTTTCAACACGAGCATGAATAATGGCTCCCACACACATCGTGCAGGGTTCAATGGTGACGTACAGGGTGGATCCAGGTAAGCGATAATTGTGCTGGTGACGGGCAGCATCCCTCAGGGCAATGATTTCAGCATGAGCCGAGGGGTCATGTGAAAGGATCGGCTGGTTATACCCCTCTCCTATAAGTTCTCCATCACAAACAACAACTGCACCAACCGGGACCTCACCAGCAGCCTCAGCATGCCGGGCCAACTCAATGGCCCTGGCCATCCAGACTTCATGATCCTGGTCTGTTTCCCGCATGTATTATCCGACTTGAAGACTGAAGTTGATCTGGCAGGAGTGAACTCCAGACAGGAGCCCTACTCCCACTCAATGGTAGCCGGTGGTTTACTACTGATATCGTAGGACACGCGACTGACATCACGAATCTCGT